>NZ_JBLLNL010000007.1:0-192262 GCF_048158365.1 Denitraticella aggregata | reverse complement strand
GCAAGGAGCCCTGCCTATGATGCTTGTTACAGGAGCAAGCGGCTTCGTTGGCCGCGCATTGTGTCATCAGCTGCAAGAGCGCGGAGCATTGCGTATTGCCGTGCGAAGCCGAAATTCGCCTGAATGGCCGAAAGGCTTTGATGTAGTGGAGGCGACGCTGGACCCATCCCATGATTGGCGGCCAGCGCTGGACAGCATTACAACTGTGATCCACTGCGCTGCGCGCGTTCACGTCATGAACGACGATACGGCTAATCCGCTTGCGGAGTTTCGTCGTCTCAACGTAGACAGCACCCTGCGATTGGCGACGCAAGCTTCGGCAGCAGGCGTACGGCGATTCGTATTCATCAGTTCGATTAAGGTAAATGGCGAAGGCACTTCGCCTGGACGGTCTTTCACGTCGGAGCAAGCGCCTGCCCCGCTTGACCCGTATGCCGTTTCGAAGTGGGAAGCGGAGTGTAAGTTGCGAACCCTCGCAGCCGAAACGGAGATGGAGATCGTCATCATTCGCCCGGTCTTGGTCTACGGACCCGGCGTCAAGGCGAATTTCCTGAACATGATGAGATGCCTACATAAAGGTATCCCTCTACCTTTGGGCGCGATCCATAACAAACGCAGTCTTGTCGCACTGGACAACCTCGTCGATCTAATTGTCACCTGTATCGACCATCCGCAGGCGGCGAATCAGACGTTCCTGGTGAGCGACGGAGAGGACCTTTCTACAACAGAGCTGTTGCGGCGGATGTCCCAGGCACTCGGCAAGCGGCCACGCTTGCTTCCGGTACCCGCGTGGTTGCTGGAGACGGCAGCGAAAGTTCTCGGAAAACAATCCATCGCACAAAAGCTTTGCGGATCATTGCAGGTTGACATCGAACACACGCGAGAGCGGCTGGGCTGGACGCCACCGGTCAGCGTCGATGCTGCGCTTGAAAAGACGGCTCGGCATTTTCTCGCGCAGCAGAAACGATGATTCCGTGGGTTTTGATCTTCCTAGTGGCTTTTGCCTCTTTGGTGATGACCTTTTGTTTGCGCAAGTACGCGCTTGCGCGGAGCCTGATGGATATCCCCAATGCGCGCAGCTCGCACTCGGTGCCGACGCCGCGCGGTGGTGGGGTTGCGATCGTCGTGAGCTTCCTGCTCGCGCTTGCGCTCATTACTGTAAGCGGCGGCATTGATTGGTCCGTGAGTTTTGCGCTGCTTGGCGCGGGCGGATTCGTCGCCTTGGTGGGTTTTTTGGATGACCATGGCCACATCGCCGCTCGCTGGCGCTTGCTCGCGCACTTCGTTGCGGCTTTCTGGGCGCTTGGCTGGCTGGGCGGCGCGCCGGCCTTGCAGCTTTTTGGGGTAGAGTTCGATCTCGGCTGGCTGGGGGTCGCCTTGGTGGCGGTGTACCTGGTCTGGCTGCTCAATCTCTACAATTTCATGGACGGCATCGACGGTATCGCCAGCGTGGAGGCGATTTGTGTGTGCGCGGGCGGGGCGCTGCTATATGTGCTGCTCGACAAGCCCAACCTAGCTCTTTTGCCGCTAATGCTTGCCGCTGCGGTGACGGGATTTCTGTACTGGAACTTTCCGCCCGCACGGATCTTCATGGGCGACGCCGGCAGCGGTTTTCTGGGCATTGTGCTGGGCATCATGTCGATCCAGGCGGGCTGGGTGGATCCGGCACTGTTCTGGAGCTGGGTGATCCTGCTCGGGGTGTTCGTGGTGGATGCGACCTTCACCCTGGTGCGCCGCCTGTTGCGCGGCGACAAGGTGTACGAGGCGCATCGCAGCCATGCTTATCAATACGCGTCGCGGCAGTTCGGCCGGCATCTGCCGGTTACACTGGCCGTCGGGGTGATCAACTTGGCATGGCTGCTGCCTATCGCCCTGCTCGTTGGCACGGGCAGGCTCGACGGCGTGCTGGGTGTCGTGATTGCCTATGTGCCGCTCGTCCTCCTGGCGATCAAGTTTCGGGCGGGCGCGCTGGAAGTTTGATCGAGAACCGTGATTCCACAGCGGCACACCATGAATTCCAATGAATAATTCAATACGGTCAGTACTGATCTTCCTCTTCGACCTGCTTGCAGTGGTCATCGCGTGGGTGGGTGGGTTCCTGATTCGATTCAACTTCACCTTACCCGGACAGTACACCGACAAAGTGCTTCTCGGGCTCGGCATCCTGCTCGTAATCCACGCCCTCGCCTGCCGCTGGGCGGGCCTGTACAGGGGCATGTGGATATTCGCCAGCCTGCCCGACCTCAAGCGCGTGCTGAAGGCGGTCGTCGTTTCCACGATCGGTCTGTTCGCGCTGGTCGCGATGGACCGGACCGGCGGGCCGGTGGTGCCGCGATCGGTTCTGGTGCTTTATCCGCTGTTGCTGTTGGTGGTGATGGGCGGCGGGCGTGCCGCGTGGCGGATGTGGAAGGAGCATCGTCTCTACGGGGATCTGAAGGCGGCCGGAAAGCCAGTCGTGGTGGTCGGGGCCGGTACCGGCGGCGCGATGCTGATCCGCGAACTGGAGCGGAGCCCCGACTGGCGCGTGGTCGCGCTGGTCGACGACGATCCGGCCAAGTGGGGGCTCGAGCTCTACAACCATCCGGTGGCGGGCGCGATCGACGTGCTGCCGCAGGTGTTGCAGGACTACAAGGCGGCCCATGTGATCCTGGCGATGCCGTCGGCCGCGGGCGAGGTCCGCAAGAAGGCGGCGGACATCGCGGTGCGTGCGGGCGCCCATGTGTTTACCGTGCCGGGCATCGAGGACCTGATGAGCGGAAAGGTCGCGATCAACGCGATGCGACCGGTCGAGATCGAGGATCTGCTCGGCCGCTCGCCCGTCCAGATCGAAACCGATCAGGTTGAGAAGATGGTCACCGGCAGATCGGTATTGATCACCGGTGCGGGCGGCTCGATCGGCAGCGAACTGTGCCGGCAACTCGCCCGCTTCGCGCCCGCACGCCTGGTGCTGCTCGAGGCGAGCGAGTTTGCCCTCTACAACATCGAGCAGTGGTTCCGCACGCACAGGGCGGACGTCGAGATCGTGCCGCTCGCCGGCGACGTGAAGGATTCGCTCCGGCTGCAGGAAGTCTTCGCGGCCTGGAAGCCGGAACTGGTGTTCCACGCGGCGGCCTACAAGCATGTGCCGTTGATGGAAGTGGGCAACGCGTGGCAGGCGGTGCGCAACAACATTCTCGGCACCTACCAGGCGGCGGTGCACGCCCAGCGGCACAGGGCCAAGTGTTTCGTGCTGATCTCGACCGACAAGGCGGTCAATCCGACCAACGTTATGGGGGCGACGAAGCGTGTCGCCGAGATGGTGTGCGAGGCCTTGCAGGACCGGGCTGAGACGGGCACGCAGTTCGAGATCGTGCGCTTCGGCAACGTGCTGGGCAGCACCGGCAGCGTGATCCCAAAGTTTGCCGAACAGATCGCGCATGGTGGCCCGGTCACCGTCACCCACCCCGAGATCAACCGTTACTTCATGTCGATACCGGAGGCGGCACAACTGGTGCTGCAGGCGGCGACAATGGGACACGGGGGCGAGACCTTCGTGCTCGACATGGGCGAACCGGTAAAGATCGTCGACCTGGCGCGCAACATGATCCGGCTGTCCGGCTATGGTGAGGACGAGATCCGCATCGAGTTCACCGGCCTGCGCCCCGGCGAGAAGCTCTACGAGGAACTGCTGGCGGATGACGAACACACGCGCGAGACGCACCATCCAAAGCTGCGGATTGCGTGCAACCGCGCAGTACAGAACGGCTTTCTGGAGAACCTGCTGCCGTGGCTGCAGCAGGACGGCCCGGTGTCGGACGACGAAGTGCGAAACCAGCTGAGGCTACTGGTAGCAGAGTATGAGCCGGCGCGGCATTGAAGCCGGCAATTCTGTACAATAGTTCCGTACAACTCATCGAGACCGCCATGACCATCGAAACCACTTACAGCCAGGCTCGCGAGCAACTCAAGTCGCTGATGGATCGTGCGGTCGACGACCGCGAGGTGATCCTGGTGCGGCGCCGATCCGGCGGGGATGTGGCCATGATCGCTGCTGATGAGCTGGAAAGCCTGGTCGAAACCGCACACCTGCTGCGGTCGGCAAAGAACGCCGAGCGGCTGCTCTCGGCCTTGGCGCGGGCGCGCTCCGAGACCTTGCCCGACATCCCCCTCGCAGAATTGCAGAGAAGGGTCGATTTGGATGCGTGAGGGCGAACGGGTAGCCGTGTGTCACCCTGAGTTTCTCGAGGATCTTCAGTACTGGGTTGAAACCGACCGGCGCACAGCGAAACGCCTGCTCGAGCTCGTCCGAGCCATCCTTCGCGATCCTTTCGGCGGCATCGGCAAACCGGAGCCGCTGAAATATCTGGGACCGGACGTGTGGTCGCGCCGCATCACCCAGGAACATCGCTGCGTGTATCTGGTGAAAACCGGGCGCGTGGAGTTCTTGCAGGGGCGGTACCACTACTGATCTGACGCGGAAATCGAGGGCGGAGATCGGACGACGAGGTGCGGAACCAGCTTAGGCTGCTGGTTGCAGAGTATGAGCCGGCGCGGCACTGACGTTATTTCTCCCAGCAGCGGGATATACTAGCGCCGTATCCCACGCAATTTAGGAGGCACTCATGACCACGAGCACCGTCTTTACGAACAACCGCAGTCAGGCCGTGCGCCTGCCCGCAGATGTGCGCCTGCCCCCAGACGTGAAGCGGGTGGATATCCGCGCGCACGGGGTGGAGCGGATCATCGCGCCGCTCGGCCACACTTGGGACTCCTTCTTCATCGATGGCCCGCAAGTTGCGGACGACTTCATGGAAAGCCGCGCCAGCCAGGAGCAGCAGGAACGCGAGGCGCTTTGATGCTGCGTTACCTGCTCGACACGAACATTGTGATCTACGTGATCAAGCGCCGGCCGCTATCGGCACTGGCCTTGTTCAACGAGAACGCCGGCCACATGGCGATCTCGTCGATCACCCTTGCCGAGCTGATGCACGGTGCAGAAAAGAGCAATGCGCCGATGCGCTCGCTGGCCACAGTCGAGGATTTCTGCAGCCGCCTTGAAGTGCTGGCCTACGGGCCAAGGGCCGCGATGCACTATGGAAACATCCGAGCCCATCTCGAATCACGGGGCCAGACGATCGGCGTCAATGACCTTCACATCGCAGCTCACGCACGCAGCGAGGGCCTGACTCTGGTGTCGAACAATCTGCGTGAATTCGAGCGTGTGGAAGCGCTGCAGCTGGCGAACTGGGCGATTTGAGTCAAACCGGGGTTTCAAACCGCCCCGATTTCTCAGCCGGGGCCGGTTAGGGGTGAGGACGTGCGGATGGGGCTGAAGCGCTGGGTGCCGGAGTATGAGCCGGCGCGGCACTGAGAATGACTGAGCGTCGTGCTTGCAGAGCACAAGGGTGAGCGTAATAATACACATACGGAGGTGTATTAGGATGCGAACAAACATAGTGCTGGATGACGATCTCGTCGACGAGGCGATGGCACTTGCCGGAATCCGGACTAAACGAGAGTTGGTCGATGAGGCTCTACGGGAGTTCGTTGCATTTCGCAAGCGGTTGAATGTGCGAGATTTGCGAGGGGCGGGGTTGATCGACCCAAGCTATGATTACACGCACGCGCGCAGTAATGGCGCAGTCCGTTGATGTATTTGGTCGATACATCCGTCTGGATAGACTATCTGAGAGGGCAATCCGGGCGACACGTAGCGTTCCTCGATTCTCTGTTGGACAACCCCTTGGCAACGGGTTTATGCAACGCCGTTTACATGGAAATTCTGCAAGGGGCCCGCGACGTTCCTTCTTTCGAGCGCTTGCAACGTTACTTTTCCACACAACGCTTTTACGACTTTGTCGATGCCCGTCAAGCCCACGAGTCAGCCGCCCAACTGTTGCTGACCTGCCGTCAGAAAGGCTTTACGGTACGTTCGACGCTGGACTGTCTTATTGCACAGTGTGCAATCGAGCATAACCTGGTCTTGCTGCACAACGACCGCGATTACGTCGGCTTGGGGAAATGCACTTCCAACCTTCGCCAACACCATTTCCTTGATTAATCAATGAGAACCGAATCCAGCGTATGTGCCGAGTGCGGGGATGTGCCGGTCGGTGACAGCATCGCATTGGTTCGCAATTTTGCGGTATATTGTTGCGGTATATTGAATGAGGGCCTGGCTATGGTAGCTGCCATCAAACGCAAGACATCCCTGACGCTGGACGCCGAGGTGCTTGACGCCGCCAAGGCACTGGAGATTAATGTGTCGGCCGTGGCCGAAGCTGCGCTCAAGAGGGCGGTGGCCGAAGCCCGTCGCAAGCAGTGGCTGCATGACAATGCAGACAACTTTGCTGCACAAGCTGCGTGGCACGAGCGCAATGGGCACCCGCTGGCCGAGATCATGTGTGCTCCAGGGGCCACTTCGTGGAACGCCTGAACCGCTACAGCGTGGCGGAATACAAGGGCGTGGTGATGGTTGTGGTCGAAAGCGAGCTTTTGCCGCCCGATCCTGCTGTGGTCGTCATTCCGTTGCTGCCCGACTATCCCGCCGTCAAGGGCTTGAACCCCGAAATCTTTCATGACGGCAAGCGGTTGATTCTTGCCACCCGACTCATCTCGGCGGTGAGACGAGCCAATGTGCGTTGCGTCGGGAGTGTGTCCGGTCAGGGTGACAGCATCAATCGTGCGGTCGATATTCTGATGTCAGGTGTTTAGTGGCGGATGTGGGAGGAGCACCGCTTGTATGGCATTAAAATGCGAACAAATATAGTGCTGCACAACGACCGCGATTACGTCGGCTTGGCGAAAAGCACTTCCAGCCTTCGCCAACACCATTTTCTCGACTAATCAATGAGAACCGAATCCAGAGTATGTGCCGAGTGCGGCGGTCGGTGCCTGCGTGGGCCTCGCTTCGACCAATGGATCTCAACCGCTCGCAGAGCCCAGGCCCTGGCCGAATGCATCGAACAGGCCGTTCGGCTTCAGGAACTCGCGGTCAATAAGCTGCCTCCAGCTCGGTCTTGATCCAGAGGTCAGAATGGCGCGTTACAGCTACCTGCGACGTCGTCGCGAAAAGTTCATCGATCGCTGGGCGCCGGTATGGAACCGCGTGCGCCTGCTGCAGACGTGGCGATCCGGCCAGCAGGCACGACCTCACGGCGGGGCGCGCACGCTCGTTGTTTCACTGACTTCTTATCCGGCGCGCTTTTCGTCCTTGCACCTTACGTTGAAGAGTCTGTTGCGCCAGACTGTTTCGCCCGACCACACGATCCTGTGGATCGCGTCGGACGACATCGGAGTGCTGCCGCAAAGCGTGCTTCGATTGCAGCAGTTCGGGCTGGAGATACGCCAATGCAGCGATTTACGATCGTACAAGAAGATCATTCCGAGCCTCGAGACGTTCCCCGACGCCGACATCGTGACTGCGGACGACGACGTGTACTACTGGCCCACGTGGCTCGAGGAACTGACGTCTGCTGCCCAGGAACACCCTGGGGACGTGGTTGCACACAGGGTGCATCGGATTTCGACAGTAGATGGCATCATCGCGCCCTACCGGGAATGGCAGTTGAGCTTAAACGACGCTTCGGCGCATCCGCTCAACTTCGCAACCGGGATCGGCGGGGTCCTTTATCCCGTCGGATGCTTTCACCCAAACGTGACGCAGGCGGATCGTTTCATGCGGTTGTGCCCGACGGCTGACGATGTCTGGCTTTACTGGATGGTGAGAATGAACGGCGGCATCGAGCGCCATTCAGGCACTCGCCAGACGCCGCGCCCGTGGCGAGGCAGCCAGACGACCTCGCTGTGGAAGGTGAACAAGCACGCAAACGATGACCAGATCCAGGCGATGTTCCGGGAGTACGGGCTACCTTGAGTTCAGTCATGCCCCTCCTGGACGACATCCACCGGCGCCTCTACTGCACGCTGACGGTGCTTTTTCCTGCGATCTGGTTCCTGTCCAGGGATCTGGGAGATGTCGTCGCGCGGGTTCTGATTCTTCTGTTCGTGGCTGGCATCGTATTTCGGACGACCTGGATCCGAACAGACAGGATGCATCTGCTTTGCGGCGGATTCTTCCTGCTCATTCTTCTGGGATACCTCTGGCATCTGAACTCGGTGCCGGAGGAGTTGTTCGGCGGCTCCAAGGCTCGCCAGTATGTTCCGTCGGCATGCTTCTTCCTGCTGCTGGCCCATGGCGTCGGGGGCCTGAAGAAACCGAACCCTTACGCGCTGCTGGTCAGCGCCCTGTTCGGCTTTTTGGCGTATCTGGCGGTGATCGCGCCAGGCGAACACTGGCTCTTGGGCTGGGCGGGACGACGCGTCGACTTCGGGATCGACAACGCCCAGCACGCTGGGATCATTTTTGGAACAGGCTTTCTGGTCACGCTTGCCCTGACGCCACGAGCGGTCATCAACTCGCCTCGCAAGCTGCGTCTCCTCGTGGCAACGGGCATGGCCGGGTTGGCAGCGCTCATGGCATGGGGGGTGCTGGTGACCCAATCGCGGGCAGTATGGATCGGGTTGGCACTGGCCGTTCCCGTGCTGCTCACGATGGCACTGCTGTTTGCGCAAGGAAAGGCGCCCGTCGACTTCGCCCGCAGACGTGCAATGACCGCGAAAATCATGGTGGTCACCGCTGGCTTGCTGACACTCGCCTTTGTGCTCACCGATGCGCCCAGCCGGATAGCCGATCGCATGACTGGCGAAGACGTATCCGTCCACAGGCTCGCAAGCGCAGCACGCTTCGAGGAGGGCGATGCGCTATCCAGCGCACAGGTCCGGGTCGCTTCATGGGCCGCAGCGCGGGAGTGGATAGCCGAACGGCCATTGATGGGCTGGGGAGCACAAACGGCCAAGGGCCTGATCGAACAGTCTCCGCACTTCAGCGACGCGTTCAAGAAGAATTTCGGGCATCTCCACAACAGCTACATCGAGGCACTGGTCGCGATCGGCTGGGTCGGTTTTCTGGCCATTGCGGCGATCGTTGCCCTGATCGGCTGGCGCGCGGTCACCGCCTGGCGAAAGGGCTGGATGCCAGGAGACGTATTCGCCTTCGCCTGGGCGTTCTTCGTTTTCTGGGTGATCGTCAACGGGTTCGAGTCTTATGTGGTTTACGACTCTGGATTTTTCCTGAACTCGGTCGTCGGAGGCTTCCTGTACGCCTTCTACGTCAAAGGCGTTCAGGCCTCGGACCCTGCGACACAAGGGCCGGCGACTGCCTGAAGCGCCGCGTTCTATTTCTGGCTCAGCGCCCAATAACAGCGAGCCTTAAGGTAGAGCAAGCGCTCCTGCATGCTCATCGGCGGCGGCTCGGCAGGCGCCCTGGACAATGCCTGCTCGAGCAGATCGCGGCGATGGCGCCATTGATGCGCGCTCTCGGCGAGCTCGCGTCCCGCTGACGCAATCGATTCGGCCAGTCCAGGCGTGTTGCGTACCGTAGCGATCTTGTCGACCAGCTCGTCTGCGGTGGCGTACAGCACGACATTGCGCATGTCCTCGAAGCCGAGAAACGCGTTCTCGGCCTGGCTGGTCGTCAATGCGCACAGCACGCAGCCGGCCGCGAGGGCTTCGAAGTTCTTGATGTGATACTCGCGAAAACCGGCATCGACGCTTATGAAGAACCGGATACGGTTCAGGGTTCGCGCATACTCGTCGTTCTCTTCGGACAGGTCGACGGTACGAAGTTGTTCAACGGGCAGGCAACGAGACACCTCCGCGAGCAGCCTGCGCCGCTCCCGGTAAAGGACGTTGCCGGTGCGGCCGATGAAGCCGAACTCGATGTCCCGCGGGGTGTGCGTACAGCTAATGAGCCGGTGATCGTAGGCTTTGGGCACGTACGAGACCACGAACCCCTTTCGCGCGTAATGCTCCTCGGCAGCCATACTCGTGACGATCAGACTCACCCGGCCCAGTGTCTTGAAAAGCGGCGGAAAGAGCCCGAAGTACTTGCTGTCCGGCATGTAATCCTGCTGCAGATCGAGGTCGTAGATCACGACCTCCGGCAGCTTTCGCAGCGCAAGCACTTGCGGTCCTGACCGCCTGAAACCACCGCACAACACCACGCGGTCAAACGCCTGCGCGGAAACGGACTCGAGCGCCGGAGCGAGTCCGCCTTTTCCGAAGAAGCGGATTTCACACTCGTGTGCGTCGCGCAGCGCGTCCCAGGTGGTCGCATTGCGCATGCTGCCGTCTTCGGCAAGCACCAGTATCTTCATGCTGTCATCCCAGTATCAGATCGGCATACGCCAACCGTCATCTTTCCTTGCCGCCAACTTCGGTCTGCACCCAGGTGTCTCGACCGTGCCAGGCAGTTCAGTCGCCCGAGGGCAGTGCAACGATGCCCGACTCACGGATCTCGACCGTCAGTGATGGGTCCCAGGCATGCTCCACTCCCCGAACATCGGCTGGCTGCCACTTCTTCTTCCAGTGCATGAAATGAATGTACGGGAAACAGCGACTCCCATCCTTGTCGTTCGACAGCCGGCCCCGCCGCCACAACCAGGACGTCGGAAAATCGAGACTGCCATCGATCCACGGAATCTTGGCGCAGGGCGTCGTGTACGCTTCCTGGAAATCCGCCCGACTGAGCCAGGGATCATGTTTTCGGGCCAACCAATGTACCCAGCGCGGCGAATTCTTGTGCCGCAGAAACACGCGCGTGAATGCTTTCTCATCGAATGCAGTGTGACGAGGCGCGCTGAGCGACGCCTGCCAGTTCGGTACGCGCCTGAAAGCCGCGTTCATGTCGACGTCGTTCCGCAACACGGTCAGATGACCGGAAATCCTGCGCAGATGCAGACTGGTGACGTCGTGTTTCTCGAAACTCCGCAGGCGGAGATAGGCCTCCAGATCGCCGTAAAGCACGTCGATGTCACCGAAAGCCCAGAAGGGGGACTGCTCGAGATACTCAGGATGTATGGCAGCGAGCGCGGGCTTGATGTCGCACAGCTTGCGGGACGATTCGGGCGTGAATTCGATATCGAGTCGCGACGACACCAATTTGCAGTAATCGTCGAAACCGATCTCGACCACCTGCACATTGGGCGGGCATCGCTCGGGTACGCCGCAATCGCTGAACAAAAACCAGGAAATACCCGGGTTCTCCGCACAACTGCGCAAAAAGAACGCCATCCACGGCGGCCAATTTCCGAAATAGGGGATCAGCACCCTGAGCATCGAGGCCGGAGCGGACGACGCGCCTGGGAGGGTCATGTCTTGCCGACCGAGGACAGCAACCGGGCCAACGTCGCGGGGGCCACCTCATCCGAAAACTGCGCCACGACTCGCGCCAGGGCCGCCGCCGCGAATGTGCTGCGCCCTTCGTCGGTGAGCCCGGCGAGTTGCACCAGGCCGTCGGCGAGGCGCTCGCTGTCGCCCAGCGGAACCAGCGGGGCGATGTCGACGAGGACTTCGGGGGCGCCGCCGCAGTCGGTGGCGATGACCGGAACGCCCGCCACCATCGCCTCGAGCAGCACCATGCCGAAGGGCTCGTGATCCGAGGACAGCGCGAACACGTCGAAAGCCCTGAAATGGCGCCAGACCTCCGGCACCTGCCCGAGCAGTCGCACCGACTCACCCAGTCCGAGTTCCTGCGCGAGCGCCTCGAGCTTCGCCTCCAGGCGCCCGCTTCCGATGATGGCGAGCAGCGCGCCGGCCGGCAGGCGTTCACGGGCATGCGCAAAGGCGCGGATCAGCGTCGCCTGGTCCTTGTCCGGATGCAGCCGCCCGACGTTGGCGACGACAAAGGCTTCGCGTGGCAAGCCCAGCGTGTCGCGCGCGGCGTCCCGCTCGGTCAGGCCCGCGCGCACCCGGTCCACATCGAGCCGGTTGTAGCAGGTCTGTATCTCGTCTTCGCGCCAGTCCGGCAGGCATTGCCGGATTTCGTCGCGGACCGCATTCGACACCGCGAGCAGGGTCAAGCGCTTGCGGAACACCCGGGCGAAGGCGCGCCGCCCTACGCGCCGGTAGTCGCCGAAGGAATGGCTGACGCCGAACACCGGCAGGCCGGAGGCGAGACAGGCAACGTAGATCGGCTTGAACCGGTGCGCGATCACGAAGCGGTAGTCGCGCTCCTTGACGATGCGCCGGAATGCCTTCAACGCGGACAGCTTCAGCCCGGACACCTCACGACTCGAAAAGCCAAGAAAGATGACCTCATCCGAATTGGTCAGCGCGCGGATGTCCTCGCGCGCCTCGCCGGTGAGATAGACGGTACACACCTTGAAACCGAGCCGCCTCAGCGTGTTCGCATACTGCCGGCCGACGTCCGCGAAGGGGCCGTAGTGGCAGTGGCAGAACTGCAGCGCCCACCGCTCCAACGTACTCTCACTCATCGTTGTGCCGCGTCAGGCGTGCCCGCCCCGCCCTGCTTCACCACCAGCACGTCTTCCATCACCAGCACCTGCAGATCCGACCCGAAGAACATGTTCAGCGCGTCGGTCGGCGAGCAGATCATCGGTTCGCCGCGGCGGTTGAGCGACGTGTTCAGCACCACGCCGTTGCCGGTGAGTTTTTCCATCTCGACCATCAGGTCGTAGTAGCGCGGGTTGTGGCGGCGTTCGAGCACCTGGGCGCGGGAGGTGCCGTCCTCGTGCACCACTTCGGGCACGCGGGTCTTCCACTCCTCGGCGACCTCGAAGGTGAAGGTCATGAACGGGGCCGGATGGTCGGTGGCGAGCATCTGCGGGCCGACCGTGTCGAGCATGCTCGGACAGAACGGGCGCCAGCGTTCGCGGAACTTGATCTGCTCGTTGATGCGGTCGGCCACGCCCGGAGCGCTGGGGCAACCGACGATGGAGCGGCCGCCGAGCGCGCGCGGGCCGAACTCCATGCGGCCTTGGAACCACGCGACCGGATGGCCGTCGGCGAGGATCTGCGCGATGCGCTGCGGCACCGCGGTGTCGCCGTCCGGGATGAGTTCCCAGACCGGCCTGGCCGGATGGCGGGCGCAGGCGGCGATTACGTCCTCGTTGCTGTAGCGCGGGCCGAGATAGACATGCTCCATCTTCTCGACCGGCACACCGCGCTCGACCGACACATAGGACGCGGCGCCGACCGCGGTGCCGGAGTCGCCCGAGGCGGGCTGCACGAAGAGTTCCTTGACCTCGGGGCGCGCGATGATCTTCTGGTTGAGCTTCACGTTCAGCGCGCCGCCGCCCGCGAACGCGAGCCTGCCGGTTTCGCGCAGGATGTCGCCCAGGTAGTAGTCCATCATCTGCAGCGACAAATCCTCGAACAGCTTCTGCATGCTCGCGGCATAATGAATATAGGGTTCGTCGGCGACATCCCCATGGCGCATCGGGCCCAGCCAGTCGATCAGTTTCGGCGAGAAGTAGTAGCCCTTGCCGTTCTCCTTGTAGCGGCGCAGGCCGATCACGTTGGCCAGATCGGTGTTGACGACCAGCTCGCCGTTCTCGAATTTCGCCAGCCGCGAGAAATCGTACTTGTGCGGATCCCCATAGGGCGCCATGCCCATGACCTTGTACTCGCCATCGAGCATCTCGAAGCCGAGGTACTCGGTGATCGCACCGTACAGGCCGCCGAGCGAGTCCGGGTCGTAGAACTCCTTGATCTTGTGGATGCGGCCGTTCTCGCCGTAGCCGAAGAAGGTGGTCGCGTACTCGCCCTTGCCGTCGATGCCGAGTATCGCGGTCTTTTCGGTGAAGCCGGAGCAGTGATACGCACTGGACGCGTGGGTGAGGTGGTGTTCGACCGGCACGATCTCGGTCTTTGCGAGGTCGAAGCCGAGCTGCTGCAGACACCATTCGATGCGCTTGCGGTAGCGATGAAACCGCCGGTTGCCCATCAGGATCGCATCCAGCCCGCGGTCGGGCGCGTACCAGTAGCGCCTGGCATAGTGCCAGCGCGCCTTCTCGCGAAGGCTGATCGGCGCGAACGGGATCGCGACCGCGGTGACGTCCCTGGGCTCGATGCCGGCAAAATCCAGGCAGAACCGGGCCGACTCGTACGGCATGCGGTGCTTCGCATGCTTGTCGCGCACGAAGCGTTCTTCTTCGGCCGCAGCGACGAGCTTGCCGTCGATGTACAGGGCGGCGGATGGGTCGTGCGTAAGTGCGCCGGACAGGCCGAGGATGGTCAGGGACAAAGGGGAATCCGAAAGCGATTAAAAGGCGGATTATAACGCCCGCCAAACGGCAACTGGCATGCAGACAAGGTGTGCGATTCCGATCCGGATCCGGATGCAGTTCAGCGACCGGCGTTCCACGCCACGCCGAAACGCCTGGCCAAGGCGGCAAGACGCTTGTCCAGCGTCCACAGACGCGCTCCAGGGGTGATCAGCGTCGAAGCGAGCAGCGTGATATCGACCAGGCCACAGCCAAGCCCGAAGAGGCTCTCGCGTTCGATGAACGACGCCACCTCATCCCAGGTTGCCTGAGACGCCGGTCGCAACAGTGCCATGTCACCCAGGGCACGAGCGCGCGGCCCGGGAGGGGTACCGCAGGCGAGTTCGATGCGCACCATCGGGTGAGTGAGAACCTGGTCTCTTTCCAGCAGGCTGGGCAGTGCTTCGTGAGGATGCCTGAAGTGATCTACCCATACCGAGGTGTCGACAAGCACAGTCACTGCCGCTCCTCGCCGTCACGACGACGCGGAATATCCTGCATGTCCGGCTGAGTGCCACCCAGTCCGGAGAGCCGCCTCGCCGCCTGTACACGCACGAAGGTTTGAACAGCCTCGCGAAAAAGCTCGGACTTCTCCATGCCGGGGTCTGCCAACTCGAGCGCCTTGGCGTAAAGCTCGTCGTCGATGGTCACGGTGGTGCGCATGATCACTCCTTCTTGCATCAATTTTGATGCAAAACTACACCTCTCCAAGCATCATTACAACATCACCTGCATCCGATCATACGATTCAATGCGCCTGATCCCAGTTCTCCCCCACCCCCACCTCGACCAGCAGCGGCACCTTCAGTTCGGCCACACCACCCATCAGGCGCGGCAGTTCTGCACGAATGATGTCGAGCTCGGCCGTCGGCACTTCCAGCACCAGCTCGTCGTGCACCTGCAGGATCAGGCGGGACGCGAGGCCTTCTGCCTTCAGCCACGCGTGGGTCGCGATCATCGCCTTCTTGATCAGGTCGGCGGCGGTGCCCTGCATCGGCGCGTTGATCGCGGCGCGTTCGGCGCCCTGGCGGCGGCCGGCCTGCTGGGCGCGGATGTCGGGCAGATACAGGCGGCGGCCGAACACGGTCTCGACATAGCCCTGGGACTTCGCGATCGTCTTGGTCTCGTCCATGTAGCGGGCGACGCCGGGGTAGCGGGCGAAGTAGCGGTCTATCCAGCTCTGCGCGGCGGCACGGTCGATCCCAAGGTTGCGGGCCAGGCCGTGCGCGCTCATGCCGTAGATCAGACCGAAGTTGATGACCTTGGCGTAGCGGCGCTGCTCGCTGCTGACCTCGGCCGGCGGCACGCCGAAGACCTCGGCGGCGGTCGCGCGATGCACGTCCTCGCCGTGCGCGAACGCGTCGAGCAGGCGTTCGTCGGCCGACAGGTGCGCCATGATGCGCAGCTCGATCTGGGAATAGTCGGCGCTGACGATGCTGCAGCCCTTGGGCGCGATGAAGGCCGCGCGGATGCGCCGACCCTCGTCGGTACGGATCGGGATGTTCTGCAGGTTGGGCTCCGAGCTGGCGAGCCGGCCGGTCACCGCGGTCGCCTGCGAGAAGCTGGTATGCACGCGTCCGGTCCTGGGGTTGACCATGCGCGGCAACTTGTCGGCATAGGTGCTCTTCAGCTTGGCCAGCCCGCGGTGCTCGAGCAGCAGCTTGGGCAGCGGGTAGTCGTCGGCGAGCTGCGTCAGCACGTCCTCGTCGGTCGAGGGCTGGCCGGTGGCGGTCTTCTTGACCACCGGCAGACCGAGCTTGCCGAACAGGATCTCGCCGAGCTGCTTGGGCGAGCCGAGGTTGAACGGCTGGCCGGCGAGCGTGTGCGCCTCGCGCTCCAGTTCGAACAGCCGCCGCCCGAGTTCCTCGCCATGCTGCGCGAGCAGAAAGGGGTCGATCAGCACGCCGGTGCGCTCCATGTCGAGCAGCACACCCATCGCCGGCAGCTCGATGTCGCGATACAGCGCGTCGAGCCGGGGCTCGCGCGCCAGCATCGCCGAGAAGTGCCGATGCAGGCGCAGCGTCACGTCGGCGTCCTCGGCGGCGTACTCGGTGGCACGCTCGATCGGCACTTCGGCAAAGCCGATCTGCTTCGCGCCCTTGCCGCAGACCTCGGTGTAGGTGATCGTCTTCAGCCCCAGATGCCGGCTCGCGAGCGAATCCATGTCATGCGGCTTGTCGCTTTCGAGCACGTAGGATTCCAGCAGCGTGTCGGCCGCGATGCCGCCCAGGCGGATGTCGTGATTGGCGAGCACATGCGCGTCATACTTCAGGTTTTGGCCGACCTTGCGATGGGCGTCCGACTCGAGCCAGGGCCTGAGCTTGGCGAGGACTTCGTCGATCGGCAGTTGCGTCGGCTGCTCGTCATCGACATGCGCGAGCGGCAGGTAGGCCGCCTCGCCCGGTTCGACCGAGAACGACATCCCCACCAGCCGCGCCGCCATCGGATCCAGACTGGTGGTCTCGGTGTCGAAGGCGGTGATGTCGGCCGCGTCGATCTTGCCGAGCCAGGCGTCGAGGGTCGGCCAGTCGAGGATCGTCGCGTAGTCCTCCGTTAAAATGGGGTCAGACTCCTTTTTCGCGGAGAAAAAGGAGTCTGACCCCATTTTAATCTCCAGATCCTTGAGCCACGACCTGAATTCGAAGCGCTCGTACAGCGCGCGCAACGCGGCCTTGTCGTCTTCGCGCGCGGGCAGGTCGGATGGCTTGACCGGCAGGTCGAGGTCGGTGGCGACGGTGACCAGGCGGCGGCCGAGCGGCAGGAAGTCGAGATGCTTGCGCAGGTTCTCGCCGACCTTGCCGCCGACCTTGTCGGCGTTGGCGATCAGGTTGTCCAGCGTGCCGTATTCGGTCAGCCATTTGACCGCGGTCTTGGGGCCGCACTTGTCCACGCCGGGCACGTTGTCCACGGTGTCGCCGACCAGCGCAAGGTAATCGACGATGCGCTCCGGGGGAACGCCGAACTTCGCGGTGACACCCGCCTCGTCCAGCACCTCCTCGCTCATCGTGTTGATCCAGCGCACGCCGGGCTGCACCAGCTGGGTCAGATCCTTGTCGCCGGTGGAGATGACCACGTCCCAGCCGGCCTCGACCGCTTGGCGGGTCAGCGTGCCGATCACGTCGTCGGCCTCTACGCCGTCGACCATCAGCAGCGGCCAGCCCTCGGCCTCGACCGCCTGGTGCAGCGGCTCGATCTGCGCGCGCAGGTCGTCCGGCATCGGCGGGCGGTGCGACTTGTACTCCGGATACCAGTCGTCGCGAAAGGTCTTGCCCTTGGCATCGAAGACGCACGCGCGATACTCCGCCGCATAGTCCGCCTCGAGCCGCCGAAGCATCGACAGCACGCCGCGGATCGCCCCGGTCGGCTCGCCGGCCGAATTGCGCAGATCGGGCAGCGCGTGGAACGCGCGATAAAGGTAACTGGAACCGTCGACGAGCAGCAACTTGGGCATCGCGAACCTTCACTGTGAAAAAATTGGCGAAACGATTGGATTATCCCAGAGTTGGCCGCACCAGGACCGACCCAAGGCGGCCGTCTTCCAGTGCGTGAACTCTGCGTTGTCCCGGGACAGATGCAGCGAAGCACGGTCTGACTTGTTTCGACATGAGTTCGCAAGGCGCAAGGTAGCTCCATACAACGTGCAGCACTACACTAGTGGAGTGGTGCGCTCTTGATGAGATATTCACGTCGACCGGCATCACAGCCGCTTGGTGAGCGGAGTTCGCCATGAGCCGATAGAAGGTGCCTTCCCCTTCAAGGGGAAGGACAGGATGGGGATGGGTCACGGCCGCCGTGGGGAAACCCATCCCCACCCCAGCCCGTCCAATCGCAAACGTCGCTGGCGCGACCTTCCCCTTGAAGGGGAGGGAGAAACCCGTCTCCGCGAAGCGGTCGTATAAGTTCCATTCAGCGTGCACCACTACACTAGATTCATAACTGTTGTCAGGAACAATGGTGAGACGCTCTCCCGAGCAAATTTCTGCGATCCGGCAATCTGCAAGCGAAGCCTTCGGTGACGATACGGCAGTGTGGCTGTTCGGTTCGCGCGTGGACGACGCCAGGCGCGGTGGCGACGAGGACCTGCTTATCTCGCCGCCGGCGTGCGACGCAGCCGGGCGGCTTTCGCGGTAGAATCGATTCAATTAATGGAGAATGACATGCGTCGATTCGTGCTTGCCCTGCTGCTCGCGCTGGCCCTGCCGGTGATGGCGCAACAACCTCCCGGACTCGAGCCACTGCCCGAGCCGCCGCCCCCGCCGCCGGGCATGACCGATGAATTCGAACCCGAGGTCACCATTCTTCAGCGCGACGGCAACACGGTCGAGGAATACCGCATCAACGGTCGCCTTTACATGGTCAAGGTCACGCCGCCGCACGGGGTGCCCTACTATCTGATCGACCGGCGCGGCGATGGCACGCTGGTGCGGCACAACGATGCCTCGCCTCCGCTGTCGGTGCCGATGTGGGTGATCCGCTCGTGGTGATCTGCGCCATGTACCGGGAGCGGTGCAGCCCGTGACCGGCGGCGCACGCTGAACGTCCATGGCGGTATTCACATCGGTATCGACCGAAACGCTCGCAGCCTGGCTGGGCCGTTATGCGATCGGCCGGCTGGTCGAGCTGAAAGGCATTTCGGCCGGCGTACAGAACAGCAACTTCTTCGTGACGACCACGCTGGGCCGTTACGTATTGACGCTGTTCGAATCCATTCCACGCCCGGAGCTGCCCTACTACCTTTACCTGATGGCGCACCTGGCCCATCACGGATTGCCGGTACCGGCCCCGATCGCCGACCGCGACAACGAGTACCTCGGCACGCTGAGCGACAAACCCGCCGCGCTGGTCGCGCGCCTGGTCGGCGCGTCCATCATGGACCCGAGCCCGGCACAGTGCGGCCGGGTCGGCGCGATGCTGGCGGGCCTGCATCTGGCGGGCCTGTCCTACGGTCGCCGCCAGCCCAATCCGCGCGGCGCGGACTGGCGCGACCACACCGCGCAGCGGGTTCGCCCCTTTCTCGCCGCGGACGAACAGACCCTGCTCGACACCGAACTCGCGTTCCAGGCGGCACAGCAACACGCGGCGCTGCCGGTCGGCGCGATTCATGCCGACCTTTTTCGCGACAACGTGCTGTGGGACGGCGAGCATATCGGCGGGGTCATCGACTTCTACTTCGCGGGGCACGATGCGCTGCTGTTCGATGTCGCGGTCACGGTCAACGACTGGTGTACCATGGCCGACGGTGCGCTCGACCCGGTCCGGACCGATGCACTGCTGACCGCGTACCACCTGGAGCGCCCCTTCAGCGTGGATGAACTCGCCTGCTGGCCGGCGATGCTGCGCGCCGCGGCGCTGCGCTTCTGGCTGTCACGCGCCGAGGATTTCCACCTGCCCAAGGAAGGCGAACTGGTGCAGGTGAAGAATCCGGGCGAATATCGCGACATCCTGCGGCTGCGCATCGACACCACCCACCCGCTGCCGCAGGGCTGAGCCGCTGCGCAGGAACCAATCGCACCCGGCCGATGCCCATTACGGGGCCGGACATCCACCCACCCAAACACTCACATAGCCAACCAACGACGACTCGATGCAAGCCCGAAAACTTCCCCTCCAGCGCGGCTGGGCGTGGCTCCGCGAAGGCTTCATGCTGTGGCGACGCAATCCGGCCCTGCTGACCTTCGCCTCCTTCGGCTATCTGCTGATCCTGGTGCTGATCAGCTCGGTGCCGCTGCTCGGCCAGGCGATCGCATCGCTGATCATGCCGGTGCTGTCGCTCGGCGTGCTCAACACCTGTCGTGCGATCGACGAAGGCCGCAAAGGCGGCCCCGACCTGCTGTTCTCCGGCTTCAAGAGCAACGTGCCGGCGCTGGTCACGATCGGCGGTTTCTACCTGGTCGGCAGCGTGCTGGTCATCCTGCTGACGTCGGCGACCGACGGCGGCGCGTTGATCGGCATGATGCGCGGCGAGTTCGACCCGGAATCCGGCGAGGTGCCGGACCTCGGCTTCTCGGTGATCGTGGCGATGATCCTGTCCGCACCGGTCATCATGGCCTACTGGTTCGCACCGATCCTGGCCGGTTGGTGGAAGATTTCCGCCCCCAAGGCGATGTTCTTCAGCTTCTATGCCTGTTTGCAGAACTGGCGCCCGTTCCTGGCCTACGGCATTTCGCTGGCGGTGGTGGGCGGCATCGTTCCGGGCCTGCTGATCGGTACGATCGGCGCGGTGATTCCGCTGCTGGGCCAGATCCTGATGCTGCTGGTGCCGCTGGTGCTCGTGCCGGCGATCTTTGCGAGCTTCTACATCAATGCACGCGAGGTGTTCGCCACCGTGAGCGTCGATGAACGCATCGAAGACTGACGCGGCACCGATCGGCCTGCTGGGCGGCACCTTCGATCCGATCCACTTCGGGCATCTGCGCCTGGCGGAGGAAGCCGGCGAGGCGCTCGGCCTGGACACGATCACGTTCATCCCGGCAGGCGACCCGCCCCATCGCGACGCCCCGGCGACCGGCGCCCGCATTCGGCTGGAACTCGTGCGTCTGGCCACCGCCGGAAACGATCGCTTCAGCATCGACGACGGCGAAGTGTTCGCCACCGGCAAGAGCTATACGGTGCTCACGCTCGAGCGCCTGCGACGGCGCTTCGGTTCGACCCGTCCGCTGGTGTTGATCCTCGGTGCGGACGCATTCCAGGGACTGCATACCTGGCATCGGTGGACCGACGTGCTGCAGCTCGCCCATGTCGCGGTCGCGAACCGCCCGGGGACCGCGCCGCACGGCCGCCGCTGGCCGGGCGTGCTCGCACCCGAGCTGGACGAGGAATGCGGACACCGCATCGACACCGACCCGCAGGCCCTGTGCACATCTCCCGCCGGACGCGTTGTGCCGTTCGACATGACACCGCTGGCGATCTCCGCGTCACTGATACGCGACCTCATCCGCTCCGGGCACAGCGCACGCTATTTGCTCCCCGATTCGGTTCTCGACTATATTGGCTCGCATGACCTCTATCGCTGAATCCATGGACATCCGCAAACTCGAAAAGATCGTCGTTGCCGCGCTGGAAGACATCAAGGCGCAGGACATCGACGTGATCAACACCGCCAAGATCACGCCGCTGTTCGATCGGGTCATCGTCGCCAGCGCCGACTCCAATCGCCAGACGCGCGCACTGGCCCGAAACGTCCAGGAGAAGGTGAAGGAAGCTGGCGGCGACGTGATCAGCATAGAGGGCGAGGAGACCGGCGAATGGGTGCTGGTGGATCTCGGCGACATCGTCGTGCACGTGATGCAGCCGGCGGTGCGCAGCCACTACCGGCTCGAAGAGCTGTGGACCAGCACCCCGTCATCGCGGCGCAAGGTGGTCGACGCGGCGGCCCCCAACAAGACCGAATGAGCGGCGCGCCGCCAGACGAACATGAAACTCCTGATCGTCGCGGTCGGCACGCGCATGCCTGGATGGGTCGAGGCCGGCTTCGACGAGTTCGCGCGCCGAATGCCGCGTGAGCTGCCGCTGCAGCTGATCGAGGTGAAGGCCGAAGCACGCACGTCAGGCAAGACGGTCGAAGCGATGATGACCGCCGAGGCCTCACGCATCAACGCCGCGCTGCCGTCGCGCTGCCGGCGGGTCGTGCTCGACGAGCACGGCACCGAGCTCACCACCACCGCGCTGGCCGGCCGCCTCACCGCGTGGCAGGGCGGCGGCGAGGATGTCGCCTTCATCGTCGGTGGTCCGGACGGACTTGCATCGGAGATCAAGAATCGCGCGCACGAGCGCATCCGCCTGTCCAGCCTGACCCTGCCGCATGCGCTGGTGCGCCCGCTGCTGGCCGAGGCCTTGTACCGCGCCTGGACGGTGACCCGCAACCATCCCTATCATCGCGAATGACCGTTCCCGCAACCATGACCTCGAAAATCTATCTCGCGTCCCGCAGCCCGCGGCGCCGCGAACTGCTGCGCCAGATCGGCGTCCATTTCGACCTGCTGGTGTTTCGCAGCGGCGAGCGGGGCGAGGACGCGGACGTCGACGAGACCCCGTTCGACGGCGAAGCGGTGGAGCGCTATGTCGAACGGCTCGCGCTGTGCAAGGCGGATGCGGGTTACCGGCGCGTGCGCTGGCGCCACCTGCCCCCCCAGCCGGTGCTGGCGGCCGACACCACGCTCGAACTGGATGGCGAGATCATCGGCAAACCGGCCTCGGCCGACGATGCGCGTGCGATCCTGCGCCGGCTGTCGGGACGCGCGCACCGGGTGCTGACCGCGGTGGCGGTGTGCGACGGCGAACGCACCCGCAGCGCGATCAGCATCAGCGACGTTCGCTTCCGGGAACTCGACGACGCCGAGATCCGTCACTACGTGACCACCGGCGAACCGCTGGACAAGGCGGGCGCCTACGGCATACAGGGGCGCGCGGCGATGTTCATCGAAGAGATACGCGGCAGCTATTCCGGCATAATGGGGCTGCCGTTGTTCGAGACGGCGCAACTGCTCGACACCTTCGGTAATCCGCTTCATCCCTAGCAACCCGGCGGACGGATGGACAATCCGCAATGGCTGGCCGCGCTCCGACAGCCGGCCTGCCATTGCGCATTTTCCATCTTGGGGGGACCGTTCGCCCGAACGGTCCCGGGTTCACCGATGAACATCGAATTTCTGATCAATTTCACGCCCCAGGAGACGCGCGTCGCCCTGGTCGAGCAGGGCATCGTGCAGGAACTGCACGTCGAGCGCACCGCCAATCGCGGCATCGTCGGAAACATCTACCTCGGCAAGGTGGTGCGGGTGCTGCCCGGCATGCAGTCGGCCTTCATCGACATCGGCCTGGACCGCACCGCGTTCCTGCACGTGGCCGACATCTGGAACGAGCAACGGCACAACGGCCACAATGGTCATGGCGGCGATGGCACCCGCCCGATCGAGCGCATCCTGGCCGAGGGGCAGAGCCTCACCGTGCAGGTGCTGAAGGATCCGATCGGCACGAAGGGCGCACGCCTGTCGACACAGATCAGCTTGGCCGGACGCCTGCTTGTGTATCTGCCGCAGGAAAAGCACATCGGCATCTCGCAGCGCATCGAGGACGCGACCGAGCGGGAATCCCTGCGCGACCGCCTGACCCGCATGATGCCCGAGGAGGAGACCGGCGGTTTCATCGTGCGCACGATGGCCGAATCCGCTTCGGACGACGAACTGGCGGCCGACATCGCCTACCTGCGCAAGCTGTGGGCCGAGATCCGCAGCCGCGCCACCGGCCAACTGCCGCCCGACCTGCTATACGAGGACCTCGACCTCGGCCAGCGCGTATTGCGGGACCTGGTCAATGGCGACACCACGCGCATCCTGGTCGACTCGCGCGAGAACTTCCAGAAACTCACGGCCTTCGCGGCCGAGTACAGCCCCAAGGTGCTGCCGCTGCTCGAGCATTATGGCGGGGAGCGTCCGCTGTTCGACCTGCACAACATCGAGGACGAGGTCCAGCGGGCGCTCGCGCGTCGCGTCGACCTGAAGTCCGGCGGCTATCTGATCATCGACCAGACCGAGGCGATGACCACGGTCGACGTAAACACCGGCGGCTTCGTCGGCGCGCGCAACTTCGACGACACCATTTTCAAGACCAATCTGGAGTCGGCGCACACGATTGCACGCCAGCTTCGCCTGCGCAACCTGGGCGGCATCATCATCATCGACTTCATCGACATGGAAAACGCCGAGCACCGCGACATGGTGCTCGACGAGTTCCGCAAGGCGCTGGCCCGCGACCATACCAAGATGAGCGTGAATGGCTTCACCGCACTCGGCCTGGTCGAGATGACGCGCAAGCGCACCCGGGAGTCGCTCGCACACCTGCTGTGCGAACCCTGCCCCACCTGCGAGGGCCGCGGCGAAGTCAAGACCGCGCGGACCGTCTGCTACGAGATTCTGCGAGAACTGTTGCGGGAGGCGCGCCAGTTCAATGCCCGCGAGTTCCGCGTGCTGGCCGCCCCGAACGTGATTGACCTGTTCCTCGACGAGGAGTCGCAGGCGCTCGCGATGCTGTCGGACTTCATCAGCAAGAAGATCTCGCTGCATCCGGAAGCAAGCTACACGCAGGAACAGTTCGACATCGTGCTGCTGTAGAACATGACGCCGGCCGAACCGACTCCGCAGGCCTTTGCGAACCCGCTCGCGCGCCATGTCGCCGCGACCCGGCCGGCGTTCCTGTCGGTGACGCTGGTCGCCGGCCTGATCGGACTCGCCTCCGCCCATGCGGACGGCGTCACGATCGATATCGCGCGCGCACTGGTGACGGTGTTGTTCGCATTGCTCGCGCACGCCGGGGGCAACGTCATCAACGATTACCATGACGCGCGCAGCGGTGCAGACAAAGCGAATACCGGCCGGCTCTTTCCCTTCACCGGCGGCAGCCGTTTCATCCAGAACGGGGTCATGACACCGCGCCAGACCGCTGTCTTCGGCTATGGGCTGCTTGCCGTGGTGGTGCCGGCCGGCCTGTGGCTGGCGGCGGGCTCGGGCGGCGGCCTTCTTCTGATCGGTGCCGCCGGGCTGCTGCTGGGCTGGGCCTATTCCGCCCCGCCGCTGCAACTGGTCGGTCGCGGCCTGGGCGAGATCGTCGTGGCCGCGTGCTGGCTGCTGGTGGTGGTCGGCACCGACTATGTGCAGCGCGGCGCGTTCGCCTGGACGCCGGTCGCGGTCGGCCTGTCCTTCGCATTGCTGGTCGCCAACCTGCTCTACATCAACCAGTTTCCGGATCACGACGGCGACGCGGCCGCGGGCAAGCGCACCGTGATCGTCAGGCTCGGGCCGGAGAGCGCCAAGTGGGGTTATTTCGGCATCGCGATCGCCGCCTATGCCTGGCTGGTGATCCAGATCGGACGGGACAACCTGCCGCAGGCCTGCGGTGTGGCGCTGATCACGATCGTGATGTCGATGAGCGCATCACGCGAACTGCGCGAATACGCCAGCAGTCCGTCGGAACTGGGCAAGGCGATCAAGCTCACCATCGCGACCGCGGTGCTGCACGGCCTGCTGCTCGCCGGCACCCTCGCGTTCGACTGGCGCGCATGACTGATTACCGCCCCAATAACCTCGACGAACTGACCCCATCATGATCGGACGCATCACCGGCCTGCTGCTCGAAAAGAACCCGCCCCAGATCGTGCTCGACTGCAACGGCATCGGCTACGAAATCGACGTGCCGATGAGCACCTTCTACGGCCTGCCGGCGACCGGGCAGAAGGTCACGCTGTTCACGCATTTCGCGGTGCGCGAGGACGGCCACTTTCTGTACGGCTTCGCCAGCGACGACGAGCGCACCGCGTTCCGCCAGTTGCTGAAGGTGTCCGGCATCGGTGCGCGCACCGCGCTGGCGGTGCTGTCCGGCCTGTCGGTCGCCGACCTCGCGCATGCGGTGACCCTGCAGGAATCCGGTCGCCTGGTGAAGATTCCCGGCATCGGCAAGAAGACCGCCGAGCGCCTGCTGCTGGAATTGCGCGACCGGCTGGGCAAGGCCCTGCCCACGTTGCAGACCACCGGTGTCGCCGCGCCAGCCGCCGCCCCGCCCGACGCCCGCAGCGACATCCTGAATGCCCTGCTCGCACTCGGCTACAACGAACGCGAGGCTGCCGCCGCGATGAAGGGTCTTCCCGCGGACGCGACGGTGTCCGATGGCATCCGGCTGGCCCTGCGGCAGCTCTCCAAGGCCTGAGCACTCCCGGACCTGGCCGCATCTTGACTCGAGACGGTGTGGCGCTAGAATGAACATGCACAGCACATGTACACAGGAGGCAAGTCATGGCCACTGCAACCGAACGCATTCCGGTCCTGGTCACCCCGCAGGAGAAGGCGCACATCGCGCAGATGGCCCGGGAGGCCAACCTGTCCATGGGCGAATACCTGCGCCGGGCCGCGGCGGCGTTCCGGGCGCCGGAGGACGAGCGCCTGCTAGCCGGCATGATCGAGCAGATGCTCGCGACCACCGCGCGCGCGAACAAGGCCATGGACGAGGCCCTGGCCCTGGTCGCCAAATCCGAGGCACGCATCGAGGCGCGGGAGCGCAAAGCGGGTGCGCACGGATGAGCGTGACCGAGAAGATGTGGGACGCGATCACCACGGTGATCCGCATGAATGACAAGATCGAGCGCATGGCCGAAGCCATGGGCAGGCAGCAGCAAAGGATCGAGCAGCTCAACGAGCGCGTGATCCGGCTCGAGACCGCGCTCGAGATCGCGCTGTCCCAGGGCGGCACGACACCGCGGCGCATCACCCGCCCGGAGTAGCCTGCTACGGACACGCGCCGCGACACCCCGACGATAGTGGGCGACAATACCGCATGATCGAAACCGACAAGCTGCAGGCCCCGAGACTGATCTCCGCACAAGCCACGGATCGTCAGGAAGACGCGGTCGAGCGCGCGCTCAGGCCCAAGCGCCTGGTCGAATACGTCGGGCAGGCCAAGATCCGCGAGCAGCTGGAGATCTTCATCCAGGCCGCGCGCAATCGCAACGAGTCGCTGGATCACGTGCTGCTGTTCGGTCCGCCCGGCCTGGGCAAGACCACGCTCGCGCATATCGTCGCGGCCGAGATGGGCGTGAACTTGCGTCAAACCTCCGGCCCGGTGCTGGAGCGCGCCGGAGACCTGGCCGCGCTGCTGACCAATCTCGAACCGCATGACGTGCTGTTCATCGACGAGATCCATCGCCTCTCCCCGGTGGTCGAGGAGATCCTGTATCCGGCGCTGGAGGACTTCCAGATCGACATCATGATCGGCGAAGGCCCGGCCGCACGCTCGGTCAAGCTCGATCTGCCGCCGTTCACGCTGGTCGGCGCGACCACCCGCGCCGGGATGCTGACCAACCCGCTGCGCGACCGCTTCGGCATCGTCGCGCGGCTGGAGTTCTACACCCCCGACGAGCTGTCCTACATCGTCGGGCGCTCGGCGCGACTACTCAATGTCGAGATCGACGACGCCGGTTCGTTCGAGATCGCACGGCGCTCGCGTGGCACGCCGCGCATCGCCAACCGGCTGCTGCGCCGGGTCCGGGACTATGCCGAGGTCAAGGCGCAGGGCCATATCACCGCCGCCGTCGCGGACGCGGCACTGGTGATGCTGGACGTGGACCACCTCGGCCTCGACCTGATGGACCGCAAGCTGCTCGGCGCGATGCTGGAGAAGTTCGGCGGCGGTCCGGTCGGCCTGGACAACATCGCCGCGGCGATCGGCGAATCCTCGGACACGATCGAGGACGTGCTCGAACCCTATCTGATCCAGCAGGGCTATCTGCAGCGCACCCCGCGCGGACGCATGGCCACCGCGTCGATCTGGCAGCACTTCGGCCTGACCCGCCCGGGAAGTGGCAACGACCTGTTCCCCGGCGGCTGAGACCGCCGGCCCGCCCCGATGCGCACCTTCCAGGCCTTCGTCATCATCCTGTGCCTGATCGGCGGACTGTATCTGCTGCAGGGCCCGGAATTCTACTGGCCGGATCGCGGGGACCCGTCCCACGCCACGCATCTCGCCGGATGGTCGTCGCGCCTGCTGGGGCTGGCCTTGCTCACCACCGCCGGGCTGGGCGTGATGATCGCGCGGCAGGCGGGCCGTGCCGACGGCAAGGCAGCGCCGCGCGCATGGCAGCTACGCTTCTTCGTGCTGCTGATGCTGGTGATCGGGCTGATCAACGCCGCCTTCCAGCTCGGCGAGCACGGCCCCAATCCGGAATCCCGACGCTACGTCGAACCGCGCTGACGCGGGACCTCAGCCCACCTCGACCGCCAGCCCCTTCAGATATTCGCCCTCCGGCACGGCCAGGCCCACCGGATGATCCGCGGCCGCCGACAGGCGATGGATGATGCGCGCATCCACGCCCGCGTCGGCAGCCGCGCCGGCGACGATCTTCTGGAACAGTTCCACCCCGATCCCGCCCGAACAGGAATACGTCATCAGGATGCCGCCCGGATTGAGCAGGCGGAAGCCGAACAGGTTGATGTCCTTGTACGCGCGGGCGGCGCGCTCGGCATGGGCGGCCGACGGGGCGAACTTGGGCGGATCGAGCACGATCAGATCGAAGCGCCGTTCGTCGCGCCTGAGCGCGCGCAAGGCCTCGAATACGTCTGCCTGCTGCCACTCGGTCCGGCCGGCGTCCAGCTGCGGGTTCAGCGCGAGATTGCGACGCGCGATCTCGAGCGCCGGCCCCGAGGAATCGATCGACAGCACCGAGGACGCGCCGCCGGCCAGCGCCTGCAGCGAAAACCCGCCGGTATAGCAGAAGCAGTTGAGCACCGCGCGATCGCGTGCCAGCACACCGGTGAGCAGGCGGTTGTCGCGCTGATCCAGATAGAACCCGGTCTTGTGCCCGGCGACCACGTCCACGATCAGCCGGACGCCGTTCTCGTCTATCGTGATGCCCTCGTCCGGCAGCGCGCCCGAAATGCAGCCCGACACCGGCTCCAGCCCCTCCAGTGCGCGCACCTCCGAGTCGGAGCGCTCATATACCGCGGTGCACGAGGTCGCCTGCTCGAGCGCGGCCACGATCGCGCCCCGCCACTTGTCGGCTCCGGCACTGGTCAGCTGCAGCACCACGACGTCGCCGAAGCGATCGGCGATCACGCCCGGCAGTCCGTCGGATTCCCCGTGGATCAGGCGCAACCCGGACTGGCCGGCGAGCATCGGATGCGACGCGCGTCGCGCCACCGACGCGGCCACACGGCGCTTGAAGAAACCATGGTCGATGCTCTCGTCCGGCGAGAACGACCACATCCGCGCGCGGATCTTCGACGACGGCGACCAGGCCGCGCGTCCCAGCAGGCGACCGTCGTCGGTCACGACCTCGACCGTGTCCCCGGGTCGTGCGCGTCCTTCGAGGCCGGCGACCGAACCTTCGAACACCCACGGATGACGACGGAAGAGCGAACGCTCCTTGCCGGCTTTCAGAACGAGTCGGGACATCGCGAACCACCGAATGAGCGGGAAAGGCGCCGATTCTACTGCGATTTCGATGCGAGCCAGGAACCGCCCAAGGGTCCGCGTGCAGTTTGCCGGCCTGAGACGGGGATCGGGACGCGAGCTGACACCGTGACGGACGCCTTCGCATCTGCAAGAAACGGGATGTTCGGCTCGACCGGCGCCGGCGTCGATGGGGCGGTCGAGCCGTTCGGACTATGTCAGCGCGTCAAGCACGGAAGGTCCACGTTCGCATCGGCATAGAGACGGCGAACCTTGTCGGTGGTTTCGAGCAACTCCGGAAGGTCGCGGGATAGCAGCAATCGACCGAAATACTCGAGCGCGTTCGAGCTCACATACAGATGGCCGTTGTGGCGCTTGTTCAACCAGCCGAGTTCGACCAGGCGAGCGATCTTGCGCCGCACCGTCTCGCGCGGCAGGCCGGTCGCAGCGGCAATCGAGTAGGCGTTGCATGGCTTGAGCCTGCAGTCCAGCCAGTCTTCGGCGTCACCATTGGGCGGGAGCGTTTCACCGCGCTCCCGCGCACCGATATTGTGCAGCGCGACTTCTCCGAGCAGCAGCGGCAACAGGATGTCACGCTCGAAATCGTCGTAGAGGCGCTTCAGATTGTGAAGCTCGTAGCGCGCCAGAATGATGGAGACCGCTCTCATCAGCTTGTGCGTATCGTTCCTGCGCTCGGCGACGGCATTGCCTGTGGATTCTGGATTCACGATTTTTTCACGGGTTACCCATCGTTCGACACTGGCCAGCACACCGGTGCCTCGTGGCACGCGCCCCTTCGCTGACCCCATGTGATTCGGCCACTACGACGAACTGCTTATCGTCGAACCCAGCTTACCCATGAGCGGTTAAGGCTCTGCACAACTATTTCTCACTTTGGGGAATATCGCATCCAGGACGTTAAATACTTCGACGCGATGGCTCAGCGCTTGCGCGCCCGCGGATGTGCCGCGTCGTAGACCTTGGCGAGATGCTGAAAATCGAGATGGGTATAGACCTGGGTGCTGCGAATGCTGGCATGGCCGAGCAGTTCCTGAACCGCGCGCAGGTCACCGCTGGACTGCAACAGGTGGCTGGCGAAGCTGTGGCGCAGCATGTGCGGATGAACGTGAACCCCGAGCCCGTGCTGACTCGCCCAGCGCATCAGTCTGGAGCGGATCGCGCTGGTGCTCATGCGCGTGCCGGTACGGGTGACGAACAAGGCCGGCTCGTGGCCTCGCACCCAGTCGTGGCGGTGGCTCAGCCAGGCCTGCAGTGCCCGCAGCGCCGGCCCGCCGACCGGAACGCTGCGAGTCTTGCCACGCTTGCCGATGACGGTCACCAGGCCTTCCTCCACATCCACGCCGTGATGCACGTCCAGCCCGGCAAGCTCCGCCACCCGCAACCCGGACGAATACAGCAGTTCGAACATCGCGCGATCGCGCAGTTCGAGATCGTCTTCGGGCTGCGCATCGAGCATTGCGCCCGCCTGGTCCGGAGACAGGGTCCGGGGTAGCGTCTTCGGCGACCGGGGTGCGCGCACGCCCTCCACCGGATTCGCCGACACGAAGCCCTGCCGCAACATCCAGCGGTAACAGCCGCGCCATGCCGACAGCACCCGGGCGATCGAGCGGCCGCCGAGTCCACCGCCATGCAGCCGCCCGACGAAACGGCGGATGTCGTGTCGCACCAGCTCACCGAGCGGTCGACCGTCGGCCAGGGCCGCCAGCCGCGCGAGGTCCCGCGCGTAGTGCTGCACCGTGAGCGGCGACAACCGCCTCTGACTCGCGAGATGGGTCAGATAGACCTCGCATTCGGCCGGCAGGCCGGCCGGGGTGGACGACGCACTCGCGCCGGCGGGCGAAACCGGACCGGGCAGGTTCATCCCAGATGACGACGCAACGCGGAAGCCACCAGATCGCCGATCCGGGAAAGATACAGGGTTCCCATCTCCGGATAGAAACGCTCGGCCTCCTCGCTGGCGAGTACGAGCAGGCCGAAGACCTGCGCATCCCGACGCAGCGGGATCAGCGCGACCGAGCGGACATGAGGGGCCACCTCGCCGAACCACTGAAGCAGTTCGAGATTGTTCGGCGCCCCGCAATAGGGTTGATGCAGGTCGCCCGCCAGCATGCGCAGGTCATCGCTGACCGGCGAAAAATCCTCGTCGCCATGGCTGATCACACTGTTCCAGATCCGCACCCCCACATGGGGGATCGCGAAATCGTCGCGCAGGCTCGACAGCAACGCGTAACGCAGGCTCTCGTAGTTGTCCGACTCCAGCAATTGCAGGCTGAGCCGATGGACCTTCTCCCCGATCTCGTCGTTCTCCTCACCGAACCGGATCAGCTCCGCCAGCTTCAGCTCGAGCAGCCGGATCTTGTCCCGCAGCGCGTGCAGTTGACGCTCGGCCAGCGAGATCGCCTGGCCGCCATGCGGATGAGGCACGGTGATCTCGGTGAAGATCTCGCCGTGGAGGGACAGAAAATCGGGATGCTGCTTCAGGTAACTCAGCACATCATCGGCAGTCATGAATCGGGCACTCCCTGCGAGCGTCGAAAGTCAGGAACATCAGGCGACATCGAGCTCGCCCTCGAAGACGGTGACCGCCGGGCCGGTCATCCATACCGGCGTGCCCGGACCGGTCCAGTCGATCTTCAGCACCCCGCCCCGGGTCTCCACCGACACCGGCGACTCGAGCAGGCCACGCAACACGCCCGCGACCACCGCCGCGCACGCGCCGGTGCCGCAGGCGAGCGTCTCGCCCGCACCGCGCTCGAACACCCGCAGCCGGATCCGGTGGACATCGACCACCTCCATGAAACCGGCATTGACCCGGGCAGGAAAGCGCGGATGCTGCTCGATCAGCGGCCCCATGACTTCGACCGGTGCGGTATCGACATCGGCGACGACCTGTACCGCATGCGGATTGCCCATGGACACCGCGGTGATCGCGATACGCACATCACCGTCCAGTTCCAGCGCCTGGACCACCGCATTCGAGTCCGATGCGAACGGCACCCTGGCCGGCTCCAGTTCCGGCACGCCCATATCGACCGTGACCAGGCCATCCGGCTGCAGGCGCGGTGCGATGATGCCGGACGCGGTCTCCACCCGGATCTCGTCCTTGTCGCTGAGGCCTTTTTCGCGCACGAAACGCACGAAGCAGCGCGCACCGTTACCACACTGCTCGACTTCGCTTCCGTCCGAATTGAAGATGCGATAGCGGAAATCGACCCCCGGCGTCGACGTCGGCTCGACCACCAGCAGCTGATCGCAGCCGACACCGAAATGGCGATCGGCGATCGCCCGCACCTGCTCCCGCGTCAGCGATACCGACTGGCGCACCGCGTCGATGACGACGAAATCATTTCCCAGCCCGTGCATCTTGGTAAAACGCATGCGCATCAAAGCACTCCCTTCATTGAGCCGGGATTTTCCTCTACCGGCCGAAGCCCGTCCAGTCGGCACGCGCAATCGCATGAACCCATTGCGGCGCAGCGAGCCCGGCATGGCCGCTGTCCCTTCGGCTCCGACGGCCACTCCCGCTGCCGCTGTAAGGCGCGCTTCGCTGCAGGCCTCGAACTCGCGCTGGCGCGCTCAGACAGCGAGGCCCGCGGCCGCTACGCTCGCCAACAGCGGCATGCGCTCGGGCCGAGTCGCCGCAGGGACAGCGGCCATGCCGGGCTCGCTAAACGCCACAGTGTCCATGCAACCAGCCTCACTCAATACGGCTTGCTTTCCCCCGACGGGCGGGTCTTGAAGCGGCGGTGCACCCAGTAATACTGCTCGGGCATCGTGCGCACCAGCCGTTCGATCTCCTCGTTCATGCGCCGCGTGTCCGCTTCCACGTCCGCGGTGGGGAAGTTCTCCCACGGTTCGCCGACCTCGATCACATAGCCCTGTCCGCCCGGCAGCATTCGCGCGGCGCATACCACCACCGCAGCCCCGGCCAGCCGTGACAGGCGCGACAGGCCGGTGATCGTCGCCGCAGGCACGCCGAAAAACGGCACGAAGATCGAATCCTTCAGACGGTAATCCATGTCAGGCAGGTAGTAGAACGGACGGCCTGCCTTCATCGCCTTGACCGTGGGCCGGGCGCCGTCCGAGCGCGAAATCAGCTGCTGATCGCCGAAGCGGCTGCGACCGTGCTTGAGCCAGTGGTCGATCACCGGATCGCTCTGCTTCGCATAGATGCTGACGCCGTTGAAGCGCATCGCGACCGAGATTCCGCCGGCATCGAGCCCGACGAAGTGCGGTGCGAGCAGGATCACCGGGCGCCCGGCGTCCAGCAGCCGCTGAATCCTCTCGGGCCGATCCATCCGGATCAGCCGCTGCAGTCGCGCCCGACTGCCCCACCACAGCAACCCGCGCTCGATGAGGCTGCGACCCAGCATGCGAAAATGCGCCCGCACCAGCCGGCGCCGCTCGGGCTCGCTCAGGGCCGGAAAGCACAGGCGGAGATTGACGTCGGCGATATGCCGACGCGCACGCGCGACCCGATACAGGATCTCGCCCATAGCCTGACCGATCGGCGCGAGCACACCCAGCGGCAACCAGTGCAGCAACCACAGCAGCGCGATGACGAGGCGACTCATGCTTCGCCCTCGGGCGGCGGCACACCCGACGGCCTCTTGTAGCGGTTGTAGCCCCACAGATACTGGGCGGGGCATCTCAGGATCAGGCGCTCGATCTCACGGTTGATCGCGACCGTGCGGGCGGCGAGATCGCCTTCAATCGGCTCGACCGGTTCGGTGAGACGCAGCACGTACCCCGTCGCCCCGGGGAGCCGCTCGGTCCAGACCATGATCACGCGCACGCCCTTGACCTCGGACAGGCGCGCGGCCAGCGTCATCGTCCAGGCAGGCCGGCCGAAGAACGGCGCCCACATGCCCTCGCCCTCCTTGGGCGCCTGGTCCGGCAACATGCCGACCATCTCGCCGCTACGCAGGGCCTTGACCAGCTTGCGCACACCCGACACGTCGGCCGGCGCGACCCGCACATTGCCGCGTGCGCGCCCCGCCTCCATCAGCGGTTGCAGCACGGCCTTGCGCGGCGGGCGATACAGCACCGTGATCGGACCATGGGTCGAGCAGTACTGCGCGCACAATTCGAAGCAGCCGAGGTGCGCCGTCAGCAACAGCACGCTGGCGCCGTCCCGGCGGGCAGCTTCCAGCAGTTCAACCCCCTCCACCCTGACGATTCGCGACAACACCTCCTGTTGCGGTCGCACCCACACGAACGGCAGTTCCAGCATCTGCCGGCCGGTCTCGGCGATCACCGCATCGAGCAGCGGTTTGTCGTCGCGACCCGTTGCGATGATCAGGTTCTCGCGTACGCGGGACCGATACCCCTTCGAGAACAGCCAGACCACGCGCCCTGCCAACGCGCCGAGGCGGTGAAGCCAGGACAGCGGCAGACGCGACAAAAACCGGAAGACTGGGGAGACGAGCACGAAGGGCCTGGACCGGAAGCAGCGGAACTGCTTTCACCGGCAAATTGGAAACGCTACAATTATCGCCCAGCCGCCGAGTTAACACGACAACTTGCAGGGCGGATGTGGACGCTATCGCATGCAAATGCTGCGGGCCGACACGCAAATACTGCTAAAGCGTCGCCGCTCGACGAAATCCCCGGAGCTGGCGCCACGCCAGACATACTGGGGATTTTCGTTTTTGGAGCGTAGCCATGAGCAGGGAATATCTCTTCACCTCGGAGTCGGTGTCGGAAGGCCATCCGGACAAAGTCGCCGACCAGGTGTCTGACGGAGTGCTGGACGCAATCCTGGCCGAGGACCCGCATGCCCGCGTGGCCTGCGAAACACTGGTGTCGACCGGCCTGGTCGTCATTTCAGGCGAAATCACGACCACCGCCCATCCCAACTACAAGGAAATCGCGCAGGACGTGATCCGCCGGATCGGCTACAACGCTTCCGAGATCGGTTTCGACTACCGCTCCTGCGCGATCCTGACCGCGATCAACCGCCAGTCGCCCGACATCGCGCAGGGCGTGAACGAAGGCCAGGGCATCGACCTCGATCAGGGTGCGGGCGACCAGGGCCTGATGTTCGGCTACGCCTGCAACGAGACCCCGGCGCTGATGCCGCTGCCGATCTTCTATGCGCACCGGATCATGCAGCGCCAGGCCGAACTGCGCAAGGACGGCCGCCTGCCGTGGCTGCGCCCGGACGCCAAGAGCCAGCTCACCGTGCGGCATGTGGATGGCAAACCGGTCGCGATCGACACGGTCGTGGTGTCCACGCAGCACGACCCGGAGGTGTCCCATGCCCAGATCACCGAGGCGGTGATCGAGGAGATCATCAAGCCGGTACTGCCGCAAGAGCTGATGCAGGGGGAAGTGCGTTATCTGATCAACCCCACCGGCCGATTCGTGGTCGGCGGCCCGCATGGCGACTGCGGCCTGACCGGGCGCAAGATCATCGTGGATACCTATGGCGGTGCGGCCCACCATGGCGGCGGCGCGTTCTCCGGCAAGGACCCATCCAAGGTCGACCGTTCGGCCGCCTACGCCGGACGCTACGTGGCCAAGAACCTGGTCGCGGCCGGCCTGGCCGAGCGCTGCGAGGTCCAGATCGCCTACGCGATCGGCGTGGCCAGGCCCGTGAGTCTTATGGTCGATACCTTCGGCACCGGCAAGGTGCCGGACGAGCGCATCGAAGAACTGATCGCGAAGCATTTCGACCTGCGCCCGAAAGCCATCATCCAGACACTGGACCTGTTGCGCCCGATTTACGGCAAGACCGCCGCCTACGGCCACTTCGGGCGCGACGAACCCGAGTTCAAGTGGGAGACGACCGACAAAGCCGCGGCACTGCGGGCCAACGCGGGCCTCTGATCACGCACCCACGCCATGCTGACCCACGCCCTGTTCTTCGTTCTCGGCCTCACGCTGCTCGTCATCGGCGCCGAAGTCATGGTCCGGGGCGCGGCCAAGCTGGCGCTGTCGTTCGGCGTGTCGCCGCTGGTGATCGGTCTGACGGTGGTCGCGTTCGGCACCAGCGCGCCCGAAATGGCGGTATCGGTCGGGGCGTCACTGACCGGCACGCCGGATCTGGCGATCGGCAACGTGATCGGCAGCAACATCGCCAACATCCTGCTGATCCTGGGCATCTCGGCCCTGATCGCGCCGCTGCTGGTGCACGAACAGATCATCCGCCAGGAGATCCCGATCATGCTCGGCGCGTCCTTGCTGATGGTGGTCATGGCACTGGACGGCAACATCAGCCGGCTCGAGGCGGCCGTGCTGTTCATGCTGGTCGCCGCCTATTCGTTCTTCCTGATACGCCAGTCGAGGCGCGCGTCGCGCGACACCCAGGACGAATTCGCCGGGGAGATGCCCCCGGACACGAAATGGGACCGGCACTGGAGCGTCCAGCTCGGCCTGATCTTGGCCGGCCTGATCGCGCTGGTGCAGGGCTCGGACTGGCTGGTCGGCGCAGCCGTGGCCTTCGCGCAGGCCTTCGGGGTCAGCGATCTGGTGATCGGTCTGACCGTGGTCGCGGTCGGCACGTCCATGCCGGAGGTCGCCACCTCCATCGTCGCAGCGATCCGCGGCCAACGCGACATCGCGGTCGGCAACGTGATCGGCAGCAACGTGTTCAACATCTTCGCGGTACTGGGCGTCACCGGCCTGGTGTCGGCCGGCGGCATCCCGATCTCGGAGGCTGCGCGCAATTTCGACCTGTGGGTGATGCTGGCGGTCGCCTTCGCGTGCCTGCCGATCATGATCACCGGCCGCGAGATCGCGCGCTGGGAGGGCGCGGTGTTCCTCGGCTACTACGCCGCCTACACCGCCTATCTGGTGCTGGCTGCTCAACAACACGCGCTGCTGCCGGCGTTCTCCAACGCGATGCTCGGCTACGTGATGCCGATCACCGTGATCACGATCATCGTCAGCGTGATGCGGCATAACAGGCGGTAGGAGGCTGTCGGTCGGGGGGTTGCGTTCTGGCTCGATAGCGGTCGACACAATTGGGTGAAGTGGCAGGAGAGCCGAAGATGTTGGATCACCTGAGTTTCGTCATCAAGCAGTTCCATGAGCGGCTGTGGGTCAGGCCACTCATCGTCTGCGTGCTGTCCATTGCCGCAGTTTTTCTCGCCGATCTCATGGACATGACTGAACTCGACCGTTTCCTGCCGGACATCTCGAAGGAATCGACCGAAACGTTGCTCAAGATCATCGCGTCGAGCATGTTGATGATGGCCACGTTCGCGGTGACTTCGATGGTGTCCGCTTATGCGTCGGCAAGTCAGTCTGCGACGCCCCGCTCGTTTTCGCTGATGATCGCCGATGACGTTTCGCAGAACGCGCTGTCGGTGTTCATCGGCGCGTTTATCTACAGCGTGGTCGCGCTCATTGCGCTGATGAACGGGGCTTACGGTGGACCGGGCAGTCGTTTTATCCTGTTCTCCCTGACAATAGGCGTGCTTGCAATTGTCATTCTTGCCTTCATCCGCTGGGTCGATAAAATCGCCCGGCTCGGTCGGCTGGGAGATACGATCGACAAGGTGGAAGCGATAGCCGGGAAAGCTGTTCGGAAGCGGCAGTCGGCCCCACGTCTTGGGGGCGTCGCGGCGTCCAGTCCCCCAGATAGGGGTCGGGCGGTCTTCGGACAGGCCATCGGGTACGTAGGGTATGTCGACACCGCCGCGTTGCAGAAGCGGGCGGTGGAGTCGCAACTGAGGATTGTTGTGGCGGCGTTGCCCGGCACCTTTTGCACGCCAAACCGCCCTGTCGCGTGGGTCATCCGGGAGGCGTCGGACAGTGTGTCCGACGAGGACGCCGAAGCAATCGCTGCCGCGTTCGACATTGGCGGCTCGAGGGTCTTTGAACAGGATCCGCGGTTCGGACTGGTGGTCCTTTCGGAGATCGCCAGCCACGCGCTTTCGCCGGCGGTCAATGATCCGGGGACCGCCATCGCCGTCACGGGCGCGTTTGTCCGCCTGTTCGTCACGTGGAACGAGTGCGGCAAGGCGGGTGACGTTTCCGTGCAGTTCGACCGCGTCGCGGTGCCGGAATTGTCCATGGCGGACATGTTCGACGACGCCTTTACCGGAATCGCCCGGGACGGCGCGGGTACTATCGAAGTGGTGCTGCGGCTGCTCAAGGCCTTCGAGGCACTTGCCGCGGCCGGGGACGCCACGATGCGCGGCAACGCGCTGCGGCATGCCCGTCTCGCGTTGGTTCGCGCCGAAATTGCATTGAAGGCTCCCCAGGATCTCGCAGCCGCGCGCCAGGCAGCCAAGTTTGCCATGTGACCGGAAGGCCGAACCAAGCGCGGCACCCGACCCGGCGAGCAGGTCAGCGCACGAGCGCAGCGAATCAGGCACTGCAGCAGATGACGCCGTTGATGTATACTCAGCATCCTCCGAGGAGCGCTGCAAGGCGTCGAGTCATCCGCATCATGCGGTGTCCGCCCCCAGGCTCGGAGCCAGCCGACCGACAGGTCGCGGTTCTTGTACAGAAACGGCGCTCACCCGAGACACCGCTTGGTGTTTCATTTCTCAACCCTGCCGGGTTAGGGATTCCGGGTGAGCAAGACCGCACTACCCGTTCCCCCCGGCCATAGCAAGGAGCATTCAATGAACGCTGTGGCTGATTTCAAGGATTTCGTGGTCGCCGATCTGGCGCTGGCCGACTGGGGCCGCAAGGAAATCCGTATCGCCCAAACCGAAATGCCGGGGCTGATGGCGATCCGCGAGGAATTCGCGGCGAGCCAGCCGCTCAAGGGCGCGCGCATCACCGGTTCGCTGCACATGACCATCCAGACCGCGGTGCTGATCGAGACGCTGACTGCGCTCGGCGCCGAAGTGCGCTGGGCCTCGTGCAACATCTTCTCGACCCAGGATCACGCAGCCGCCGCCATCGCGGCCGACGGCATCCCGGTGTTCGCGGTCAAGGGCGAGTCGCTGAAGGACTACTGGGACTACACCCACCGCATCTTCGAATGGGCCGACGGTGGTTTCTCCAACATGATCCTGGACGACGGCGGCGACGCGACGCTGCTGCTGCACCTGGGTACCCGCGCGGAACAGGACCTGTCGGTGCTGGACAAGCCGACCTCCGAGGAAGAGACCATCCTGTACGCCGCGATCCGCGCCAAGCTCGCGACCGATCCGACCTGGTACTCGACGCGGATCGCGCATATCAAGGGCGTCACCGAGGAAACCACCACCGGCGTGCATCGCCTTTACCAGATGCACCAGCGCGGCGAACTGCGTTTTCCGGCGATCAACGTCAACGACTCGGTCACCAAGAGCAAGTTCGACAACCTCTACGGCTGCCGTGAATCGCTGGTCGACGGCATCAAACGTGCCACCGACGTGATGATCGCCGGCAAGGTCGCGCTCGTGTGCGGCTACGGCGACGTCGGCAAGGGTTCGGCCCAGGCGCTGCGCGCGCTGTCGGCGCAGGTGTGGGTCACCGAGGTCGACCCGATCTGCGCGCTGCAGGCGGCGATGGAAGGCTACCGGGTCGTGACGATGGAATACGCGGCCGAACATGCGGACATCTTCGTCACCGCGACCGGCAACTACCATGTGATCACGCACGACCACATGGCCAGGATGAAGGACCAGGCCATCGTGTGCAACATCGGCCACTTCGACAACGAGATCGACGTCGCCAGCATCGAAGGCTACCAGTGGGAGGAGATCAAGCCGCAGGTCGACCACGTGATCTTCCCGGATGGCAAACGGATCATCCTGCTCGCCAAGGGCCGCCTGGTGAACCTGGGCTGCGCCACCGGGCATCCGAGCTACGTGATGAGTTCGTCGTTCGCGAACCAGACGATCGCGCAGATCGAACTCTTCCAGCGCACCGGCGACTATCCGACAGGGGTGTATACGCTGCCCAAGCATCTGGACGAGAAGGTCGCACGACTGCAGCTCAGAAAGCTCAACGTGCAGTTGACCGAGCTGACCGATGCCCAGGCCGAATACATCGGCGTACCCAAGCAAGGGCCCTACAAGCCGGATCACTACCGCTACTGATCCCGGCTCTGGATCCACCCGCACCGGCCATCGCGCCGCTGCGGGTGCCGGGCGGACTGGATCGCGGCATTCGAAACGGAGAACGACCATGTCGAAAGTGACGATACGCCACACCCGGGCCGAAGACATTCCGGAACTCATACGGCTGCAAAAACACGCCTACCCGCCCGAAATGCCCCCCTGGTCGCGGGTCAAGTTCGAGCATCAGCTCGAGATCTTCCCTCACGGCCAGATCGTGGCCGAATTCGACGGACGCGTGGTCGGATGTGCGAGTTCGTTCGTCGTGATCTGGGACGACTGGTTCGACACGCACACCTGGAAGGAGATCACCGCCTCGGGCACGTTCCAGGAGCACGACCCCGGCGGCAAGACGCTTTATGGCGCCGAAGTGTTCGTCGACCCCGAGGTACGGGGCATGGGGCTGGGGCACGCACTCTACGAGGGACGCCGCCGCCTGTGCCAGGCAATGAACCTGAAGCGCATCATCGCCTGTGGGCGGCTGCCCGGCTATCATCTGCATGCCGCCGAGATGAGCGCCGAGGACTACGCCAAGCGGGTCGTGTGGGGCGACTTGCGCGACCCGGTGCTCGGTTTCCAGCTGCATGAAGGCTTCCACTATTGCGGCGTGATCGAGGACTACCTGCCGGAGGACCATGAATCCTGTGGCAACGCCTCCCTTATCGTGTGGCTGAATCCGGCCTACGATGCGGGCAGGCCCACGCGCATACCCGAAAAGGAGATCCTATGATCGTCAGAATCGCCGCAGTCCAGTACCTGCTCCGTCAGATCCACGACTGGTCCGGGTTCGAGAACCAGGTGCGCTTCGTCGTGCAGGCGGCGGGCGACTATCGCCCCCACTTCGTGCTGCTGCCCGAGATCTTCACCACGCAGCTGCTGTCCTTCATGGACACCCGCGAGCTGCCGGAGGCGGTGCGCAACATGAACGATTACACGCAGCGCTACATCGAGCTGATGCGCGAACTCGCACAATACTGGCGGGTGTTCCTGATCGGCGGCAGCCACCCCACGCTGCGCGACGGGCAACTCTACAACACCGCGTATCTGTTCACGCCCGACGGCGAAGTGCATGAGCAGGACAAGATCCACCGCACGCGCTGGGAGCGCGAGATGTGGGACACCGCCGCCGGCGACCAGCTGCACCTGTTCGAGACGCCCTACGGCAAGATCGCGATCCTGATCTGCTACGACATCGAGTTTCCCGAGCTCGCCCGCATGGTCTGCGAGGCCGGTGCCGACATCCTGTTCGTGCCCTCATGCACCGACGATCGCCAGGGTTTTCTGCGCGTGCGCTACTGCTGCCATGCGCGCGCGATCGAGAATCAGGTCTATGTCGCGATGACCAGCACGGTCGGCAATCTGCCGGTCGAAGGCCTGGGCGTGCATTACGGCCAGGCGAGCATCATCACGCCGTCCGATTTTCCGTTCTCGCGCGACGGCATCGCGGCCGAAGGCACACCGAACGTCGAGCAGATCGTGATCGCCGATGTGAATCTCGACAACCTGACCCAGAACCGGGTCAACGGCACGACCATTCCGCTGTACGACAAGCGTCACGACGTCTATGACAACGAAGTCCAGACCCTGGCGATCAAATGACCACGGACCGAGGCGGCTGTCGGACCCGAGGCTGACATCATGTCGATGAACTCCTTCCACAGCCGCAGCCATCGCGCCGCACCCAAGCGCGAGCGGACCGCAGCGATCGCGCCACGGCCGGCCGGTCTGCAACGCCTCGACACGCTGCTGGTCGCACAGGGCCTGGTGGAATCGCGCACCCGCGCCAGGCAGTTGATCGAAGCCGGCCGGGTGTCGTGCGACGAAGGCGTCATCGTCAAACCCGGGCACCTGCTGCCCGAATCCGCGCGGCTGACGGTCGCCGAGGACGAACAGACCCGCTATGTGTCGCGCGGCGCGCTGAAGCTCGCCGCCGCACTCGAACGGACCGGACTCGACGTACGCGGCGCGACCTGCCTCGACATCGGCCAGAGCACCGGCGGGTTCACCGACTGCCTGCTGCAGGCCGGTGCCGACCGCGTGGTCGGCGTCGAGGTCGGACACGGCCAGCTTCACCCGCGTCTGCATGACGATCCGCGCTGCGTCACGCTGGAGGGCGTCAACGCCCGTCATCTGGTCGCGGCCGATCTCGCACCGCACGTGCCGCCCGAAGGCTTCGACCTGATCGTGTGCGACGCGAGCTTCATCTCGCTGGCGCTGTTGATGCCACAGTGGCCGGCGCTGCTCGCCCCGGGCGGGCAGATCGTCGCGCTGGTCAAGCCGCAGTTCGAGGTCGGTCCGAACGGGCTCGGCAAGGGCGGCGTGGTCAGGGACGAGGCCCTGTACGAAACGGTCGAGCGGACGATCCGGCTCGCGGCGCAAGAACTCGGCCTCGCGGTGCGGGGCTGGTACGAATCCCCACTCACAGGCGGCGGCGTCGGCAACATCGAAGGCAATCGCGAATTCCTGATCTGGATGCAACACCGACATGACGACCAAGACTGAACTTTCGATCGAGTTCTTCCCGCCGCAGACGCCGGAGGGCGCGGAGAAGCTGCGCGCGACCCGCGCGCGCCTGGCCGAGCTCGAACCGGCCTTCTTCTCGGTGACCTACGGCGCCGGTGGTTCGACCCGCGAACGCACCTTCGCCACGGTACGCGAGATCGCCGACAGCGGCAGCGAGGCCGCGCCGCACCTGTCATGCATCGGGTCGAGCCGCGACGGCATCCGCGAGATCCTGCAGGAGTACGCCGCGACCGGCATCCGCCGCATCGTCGCGCTGCGCGGCGACCTGCCGTCGGGCGTGGGTGCGGCAGGCGAGTTCCGCTATGCCAACGAGCTGGTCGAGTTCATCCGCAGCGAGACCGGCGATCGCTTCATCGTCGAGGTCGCCGCCTATCCGGAATGGCATCCGCAGGCGAAAAGCCCGCGCGACGACCTGCTCGCGTTCAAGCGCAAGGTGGACGCCGGCGCGAATTCGGCGATCACGCAGTACTTCTACAACCTGGACGCCTACCTGCACTTCGTCGACCAGGCGCAGGCACTGGGCGTGAGGATCCCGATCGTACCCGGCATCATGCCGATCACGAGCTTCAGCAAGCTGGCGCGCTTCTCGGACGCCTGCGGCGCCGAGATCCCGCGCTGGATGCGCAAGAAGTTCGAAGGTTTCGGCGACGACACCGACTCCGTGCAGGCCTTCGGTCTGGATGTCGTCACGGCCTTGTGCGAGAAGCTGCTGCGGGCCGGCGCACCGGGCCTGCACTTCTACAGCATGAACCAGGCCGGACCCACGATGGACATCTGCCGGCGGCTCGGCCTGGCGATCTGAGCGGTCGGGCGCTCAGCGCTTGGCGCCTCCGAGCAGCGAGCCGAGGATGCCGCGCGCGATCTGACGCCCGATCGAGCTGCCGATGGTCCGGGTCACGGTCTTCGCGGCGACCTGTGCAAGACCGTCACGACGGCCGCCGCGCGGGCCGGTGGAGCCGAACAGCACGTCGGACAGTACGTTGCCGCCCTGTTGCGGCGTGGTCGACGCCGTGCTCCGGGCCGCCTTCTCCGCCGCGGCTTCGAACGCCGCCTCGGCCGCGCGCTGCGCGGCGCTCTCGGCCTGCGCCCGCAGCAGTTCGTAGGCCGATTCGCGATCGACCACCTGCTCGTAATGGCCGTACAGCACGGATGACCGGATCGCGGCGAAGCGCTCGGCCTCGGTCATCGGGCCCAGGCGCGATCCGGGCGCGATGATGGACGTGCGTTCGACGACGCTCGGTCGCCCCTTCTCGTCCAGGAACGACACCAGCGCCTCGCCCACGCCCAGCTCGGTGATCACGTCGGCCGCATTGAAGGCCGGATTGGCGCGCATCGTGTCGGCCGCGCTCTTGACCGCGCGCTGGTCACGCGGCGTGAACGCGCGCAACGCATGCTGAACCCGGTTGCCGAGCTGGCCGAGCACGCTCTCGGGCACATCCAGCGGGCTCTGCGTCACGAAATACACGCCGACGCCCTTGGAGCGGATCAGCCGGACCACGCGCTCGATCTTCTCGACCAGCGCCTTGGGCGCATCCTTGAACAGCAGGTGCGCCTCGTCGAAGAAGAACACCAGTTTCGGCTTGTCCGGGTCGCCGATCTCGGGCAACTGCTCGAACAGTTCGGCCAGCATCCACAGCAGGAAGGTGGAGTAGAGCTGGGGCGAGTTGTACAGCTTTTCCGCTGACAGGATGTTCACGACGCCGCGCCCGTTGGCATCGGTCTGGATCAGGTCGGCCAGATCCAGCATCGGTTCGCCGAAGAAGAGATCGCCCCCCTGCTGCTCGAGATTCAGCAGTCCGCGCTGGATCGCACCGATCGAGGCGATCGAGACGTTGCCGTACTCGGTCGTGAAACTGCGTGCGTTCTCGCCCACGTACTGGATCATCGCGCGCAGATCCTTCAGATCGAGCAGCAGCAAGCCGTTGTCGTCGGCGATCTTGAACACCAGCTGCAGCACGCCGGCCTGCGTGTCGTTCAGATTGAGCAGGCGGCCGAGCAGCAGCGGACCCATGTCCGAGATCGTCGCGCGCACCGGATGACCCTTCTCGGCGAACACGTCCCAGAACACCACGGTGTTGGCGACCGGCTCGAACTCGGTGATGCCGATCGCGTCGAGACGGCTCATCAGCCGCTCCGACGCGACGCCCGGCGCGCCGATGCCGGACAGATCGCCCTTCACGTCGGCGACGAACACCGGCACGCCGATCCCGACGAAGGCTTCGGCCATCTTCTGCAGCGTGACCGTCTTGCCGGTGCCGGTCGCGCCGGTGATCAGTCCATGTCGATTGGCCAGCCTGGACAACAACTGGCATTCGGTGTCGCGCGTGCGCGCAATCAGCAAGGGTTCAGTCACGATTGAGCACCTCGGATGGATGACGGATCGACGCGGCTTCGGGATACGCGGCTCCGGTCATCGGGGAAAGCGCGCGAAACAGCTGTTCACGCATTGTTCATAGGTCTGTACGCAGGGTTCGCAGGCCGGTCCGCGGCAGGTCTGCTGCTGACACTGGTACAGCGTGTCGGCGCAACGACGCGCACAGGTGTTCCAGTCGTCCTGGCCGGACGGCGGATGCGCGAGTGAGGGCCGGTCGGCATATTCGCGCATGCAGGCCGGCAGATACCACTCGAAGCCGCGCGGCGGCCCGGGCAGCAGCGACCAGTCCTCGATCGCGAAACGCATGTCGGGCAGCATCGCCGGTACGTCACGGTCGTCGAGCAGCCTGGAGCGGATCAGCGTGACCAGCCCCCAGCAGTCAGCCTCGCGCGCATCGGCGAGCATGCGCGGCGCGGCCGGCGCCATTCCCAGATTCACACGCGCACATTCGTGCGCATAAAAGAACAGCCTGACCTTGGGCGCCATGTCCGGCAGCAGGTCCGGGTTGTAGCGGATCACCGGCCGACCGCCCTCGATGCGCGTGTCGAAGGTCCGGGCCAGCGTCTCGTCCAGCACCGACGGCACCTGCACGCCGTTCGAATCGAGACAACCGTCGAAGGTCATGCGCACCTGAGCATGCGCGCCCCCCGCAAGGGCCATGAAGCACAGAAACAAAGACAGGACGAGGCGATTCGGCATGCGTGGCTCACGGGACGTCGTTACAAGTCCATTGATACACCAAACCGATGGAAAATGACACTGTCGAAGGGTCGCGAGGTCGGGCGGCCCCGGTCATGGCGCGCGCGGTATAATTCGCGCTTCACACATCACCGGCAGTCTCGAGGAATCTATGGCGGGTCACTCCAAATGGGCCAACATCCAGCACCGCAAGGGGCGTCAGGATGCCAAGCGCGGCAAGGTCTTCACGAAGCTGATCAAGGAGATCACGGTCGCCGCGCGCATGGGGGGCGGGGATCCCAACTTCAATCCGCGCCTGCGACTCGCGATCGACAACGCCAAGGGCGAGAACATGCCGGGCGAGAACATCGAACGCGCGATCAAGCGCGGCACCGGCGAGCTCGAAGGCGTCAGTTACGAGGAAGCCCGCTACGAAGGCTACGGCATCGGCGGCGCGGCGGTGATGGTCGACTGCCTCACCGACAACAAGACCCGCACCGTGGCCGACGTACGCCACGCGTTCTCCAAGTATGGCGGCAACATGGGCACCGACGGCTGCGTGGCGTTCCAGTTCACCCACTGCGGCCAGCTGATGTTCGCACCCGGTACCGACGAGAACGCGCTGATGGAAGCGGCACTTGAGGCTGGCGCCGAGGACGTGGTCGGCAACGAGGACGGATCGATCGAGGTGATAACCGCGCCCAACGATTACTCCGCGGTCAAGGAGACGCTCGAGAACGCCGGATTCAAGGCCGAGTTCGGGGAAGTCACGATGAAGCCTCAGAACGAAACCGAGCTGACCGGCGACGACGCGGCCAGGATGCAGAAACTGCTGGACGCGCTGGAGAGCCTGGACGACGTGCAGGAAGTCTATACGTCCGCGGTCTTCGACGACTGACGATCGCCCGATCCTCGAACCGCCCCTTTTTTCTGAACAGCGGTGCCAGCTGCACCGCTGTTCTGTTTTGAACCCGGCTCGCACGCCCTCTGCCATGACCCGACCCGCCCTCCGCTCCGCGATGCCGTTCCTGTTCGTGCTGTTGTGGAGCACCGGTTTTCTCGGTGCCAAGTTCGGTCTGCCCTTCGTCGAACCGCTGACCTTCCTGTCCATCCGCTATGCGCTCGTGATCGCGCTGATGACCGTGATCGCAGTCGCGATGCGCGCGCCGTGGCCGAACAGCTGGCAACAGGTCTTCCATATCGGCGTGACCGGCCTGCTGGTGCAGGCCTTCTACCTCGGTGGCGTGTTCGTCGCGATCCATTTCGGACTGCCGGCCGGCGTCGCGGCGCTGGTCGTCGGCATGCAGCCGCTGCTGACCGCGCTCGGCGCCGGCTGGCTGCTGCATGAACGTGTCAGCCGGCCGCAGTGGATCGGCCTGGGCCTCGGCTTCATCGGTGTCGCGCTGGTGGTCGGCTCCAAGAGCGGCCAGGACGGCGCATCGTTCGCCGAGGTCGGCGTGATGATCGTGCCCGCGATCGTCGCGCTGCTCGCGATCACGCTCGGCACGCTGTATCAGAAGCGCTTCTGCCCGCGCTTCGACCTGCGCACCGGTTCGGTCATCCAGTTCGTGCCCTCGCTGGTGCTGACGCTGGCGATCGCGTCGCAGACCGAGACCATGCGGGTCGAGTGGAGCGGCGAGTTCATCTTCGCGCTGCTGTGGCTGGTCGTGGTGCTGTCGCTGGGCGCGATCAGCCTGCTCAATCTGCTGATCCGCAGCGGCAGCGCGGTCAATGTCGCCAGCCTGTTCTACCTGACCCCGCCGACGACCGCGCTGCTCGCGTGGTTGCTGTTCGGCGAAACGCTGACCGGCTTCGCGCTGGTCGGCATGGCGATCGCAGTCGTGGGCGTCTGGCTGGCGCGCAAGTAGGCATACAATCCAGGCATGCCGACCGCGAGCACCATCGTCACCACCCGCATACTCGGGCTCGACCCGGGCCTCAGAATCACCGGCTTCGGCCTGATCGACAGGCTCGGCAGCCAGGTCCGCTACGTCGCGAGCGGCTGTATCAAAACCCGGGACGGCGAATTGCCCGGCCGTCTGAAGACGCTGCTCGACGGCGTCCGCGAGGTCATCGAGACCTACCGGCCCGATCAGGTCGCCGTCGAAAAGGTGTTCGTCAACGTCAATCCGCAATCCACGCTGCTGCTCGGCCAGGCGCGCGGCGCGGTGATCTGCGGGGCGGTGTCCTGCGACCTGCCGGTGCACGAGTACACCGCGCTGCAGGTCAAGCAGGCGGTGGTCGGCTACGGCAAGGCCGACAAGGTGCAGGTCCAGCACATGGTGCAGCGCCTGCTGACGCTGGAGGGCAATCCCAGCGCGGACGCCGCCGACGCACTGGCCTGTGCGATCTGCCATGCGAATGCGGGCGAGGGCATGCTCGGCCAGCTCGGCGGGCGCCGCCGCGCGGGACGCATCCTGCTGGCACGCTGACCCGCCCACTAAGGCGCGGCGGGCGATGCGGGCGCGCCGGCCTCAGGTCTTGGGCAGCCGGCCCATCAGGTAGAACTCCTCGTTCGGACGCATGCTGCTCATGTTGGCCAGCCGGTTGCTCATCGCGAAAAAGGCCGCGATCGCACCGATGTCCCACGCGTCGTCGTCCGAGAAGCCGTGCTCGCGCAGCCGCGCGTAGTCGGCCTCCTCGACCTCGGCCGCGCGCAACGCGACCTTCATCGCGAAGTCCAGCATCGCGCGCTGGCGCGGCGTGACCTCGGCCTTGCGGTAGTTCGTCGCGACCTGGTCCGCCACGCGCGGATTCTTCGCACGCACCCGCAGGATCGCACCATGCGCGACCACGCAATACAGGCAGTCGTTCGCCCCCGAGGTCGCGACGACGATCATCTCCCGTTCGGCCTTGGTGAGGCCCTCGTTCTTCTCCATCAACGCATCGTGATACGCGAAGAACGCGCGAAACTCCTCCGGGCGATGCGCCAGCGCCAGGAACACGTTCGGCACGAAGCCGTTCTTCTCCTGCACCGCGAGGATCTTGTCGCGGACATCGTCCGGCAGCCTGTCCAGCGCCGGAACCGGGAATCGACTGATCTGCGGTAGTGTCATCCACGCGCTCCTTGTTTCATGGTGTGTGTTCGCCCATGATGCCATCAGAACGCTCGCAGACACATCCCTACAGTGAGATGAGCGCATCGAAGGAGGCTTTCCACTCGTATGTCGAGAATCCTGCTGCTCGCCACCGCGTTCCTGCTGCTGAGCTACGGCTTCTGGGTCAGCGCCGACTTCAAGGAGATCGTAGCCGGCGTCGCGATCTTTCTGTTCGGAATGATGTCTCTGGAGGAGGGCTTCAAGGCCTTCACCGGCGGCACCCTCGAACGCCTGCTGCAGCGGACCACCGACCGGCTGTGGAAGAGTTTCCTGTTCGGCGTCGTATCCACGACCTTGATGCAGTCGAGCTCGCTGGTGTCGGTGATCACGATCTCGTTCCTGAGCGCCGGTCTGCTCGGACTGGCGCAGGGCATCGGCATCATCTTCGGCGCCAACCTCGGGTCGACCACGGGTGCGTGGCTGGTCGCCGGTTTCGGCCTGAAGGTGGACATCGCCGCATACGCGATGCCGATGCTGGTGTTCGGCGTCGTGCTGATGTTCAACAGCTCGAAATCGCTGAAGGGCGTCGGATACGTGCTGGCCGGCCTCGGTTTCCTGTTCCTCGGCATTCACTACATGAAGACCGGGTTCGAGACCTTCGGCCAGACCATCGACCTCGCCGAGTACGCAGTGTCGGGCCTGAAGGGTCTGCTGCTGTTCACCCTGATCGGCATGTTCGCGACGGTGGTGATGCAGTCCAGTCACGCGACCATGGTGCTGATCATCACCGCGCTCGCAGCACAGCAGATCACCTACGAGAACGCGCTCGCGCTGTCGATCGGAGCCAACGTCGGCACGACGATCACGGCGCTGATCGGCTCGATCAGCGCGAACATCGAAGGCAGGCGGCTCGCGGCCGCGCATCTGATCTTCAATGTCACCACCGGACTCGTCGCATTGTTCTTCATCGGCCAGTTCGAACAGGCGGTCGAGGTCGGCAGCGCCTGGCTGGGCATCGCGGCAGACGATCACACGCTCAAGCTCGCGCTGTTCCACTCGCTGTTCAACATGGCCGGCATCCTTCTGGTGATGCCGTTCACCGAGCGACTGGTCCGGCTGCTTGAAACATATCTGAAACCGAAGCCGCGTAAAGTCTCCAGTCCCCAGTTCATCAACGATTCGATGATCGAGATGCCCGACGCCGCGCTGGAAGCCGCCCGCAAGGAGATACGGCATTTGTTCGGCAACGTCTTCGACATCATGGCCCTGGTCCTGCATATCGACCCGGGTCGCCTTCGCAAGGGCGAGTCGCTCGAAGGGCTGGCCAACCCGCCGGAGCGGGTCAGGTCGATCGACGTGGACGACTACTATCAGCGGCGCGTGAAACCCCTGCACGGCAGCATTCTGGACTTTCTCGCCCGCACCCGGACGAACGAAGTGCAGTCCCGCCAGGCCTTCATCCTGCGCGCGGCCAGCCAGCAACTGGTCGAGGCGCTGAAGGACCTCAAGCACTTGCAGAAGAATCTGGTCCGCTTCCTGATGTCGCCCAACCCGCACCTGCGCCGGGAATATGTCGCAATCCGCCAGAATCTGGCGTTGTTGCTGAACGAACTGCACAAATTGTCCATCGACCCGGATGCCAATCCGACGCTGACACTGGACGTCCTGCGCGCCGGTCTTGAGACCCATGACATCGTCGGCAATGGCACGCTGGACAGCTTGATCCGGGAGAAGCGCATCAGTGCCGAAACCGCCACTTCGCTGATGAACGACAATGCCTATGCACACGATATCGCGAGCAATCTGTTGGCGATGGCCAAGGTCGTGTTCATGCCGTTCGAAAGGCTTGGCCACGAGATCGACCGCGCACTGCGTCTGGAGAATCACGAGATCGCCGCGCTGCTCGCCGCATCCGGACAACAGCGCACACACCCCGAGGTCAGCCCCCATGAAGATCACTAAACTCATCGACAGGCTCGGAGACCTGCTGTCGGCCGACCGTCGGCGTCAGCACGAGAAGCGCGACAAGCTCAAGAACCTGCTGAGGCAGATGAAGGCGCAGCAGCAGGCGCTTCAGCGGCAGCTCGACGACGAGGCAGATACCGACAAACGGGCCGGCCTCGAGTTGAAGCTGCAGATCCTGATCGAACAGCGCAAAAAAGGCATTCGTCTGCGCAAGACACTGAAGGCCGAGGGCTGAGATCGGCTCCCGGGACATCGCGGCGACGGGAACATCGGCGACGGTCACGAGTCTGCCGAGAGGCGCGCATCATTCGCAGGGTGCGATACACGCCCGAAACACTAAGCCCGAATCCCTTACAAGAATACAGGAGACCCTAGCCATGAACACCACCGCCGAATTCGACAGCCTGCTGCCCGCGGCGAAACTCGACCGTCGCGCCTTCGTCGCGACGCTTGCCGCGACCGGTTTCGCGCTGGCGGTGCAGCCGGTACAGGCCCAATCGGTCGTCACCACCGACACTGCCGGGCTGACGACGGGCGAAACCACGATCGATGTCGACGGCGACTCGCTGCCGGTGTACTTCGCAAAGCCAGAAGGCGGTGGCGACCTGCCGGTCGTGCTGGTGGTGCAGGAGATCTTCGGCGTGCACGAATACATCAAGGACGTCAGTCGGCGCCTGGCCCAGGCGGGTTATCTGGCGCTCGCGCCCCAACTGTTCTTTCGCCAGGGCGACCCGGCGACGATGGAAAGTGTCGGCGAGATCCTGCAGGGCATCGTGTCCAAGGTGCCGGACGCCCAGGTGATGGCCGATCTCGATGCGGCCGCGGCCTGGGCGGCGGCCAACGGCGGAGATCCGAACCGGCTGGCGATCACCGGATTCTGCTGGGGTGGCCGCATCACGTGGCTGTATGCCGCGCACAATCCGGGGCTCAGGGCGGGCGTCGCCTGGTATGGCCGCCTGGACGGCGCGCCGACCGACCTTCAGCCGCAGCATCCGGTCGACATCGCGGCAGAACTGCATGCGCCGGTACTGGGCCTGTACGGCGGACAGGACCAGGGCATTCCGGTCGCCGACGTGGAGATGATGCGCGACGAACTGCGTCGCGCCGACAAGCCGAGCGACATCGTGCTCTATCCGGACGCCCCGCATGCTTTCCACGCCGACTACCGTCCGAGCTATCGGGCCGAGGAGGCTGCCGACGGCTGGAATCGCCTGCTCGGCTGGCTGGACACCCACGTCTGACACGCTCGACCGTGCGATAGCCCCTGACTTCTGTCATGACCGGAAAACCGCAGTGAGAGGCCCGTGTCGGCGCGGTTCCTCCCCCTTCACGCAAGGGCGGAAGTCAGGAGGGGGATGGGTCTTGGCGACGTCCGTTCGACCCGCAGACCGTCATGGGCGCCAGCGCGCCAGCACCTGTAGCCTGCCGTCAGCCGGTCGCGTCACCAGCACTTCACCCATCGCGACCGAAGTCCCGGTCAGCGCCGTGATGTTCACCTGATGGGTAACCCACACCCAGTTGGCCTGCGGCGGAAGATCACGAAGCGCGGCCAGGGCCGCGCGGGTCTGGCTTTCGCGATCGCCCTGGCCGGCGAAGAAGGAGTTCAGCGGCGCCCAGACCTCGACCGGGAGATCGGGCGCGAACGCGAGCGTGGCGGTTTCCAAGCAGCGGCACCACGCGCTCGAGCGGACCGCGGCGATCGGCACGTCCGCATCCCGGAGCCGGTTGCCGAGGCGCCGGGATGCGGCCCGACCGGCATCCGACAGATTGCGCTGCGTGGCGCAATCGGCAAGGTCGAAGCCCGGCGGGTCGCCGATGCCGGGGACGGTCGTCGCATGTCGCACCAGCACGACGTTTCCGCCTTCGCGCAACAGCTCGAACACCCGCTCGTCCGACGCCCCGTCCAACGCGCCCACCGACGTGGCGCACAGTGCGACCACGGCGATCAACCATGACGGCAGCCATCTCTTGTCATTCATCGCGCGGACGCTCCGTTCGGTGTGCAGGCCTCCGCTGGACCCTGCCAGTCGAGCACCGTTCCCGCAAAAGAAGCCGGGCTCAGTCCGCGCTGGACGAACCCCGCTGCAATGGCGCGTCGCCGTCGGGCATGTCGCGCAGCAGACGGGCCGCCACCAGACCATTGACCAGACCGAACACGGTCGCGGCCAGCGCGAACACCGGCACCAGGTAGAACACGCCGTCATGCGGCACCAGCCATAGCCTCGCCAGGATCAGCTGCCCGCCGATGTGCGCGAAGGCGGCCAGAATACTCAGGCTGACCGGACCAAACCAGCGCCGGGGCAGGTGCATCGCCACGCCCAGCATCGCGAGACTGGTCACGGACCCGGACAGCGCCAGAAAGAAGCCCGGGGCGAAGAACTGACCCAGCAGCAGGCTGCCGGCGAAGACCCGCAGCAGCGCGACCCACACCGCATCCCGCCAGCCCCAGCGCAACAGCACGATCAGGATCACAATGTTGGCCAGCCCCGGTTTCACGCCCGGCAATGGCAGCGGGATCGCGGCCTCGGCTACCGACAGCACGATCGCCGCGGCCGCCAGCCGGGCGATGCGCGCATCGTCGCGCGTCGGCTGGATCTCAATAGTGGAGGGAGTCATAGTCGGAAGAGCCGCCCGCCAGCGTCAGGCTGACCTGGTTCGGGGCGCAGATCGCCGCCGCGCCGGAACGGGTCAGCCAGCCTTGGCGCACGCAATACTGCCGCGGACCGGGGTCGGACATGACCCGCGCCCGACCCGGTTCGATCTCGACCAGGGTGATTCCGAGCGGGCCGGGCACCTCGATGATCTGCGGCCGCGACAATGCCGCCTCCGCGAACACCAGGCCGCCGGCCCGCACGATGGCCTTGTCCGGCGCGCCGCCGCGCCACAGCATCAGCACCGACGAAAGACACACCGTGATTGCGACCACCAGTGTCAGAACGTCGCCCGGCCGGACCAGCGCCAGCCAGGACCGCAGCCCGCCACGCAGCATCAGACGGACGATTCAATCGCTTCGCGATCGGCCTTGCGCCGCGACGCGGATCGATGCCGCAGCAGCACGCGCGCATTGTCGCGAAAGCGTTCGGCCAGCCATTCCGCGATGTACACCGATCGATGCTGCCCGCCCGTGCATCCGATCGCGACCGTCAGATAGCTGCGATTGTCGCGGGCATAGGTCGGCAGCCAGGTCGCGATGAAGCGGCGTATGTCCTCCGACATGCGCCCGACCTCGGGAATCCGCTTCAGGAAGTCGATCACCGGCTGGTCGCTGCCGGTCAGGGGCCGCAGCCGCGGGTCGTAGTGCGGATTGGGCAGACAGCGCACATCAAACACGATGTCGGCATCCAGCGGAATGCCGTACTTGAATCCGAAGGACTGGAACATCAATGTCAGTCCTTCGGCCGCGGCCACGTGCAGGAAGTCCTTGACCCAGCCGCGCAGCGTGTTCGGATGCAGGTCGCTGGTGTCGATGTTGTGCCCGAGTTCGGCGATCGACGCCAGCGCGTCGCGTTCGATATGGATGGCCTCCGCCAGCGACACCGTCTCGCTGGCCAGCGGATGACGGCGGCGCGTCTCGGAAAACCGTGCGATCAAGGCATCGTCACGCGCATTCAGGAACAGCAGGCGCAGATCCTCGACCATGCCGCGCAGCGTCTCGACCTGCTGCGGCAGCGCAGCGATGCTCACACCGGAGCGCACGTCGACCGCCACCGCGATCCGCTTGTAGCCGCTGCCGCGAAGATGCGTGATCAGCTGCGGCAGCAGCGTCGCCGGCAGATTGTCGACCACGTAGTAACCCGCGTCCTCGAGCACGTTCAGCGCGATACTCTTGCCGGAACCCGACAAGCCACTGATCAGGACAAACTGCATGAGACCTTGCTCCGCAACGGGTGATGAATCGGGATTATCGCCAAAGTCCTGGCGAGCGAACAGGCTCAGTGCGACCGATCCACGCGGCCACGCCCTTCAAGCCGCGACCAGAAGCGCGCCCTCGCGCCGGGCGACGCCAGCGCGGATCAGCTCGGCGACCAGCCATTGTGCCAGTGCGTCCGGGGAAAGTCCGAGAAAGCGCCGGTTCGCCTCATGATAGAGTGGAACGGTATCGAGATGTTCCGCCAGTCCGTCGAGCGGCATCGCGCGCACGTCCAGCAGCGAGAATGTGAAGCAGGCGCGGATCGCGTTTCGCGCCATGCGCGCGCCATCCTCCTCGAACGCACGCAAACGGCCGAAGGCCCGCGCGAGTGCGTCGTCCACGTCGGTGAAGGCCCCGCCGTGCCCCGGAATCACGATATCCAGCGGCAGGCGCGCGATCGCCTCGAGCGTGCGACGCGCCTCGCCGACGCCGTCGCCGGTGCCGAGCACGTCGGCGAACAGGATGCCGAATCCGTCCCGCCACAACGCGTCACCCGAGATCAGCACACGCCGGTCGGAATTGTAGAAGACGAGCGCATCCATGTCGTGACCCGGCGCCTCGATCGCCTGCCATGTGAAGCCGCCCATGTCGACACAGTCGCCAGGCGAGACCAGGTCGTCGGCACTGAACCGCTCACCGACCTGCTCCGCGATCGTCAGCATCAGCGCATCCTCGTCCCAGTTGGCGATCATGTCGGCCATGCCGAGCGGAACCGCGATGCTGCAACCGAAGGCGCGCTGCAACGCGGCGTTGCCGCCGATGTGATCCGAGTGCGAATGGGTGTTGATCAGCCGCGCGAATCTGCGCCCGCCCAGCGCTTCGCGCACCAGCGCGACGGTCTGGTCGCTGCGGGTGCGATAACCGCTGTCGATGACGGTCGCGTCACCGCCGTCGAACAGCAGGATGCTGTTGGAGGACAGCCAGCCGCGCTCGATGACCCGTATGCTGTCCGGCAGCCGCGCCGTCATTCCGTGCCTTCGCCGACCTGCGCCGCGACATTGGGCGGCAGCGGCGGCGCGCTCGGCTTGGTGTCATGCTTCACCGGTGCGACCGGCACGCCGTCGATCTCCTCAGGCGTGCGCCCGCAGCCGAGACAGACGCCCGAATCCCAGTCGATCATGCACACGCCGACACACAGGGGATCGCTCATGTACGCGCTCCGGCCGTGGCACCGGCAGAAACGCCATGGATGTCGACGCGACGCGCCTCGACCGCTTCGAGTATCCACAGGCGGGTCTCGTGATCGTAGGCGCTCCAGCCGGCAATCTCGTCGAGCGTGCGGAAACAGCCTTCACAGTAGCCGGTATCCGCGTTCATGCGGCAGATGTTGATGCAGGGGGAAGGGATGGACATTTTTTTTGGAGCTTTAAGCTTTAAGCCGTAAGCTTTAAGCTTGAAGCAAAGCGTGATGATGGTTGTTGAACGATGGGCTGAAATCGATCGATAGAGCCATGCAGACCCGATCGGTTCCCCCGCCTCATAATTTTCAGCTTACAGCTTAAGGCTTACAGCTCAAAGCCGCGCCCCTCGGCGCCCGTTTCGCCAGCACCGCGCGCGCGACCCTCGAAGCGGGTTCGCGTCCGAGTTCGCCACTGATCCACGCGGCCGTATCCACCAGTCGATCGAGGTCGATGCCGGTCTGAATGCCGAGTCCGTCGAGCAGCCACACCACGTCCTCGGTGGCGACATTGCCGGACGCGCCGGCGGCATAGGGACAGCCCCCGAGGCCCGCCACCGACGCATCGAACACCGCCACCCCCATCTGCAGCGATGCGAACACGTTCGCGACCGCCATGCCGTAGGTGTCGTGATAGTGTCCGGCGAGGCGCTCGGCCGGCACGCGCGCCATCACCGCGTCGAGCATGCGCTGCACCTTAGCCGGCGTGCCGACCCCGATGGTGTCGCCGAGCGAGATCTCGTAGCACCCCATGTCGAGCAGGGTTGCGGCCACGTCGGCCACCTTCTGCGGCGCGACCGCACCCTCGTAAGGACAGCCGACCACGCACGAGATGTAGCCGCGCACCTTCACGTTCGCCGCGCGCGCGGCTTCGGTGACTGGTCGGAAGCGTGCGAGCGATTCGGCGATCGAGCAGTTGATGTTCTTCTGGCTGAACGATTCGGATGCGGCACCGAATACAGCAACCTCCCGTGCGCCGGCCGCGAGCGCGGCCTCGAAGCCCTTCAGATTGGGCGTGAGCACCGGGTAGTCGATGGCGACGTCAGCGCGGGCACCGAGCACGCGCTGCAACACCTCCGTGTTGTCGCCCATCTGCGGCACCCATTTCGGCGACACGAAGGACGTGACCTCGATCGTGCGCAGGCCGGCATCCGCGAGGCGGCGAACCAGCTCGACCTTGACGTCGGCGCCGACCAGCTGCTTTTCGTTCTGCAAGCCATCGCGCGGGCCGACATCTACGATTCTGACTGACTGGGGAAGGCTCATCCCACGCTCCTCATGCTGCCGCGGTTTCGGCGGCCTCGAAGTCGACCAGTTCGGCCCCGTCGCCGACCTGGTCACCGACGGCGAAACGGAAGGCCTTGACCGTGCCGGCCGAAGGCGCGGTGATCGTGTGCTCCATCTTCATCGCTTCGAGGATCAGCAACGGCGCGCCCTTGTCGACCCGCTGACCCTCGGTCGCGACCAGTGCGATGACCTTGCCCGGCATCGGCGCGAGCATTCCGCCCTCCGCACCGCCGCCCTCGCCCGCGTGATGCAGCGGATCGACGTTGGAAAGTTGCCAGGCCCGGCCATGGATGAACACATGGCGCTTCTCGGCGGCCGCGATGACGGTCGCGTCCATACGCATGCCGTCGATCTCGACCCGCAGCAGGCCGCGCGTATTGAGCTCGCCGCGGGCCTCGACCGGGCGGCCGTCCACGGTCAGCGTATAGGTCTCGCCCCGATACGCGACGCTCACGCTCTTCTGCGTGTCGCCCGCCCTGAAGACCAGATCGCGGTGCGCGGTCGCATTCATGCGCCAGCCGTCGCGCGCATGCCACGGCGACAGCGGATCGGCGTGGCGCCGGGCCGATTCCGCCGCTCGGGCGGACTCGCGCAGCAGTTCGGCCAGCGCGGCGACCTGCCACACCTCGGCCATGATCTCGGTCTGCTCCGGAAACAAGTAGTCTTTCTCGCGCTCGATCAGGCCGGTATCCAGATCCGCTCCGGCGAAGGCCGGGCAGGCGGTCAGGCGCGACAGGAACTCGATGTTGTTGGACACGCCGACCACGCGGTAATCGGCCAGCGCCTGCAACATGCGCGCCAGCGCGCGATCCCGGTTGACGTCCCACACGATCAGCTTGGCGATCATCGGATCATAGTGCGGGCTGATCTCGTCGCCCTCCTCGACCCCGGTATCGACCCGCACGTGCAGGCCCTCCTCGGGCGGGGCCAGGTGCAGCAGCCGGCCGGTCGAGGGCAAAAAGCCCCTGACCGGGTCCTCGGCATAGATCCGCGCCTCGAGCGCATGGCCGCGCAACTGCAGCTGTTCCTGCGCGAGCGGCAGTTTTTCTCCGGACGCGACCCGCAGCTGCCACTCGACCAGGTCGAGCCCGGTGATCATCTCGGTGACCGGGTGCTCGACCTGCAGCCGCGTGTTCATCTCCATGAAGTAGAAGCTGCCGTCCTGATTGGCGATGAACTCCACCGTACCTGCACCGACATAGCCGACCGCCTTGGCCGCATCGACCGCCGCCTGGCCCATCGCGGCGCGGCGTTCGGGCGTCATGCCGGGCGCGGGCGCCTCCTCGAGCACCTTTTGGTGGCGGCGCTGCACCGAGCAGTCGCGCTCGAACAGATACACGACGTTGCCGTATGTGTCGCCGAACACCTGGATCTCGATATGGCGCGGACGGGTCAGGTATTTCTCGACCAGCACATGCTCGTCGCCGAACGAGGACGCGGCCTCGCGCTTGCATGACGCAAGCGCGTCGAGGAAGTCCTCGGCCCGCTCCACCAGGCGCATGCCCTTGCCGCCGCCGCCGGCCGCGGCCTTGATCAGCACCGGGTAGCCGATGCCGTCGGCCTCCGCCTTGAGTAGCGCCGGGGTCTGGTCGTCGCCGTGATAGCCCGGGGTCAGCGGCACGCCGGCCGCCCCCATCAGCTTCTTGGCCTCAGACTTGGAGCCCATCGCCCGGATCGCCGACACCGGCGGCCCGATGAACACGATGCCCGCGCGCTCGCAGGCTTCGCAGAAGTCCTCGTTCTCGGACAGGAAGCCATAGCCCGGGTGGACCGCCTGCGCACCGGTCTGCTTCGCGGCGTCGATGATCCGGTCGATGACGAGGTAGCTCTCGCGCGCCGGCGCCGGACCAATCAGCACCGCCTCGTCGGCCATGCGCACATGGCGCGCATTCGCATCCGCCTCGGAGTACACCGCCACGGTCTTGACACCCATGCGGTGCGCGGTCTTGATCACCCTGCAGGCGATTTCGCCGCGGTTTGCAATGAGGATCTTCTCAAACATGGGTCACCTCCACGCACCAACGGCCCGATTTCGCGGCGAATTCGCCTGGCGTGCTGCGCACCCTTGGCGATGTGACTGCGTCGCTGCGCCGCCAAGCGGCTGGTCGCCGCGGATTGCGATCAGTATCTTCTCGAACATCATATGTCTCCAGCCTCGTTTTCCGTGAGCCGAAGCTCAGCGAAGTGATCGGTTCGCTCCCTCCCCTTCAAGGGGAGGGCTGGGGTGGGGATGGGTGGACTTCGCAGCGCTCGCACCAAACCCATCCCCCTCCTGTCCTCCCCCTCGAAGGGGGAGGAACCTGCTGATTCATTCCGTCGGCACCCACGCCGCTGGGCGCTTGCTCAGAAAGGCGTCCAGGCCTTCCCGCGCTTCCGGCGTCACGCGCAGCTGCGAGATGCGCCGGGCGGTGTCCTCGACCACGGCGTCGTCGATCGGGCGGTTGGCCACGCCGCGGATCAGGTCCTTGGCGGCGGCCTGGGACAGCGGCCCCCCTTGCAGCAGCGCGCCAACGATCTCGGCGACCTTGGCGTCGAGTTGGTCGGCAGCGACCACTTCATGGGCGAGGCCGATCTCGAACGCACGTTGTGCGCCGATGCGCTCGGCGCTCAGGAAATAGCGGTAGGCCTGACGCTCGCCGATTGCGCGGATCACGTAGGGGCTGATCGCCGACGGAATGATGCCGAACTTGACCTCCGACGTCGCGAACACGGCCCTCTCGCTCGCGACGCAGATGTCGCAGGCACTCGCCAGCCCGGTACCGCCGCCGAGGGCCGCACCCTGAACCCGCGCGATGGTCGGCTTATTCATCTCGGCCAGCGTGCGCAGCATGCCGGCCAGCCGCATCGCGTCGCCGAAGTTTTCGGCCTCGCTCGCCTCGCCCGCCGCTTTCATCCAGTTGAGGTCGGCCCCGGCCGAGAAGCTTTTGCCCCGCCCGCCCAGCACCACCAACCGCACCGCGTCGTCGGCGTCCAGCTCGTTGCACGCCTCGGTCAGATCCACGATCAGCTGCGCATTGAAGGCGTTATGCACATCCGGCCGGTTCATCCAGACGTTGGCCACGCCCTGCTTCAATTCGATTTCGAGTGTTTGGTACATTGTTTCCGGTCTCCTCGTATCGGCGCGATGCCGGTTCCGGCATCGCCCTACATCACATCCTGAACACCCCGAACCGGGTCTGCGGAATCGGCGCATTCAGCGCGGCCGACAGGCTCAGGCCCAGCGTGCGGCGCGTCTGCGCCGGGTCGACGACACCGTCGTCCCACATCCGCGCGGTCGCGTAATACGGATGTCCCTGCAATTCGTACTGGTCCCGGATAGGCGCCTTGAAGGCTTCCTCGTCTTCCTTGCTCCATGCGCCGCCCCGGGCCTCGATGCCGTCGCGACGCACGGTGGCGAGCACGCTTGCCGCCTGCTCGCCCCCCATCACCGAGATGCGCGCGTTCGGCCACATCCACAGGAAGCGCGGGCTGTAGGCGCGGCCGCACATGCCGTAGTTGCCGGCGCCGAAACTGCCGCCGATCAGCATCGTGATCTTGGGCACCTGCGCGGTCGCGACCGCGGTCACCATCTTCGCGCCGTCCTTGGCGATGCCGCCGTTCTCGTACTTGCGCCCGACCATGAAACCGGTGATGTTCTGCAGGAACACCAACGGGATGCCGCGCTGCGCGCACAGCTCGATGAAATGCGCGCCCTTCTGCGCCGATTCGCCGAACAGGATGCCGTTGTTCGCGACGATGCCGACCGGATAGCCATGGAGCTGCGCGAAGCCGGTGACCAGCGTCGTGCCGTAGCGGGCCTTGAACTCGTCGAAGCGCGATCCATCGACGACCCGCGCGATGACCTCGCGCACGTCGTACGGCTTGCGCGTGTCGGTGGGGATGACGCCGTAGATCTCCTCCGGGTCGTACAGCGGCTCCTCACCGGCGCCCAGGACCATGTTCATCGGCTTGGTGCGATTCAGGTTGCCGACGATGCGGCGCGCGAGGTACAGCGCATGGGTGTCGCTCTCGGCGAGGTGGTCGGCCACGCCCGACAGCCGGGTGTGCACGTCGCCGCCGCCCAGGTCCTCCGCGGTCACCACTTCGCCGGTGGCGGCCTTCACCAGCGGCGGGCCGCCGAGGAAGATCGTGCCCTGGTTCTTCACGATGATCGCCTCGTCGCTCATCGCCGGTACATAGGCGCCGCCGGCGGTGCATGAACCCATCACCACCGCGATCTGCGGAATGCCGAGCGCGCTCATGTTGGCCTGGTTGAAGAAGATGCGGCCGAAATGATCGCGGTCCGGAAAAACCTCGTCCTGGGTCGGCAGGTTGGCGCCGCCGGAGTCCACCAGATAGATGCAGGGCAGATTGTTCATCTGCGCGATCTCCTGCGCGCGCAGATGCTTCTTGACCGTCATCGGGAAATAGCTGCCACCCTTCACCGTCGCATCGTTGGCGACGATCATGCATTCCAGCCCCTTCACCCGGCCAATGCCGGTGATCACGCCGGCCGAGGGCGCCTCGTCGCCATACATGCCGAGCGCGGCGAGCTGGCCGACCTCGAGGAAGGGCGTCCCGGGGTCGAGCAGGTGATTGACCCGGTCGCGCGGCAGCAGCTTGCCACGCGCGACATGCTTCGCGCACGCCGCCTCGCCGCCGCCCAGCGACACCGCCGCCGCCTTGTCACGCAGGTCCGCGACCACCTTGCGCAGCGCTTCGGCATTGCTGTGGAACTCGGGACTGCGCGTATTGATGTTCGATTTGATTGTACTCATGTCTCCTCACCTGATCGTGCACGGCCGGTCTTCGATGACGGCATTCGTGTCCCATGTTCGATGAATCAGAAACCGCCCTCGGCCAGCCAGCGCTCGATCTGCGGCAGGCGATCCACACCCCAGAACGGCTCGCCGTCGATGATGACGTAGGGCGACCCGAACACGCCGCGCTCGAGCGCCTCGTCGCAGGCCGCGCGCAGCCGGGCCTTGACCGCATCATCGACCAATGCACGCTGCAGCGCAGCCCGATCGACGCCCAGATCGACCGCGATGTCGCAAACGACTTCCGGCTGCGAGATGTCGCGGCCATCCACGAAATAGGCCCGGAAGGTCGCCAGCGCGAAGCGCCGCGCAAGCACCGGATCCTGGTCCGACAACCAGTAGAACGCACGCGCGGCATGCTGCGTGCCGACCGGAAAATTGTCCGGAATCCGCGACTTCAGGCCCAGAAATCGACCGGTACGCGCAAAGTCATGAACCGAGTAAGGCCCCTTTATCGGTCGGGAAGGCAGCGGTTGCTCGCCCAGCTTCTTGTACACCGCGCCCAGCAGATAGGGGCGCCAGTGCACGTCGCGGCCATGACGGGCGGCCACCTCGTCGATCTTCTCGGCCATGAAATAGCCAAAGGGCGAAGAGAAATCGAAATAGAAGTCGATTGCTGCGGTCATCGTGACGACTCCGGCCAGGGTGTAAAGAGATCCTGCGGCGCACGACCGGGTGGAGAGGGAGGCAAGGAGCCCGGTCGACGCAATTGCCGCAGGATCTGAAAAGCTTGTCAGCCCGCCAGCGAGCGTCCGATCACGAGCCGCTGGATGTCGCTGGCGCCCTCGTAGATCTGGCAGACCCGCACGTCGCGGTAGATCCGCTCGACCGGGAAATCGCTGACGTAGCCGTACCCCCCATGCACCTGGATCGCGTCCGAGCACACCCGCTCGGCCATCTCGGACGCGAACAGCTTGGCCATCGACGCCTCCTTCAGGCACGGGCGTCCCGCGTCCTTCAGGCTGGCCGCGTGCCACACCAGCTGGCGCGCCGCCTCGAGCTGGGTGGCCATGTCGGCCAGACGGAAGTTCACCGCCTGATGCTCGAAGATCGGCTTGCCGAAGCTCTCGCGCTCGTGCGCATACTTGATCGCGGCCTCGAGCGCTGCACGGGCCATGCCCAGACACTGCGCGGCGATCCCGATGCGACCGGCTTCGAGGTTGGACAATGCGATCTTGTAGCCCTGGCCCGCTTCGCCGACCAGCGCATCGGCCGGCACCCGGCAGTCCTCGAACAGGATCTGGGTGGTGTCCGAGGCCTTCTGCCCCATCTTCTCCTCGATCCGTCCGACCTGGTAACCCGGCGAATCGGCCGGCACCAGGAAGCACGAGATCCCTTTCTTGCCCGCCGCCTTGTCGGTGACCGCGAACACGATCGCGACATCGGCGTACTTGCCGGTAGTGATGAACTGCTTCACGCCGTTCAGCACCCACTGGTCGCCGTCCCGCACGGCCGACGTGCGGATCGCCGATGCGTCCGAGCCGACATGCGGTTCGGTCAGGCAAAAGCAGCCCAGTGCCTCGCCGCTCGCGAGACGACGCAGCCAGCGGTCCTTCTGTGCATCCGAACCGAAGCGGTTGATGATTCCGCACGGCAGCGAGTTCTGCACGCTGACGATGGTCGAGGTCGCGCCATCTCCTGCGGCGATCTCCTCGAGCGCGAGCACCAGGCTCATGTAGTCCATGCCGGCACCGCCCCACTCCTCGGGAACCACCATGCCCATCGCGCCGAGGCCCGCGAGTTCGGTCAGTGCTTCACGCGGAAAGGTGTGGTTGCGATCCCAGTCGGCCGCGAACGGCGCGAGCCGCTCCTGCGCGAACGCGCGCATCGCGTCGCGGATCATTTCCTGCTCTTCGGTGAGAATCATGCGTCGTCTCCGTTGTTACCTGGTTTTACCGGTCAGCGCTCAGACCATCTCCACCGCGAGCGCGGTCGCCTCGCCACCGCCTATGCACAGGCTGGCGACGCCGCGCTTCAGTCCGTACTGACGCAGCGCGCCGAGCAGCGTGACGATGATGCGCGCACCGGATGCGCCGATCGGATGACCCAGCGCACAGGCGCCACCATGTACGTTCACCTTGTCATGCGGCAGCTTCAGGTCGTGCATCGCGGCCATCGTGACTACCGCGAAAGCTTCGTTGATCTCCCACAGGTCTACCTGCTCCGCGGTCCAGCCGACCTGGCCGAGCACCTTGCGGATCGCGCCGACAGGTGCGGTGGTGAACAGGTTGGGTTCCTGCGCGTGGGTCGCATGGCCGACGATGGTCGCCAGCGGCGTGAGTCCGAGCGCATCGGCAGTCGACCGGCGCATCAGCACCAGGGCGGCGGCGCCGTCCGAGATCGAACTGGAGTTGGCGGCGGTGACGGTCCCGTCCTTGCGGAAGGCCGCCTTCAGGCCGCCGATCTTGTCAAGCTGCGCCTTCAGCGGCTGCTCGTCCTTGTCCACCACGACATCGCCCTTGCGTCCGGCCACGGTGACCGGAGCCACCTCCCACGCGAACGAGCCGTCCTGGATCGCCTTTTGCGCGCGCTGCGTGGAGGCGATCGCGAATTCGTCCTGCGCCGCCCGCGTGAACCCGTAGCTGTCGGCGCATTCCTCCGCGAAGGTCCCCATCAGCCGGCCCTTCTGATACGCGTCTTCCAGTCCGTCGAAGAACATGTGATCGAGCAACTGGCCATGGCCGAGGCGATAACCGCCACGCGCCTTGGGCAGCAAATAGGGCGCGTTCGACATGGACTCCATGCCGCCCGACACCATGATGTCGTTGCTGCCGGCGACGAGCAGGTCGCGCGCGAGCATCGTCGCCTTCATGCCGGACCCACAGACCTTGTGCACCGTGGTGCAGCCGGCCGACAGCGGCAGCCCCGCACCCAGCGACGCCTGGCGGGCCGGTGCCTGGCCGACGCCGGCCTGCAGCACGTTGCCGAAGATCACCTCCTCGACCTGCTCGGGCTTGATGCCCGCGCGCTCGACCGCGGCCCGGATCGCGACCGCACCGAGTTGCGGCGCGGTCACGCTGGCGAAATCGCCCTGGAAGCCTCCCATCGGGGTACGGGCGGCAGATACGATGACAATCGGGTCACTCATGGAATCACTCCTTATGCTCGGGTTGATCGACGAAGCGAGGGGGCGGTCGCTGAAAGCTCATGCGGTCGCAGCCCCCCACCCGTCGGTACGGCGCGGCCGGGCCGCGCACGCGTCGGGGATCGGGGTCAGGCGGTTTCGGCGAACAGCTCGCGGCCGATCAGCATGCGCCGGATCTCGGAGGTGCCGGCTCCGATCTCGTACAGCTTCGCATCGCGCCACAGGCGACCGGTCGGGTATTCGTTGATGTAGCCGTTGCCGCCCAGGGTCTGGATCGCCTCGCCGGCCATCCAGGTCGCCTTCTCGGCCGAATACAGGATCGCGGCGGCCGCATCCTTGCGCAGCGCTCGGCTGTGATCCATGCGGTCGCAGGCCTGACCGACCGCGTACACATAGGCGCGCGACGCAGACCAGATGGTGTACATGTCGGCCACCTTGCCCTGCATCAGCTGGAATTCGCCGATGCTCTGGCCGAACTGCTTGCGGTCGTGCAGGTAGGGCACGACCACGTCCATGCAGGCCGCCATGATGCCCAGCGGACCACCGCACAGCACCGCCCGCTCGTAGTCCAGCCCGCTCATCAGCACCTTGACGCCGCCGCCGATCTCGCCGAGCACGTTCTCCTCGGGCACCTCGCAGTCGTCGAAAAACAGCGGATAGGTGTTCGAACCGCGCATGCCCAGCTTGTCTAGGTGGGTGCCGCAACTGAAGCCCTCCATGCCCTTCTCGACCAGGAAGGCGGTCACGCCGCGCGGCCCGGCCTCGACGTCGGTCTTGGCATAGACGACCAGCGTGTCGGCGTCGCCACCGTTGGTGATCCACATCTTCGCGCCGTTCAGCACATAGCGATCGCCCTTGCGGTCGGCGCGCAGCTTCATCGACACCACGTCGGATCCGGCATTCGGCTCGGACATCGCCAGCGCGCCGACATGTTCGCCCGAGATCAGCTTGGGCAGATATTTCTGCTTCTGCGCGGCGTTGCCGTTGCGCCTGATCTGGTTCACGCACAGGTTGGAGTGCGCGCCATAGGACAGCCCGACCGATGCGGACGCACGCGAGATCTCCTCCATCGCGACGATATGGGCGAGATAGCCCATGCCGGTGCCGCCATACTCCTCTTCCGCGGTCATGCCGAGCAGCCCCATGTCCCCGAACTTCCTCCACAGGTCGGCCGGGAATTCGTTCTCGCGATCGATCGCCTCGGCACGCGGGGCGATCTCGTTCTGCGCGAAATCCCGCACGCTGTCGCGCAGGGCGTCGATGTCTTCACCGAGGTTCAGGTTCAGGCTCGGAACGTTCATGTAGAGGTCTCCTTCTCCGGGTTGTCTTGACGCGAGGGCGGCGCGCATGAACCCATTATGGACGGCCGCCGCCCAAGGATGTACGGAGATTAGCCGGAAGCGATGAGCGACGAGTGCCATTGGGGTTGCAAATCGTGCCACGATGTCTAGCATTGCTGTTGATGAAGATCCTCGCCCCCTCGCCAGCCGAACTGACGCGCGGTCGCGCCGCTACACCGATCGCGTTCATCCATGCGATCGTCGTCGGATACGCGCGCCTGGGCATGGATCCGGCCAGTGCGCTGCAGCAGGCGCAGATCCCCGCCAGGCTGCTGGATAACCCCGACGCGCGGGTCACCGCGGCGCAGATGGAGGTGATGTCCGGTACCGCGATGCAGGAACTCGACGACGAGGCCCTGGGCTGGTTCTCGCGCCGCCTGCCCTGGGGCAGCTACGGCATGCTGTGCCGCGCATCGCTGGGTTCGCCGACGCTGGAGGTGGCACTGAAGCGCTGGTGCCGCCACCACCGCCTGCTCACCGAGGACATCTCGCTCGGCCTCGATCAACAGCGCGGCATGGCCACGATACGCATCACCGAAGCCTGCGACCTGGGTGAGCTGCGCGAGTTCTGCCTCGTCAGCAGCCTGCGCTACCTGCTCGGCTACGCCAGCTGGCTGATCGACTCGCGCATCGCGCTGGCCGAGACGACCTTCCCGTTCGCCGCGCCGCCCCACGCCGACGCGTACCGCTATCTGTTCCCCGGTCCGCTGCGTTTCGCTGCCGACGCCGCCGGCTTCGGCTTCGACGCCCGCTACCTCGCCCTGCCAGTGCGGCGCGACGAGCGCGCGCTGCAGACCATGCTGCAACGCGCATTGCCGCTCACCGTGCTCCAGTACCGCCGCGACCGCCTGCTGGTGCACAGCGTCCGCCAGCTCCTCGCCGCCGACCCGGCCGCCGCCCACACCGCGGAGGAACTCGCCCCGCAACTCAACCTGTCGGTCCGCACGCTGCACCGCCAGCTCAAGGACGAAGGCGTGTCGCTGCAGCGACTGAAGAACGAAGCCCGCCGCGAACAGGCCATCAGGCTGCTGCTGCACACGCGCAAGCCGATGAAGCAGATCGCCGCTGCGGTCGGGTTCGATAGCGACAAGAGCTTCGCGCGCGCGTTCCGCGAATGGGTCGGCGTGACGCCGGGCGTGTTCAGGTCCGGGGCGATGGCACAGGGCGCGAAGACCGAAGCACCGGCCTAGGAGGCTGTCGGACTTGAGCGATCGTCACGAGCCGGGTGGGAAAGCGAAGACAGATCTGGTTGATTTTGAGGCGCATAGTGGTTCTATGCAACGCAAAAATCGGGCAGATATGGACCGATTCTCCCACCGGCGCAGTAGATCAGCCTCAAGTCCGACAGCCTCCTGGGACGGAAAGGCCGAACGGCCCTTTTATCCGCTGACGCGTCGCGCTCAGCTCCCGAGCGCTTCGAGCGCCGCTACATAATGCGGCATGAGTTCTTCGCTGCGACTCACATTCATGCCGAGATCCCGGATCAGACCATTCTTCAGTCCGTAGATCCAGCCATGGACGGTCAGGTGCTGGCCGCGTTGCCAGGCGTCCTGCACGACGACGGTCTGGGCCACGTTGGCCACCTGTTCGATGACGTTGAGCTCGCAAAGGCGGTCGTAGCGCAACTCGGGCGGCAGCGCGTCGACGACCTTGACATGGCGCACATGCACGTCCTGCACGTGGCGCAACCACAGATCGACCAGACCGACCCGGGCACGGTCCAGCGCGGCTTTCACGCCGCCGCAGCCATAATGTCCGACGACCATGATGTGCTTCACCTGCAGCACGTCCACCGCGTACTGCACGACCGCCAGACAGTTCAGGTCGGTATGGACCACCACGTTGGCGACGTTGCGATGCACGAAGACCTCGCCCGGCAACAGACCGACGATCTGGTTGGCCGGTACGCGCGAATCGGAACAGCCTATCCACAGGTATTCCGGGCTCTGCAGGTGGGACAGCTTGTCGAAGAAACCGGGGTCGATCTGCTGCATCTGCCGCGACCACGACCGGTTGTAGTCGAACAGATGCAGAAGCTTCTCGTTGCCGACCTGGTCCTCGGACCATTTCGACAGATCGAGGGTCAGGAACATCGTGCCCTCGATCGGCGACGGGTAGTAGGCCGGCGTCTCGGTGAAGCCGAGCTCGCGATACAGCTTCATCGCGATCCGCATCGCCGGCAGGGTGTCGAGCAGGATGCGGCGATAACCGAGCACCTGTGCGGTCTTGATCGCCTCCAGCGCCAGTTGCCGCCCCAGGCCGCGACCGCGCATGTCCGGGTCCACGTAGAGCCGCTTCATCTCGCACACGCCTTCGGAGAAACGGCGGATGCCGACGCAGCCGGCAGGCCGGCCATCGACCTCGGCGAAGAACAGGCGCCCATCGGCTTGGCCGTAGGCGCCGGGCAGGTTCGCCACCTCGTCCGCAAAACCCTGAAAGCTCAGGTCCACGCCCAGCCAGGCGGCATAGTTGCGGAAGAACTGGCGTACATGCCCGATTTCGACCGTATCGGCAGCAGTGAGAGCGCGCAAGGATGTCGCCACGTCAGTTCTCCTGTTCAAGTTGAGGGGTGGGTGCGAGCCGGAACGCAGCGGCGCGCATCAATCCCCACGCTCCTTCCGGCCGTGCATCGCCATGATGGTCTGCTGCATCATCGCGCACAAGGTCCACTTCTCGTCCCGAATGGCGAACACTTCCGCCTTGGTCACGATCAGCGTGCGCCCCGGCTTGATCACCTCGCCGCGCGCCACCAGGCGCTGGCCATCGGCCGGGGCCACCAGATTCATCTTGTATTCCACCGTCAGCACGCTGGTGTCGGCCGGCGTCAGCGTGTTGGCCGCATAACCGGCCGCCGAGTCGGCGATCATGCCGACGATCCCCCCATGGATGAAACCGTGCTGCTGCGTCAGATCGGGACGATGCAGAAGATGGATCTCGACATAACCGGGTTCGACCACCGCCAGTTCCGCACCGATCAGTGTCATCGCGTGCTGCATGCCAAAACTCGCCCGCACGCGCTCGGCGTAGCCCGGATCCTTGGGCTGGTAGATCGGCAGCTCGGGTCGCATCGTCTTTCCCCTGTAGTGTGCGTCTTGTCGATGCTGCATCACGCCTGCCGCGATTCCAGCACCGACAGACGCGGTTGACAAACGCTCGGGACGGGCACGCTTCGCGCTGGTATAAACTCGAGAGCGGAACCGAGCGTGGCGCCACTGCCAGCCACCGATCGCTGTGGCATCGGATTGCGAACGGTCGTCGTCCGGCACTGCAAGTCGGTCGGAGTTAATCAGATTTGCGCCCGTCGATCAATTGCCGGCGTGATCCCGAAACACAGGAGGGTATCAGTGATCCAGTCCGTCGAACTCGAGTATCCCATCGAACAGATCCCGGCCGGCGGCGAAACGCTGACGGTACAGCCCGGCATCCGGTGGATCCGCATGCCGCTGCCGTATGCGCTCGATCACATCAATCTGTGGCTGCTCGACGATGACGCGGCCGTCGTCCCGGTCGACTGCGGCTTCGGCCTGGACGAGGCCAAGGCGCACTGGCAGCAGATCCTCGAGACGGACGGTCGCAGCGTGTCGGGCGTGGTGGTCACCCACTGCCACCCGGACCATGTCGGTCTCGCCGCATGGCTGGCGGCCCGCGACCACGCGCCGGTATTCATGACTCAGGCGGAGTTTCTCGGCGCCCATGCGATGTGGCACCAGTTGCCCGGCTATTCGGTGGGCGACATGGTCGCGCACTACGGCAGGCATGGCCTGGACGCGGAACGGCTCGCGGCGCTGGAAACGCGAGGCAATGCCTACCGGCGTGGCGTACCCGTATTGCCGAGCGCCTATCACCGCATGTTCGACGGCGATCTGCTGCACATCGACGGCAACGAGTGGCGGGTGATCGTCGGCTATGGCCATTCGCCCGAGCATGCGAGCCTGTACTGCGAGCACCTGGGCCTACTAATCTCCGGAGATATGCTGTTGCCGAGGATATCGACCAACATCAGCGTCTTTGCTGCGACGCCCAACGATGATCCGCTGGGCTGGTTTCTGGAATCGCTGCAGCGCATCAAACACTTGCCGGACAACACGCTCGTGCTACCATCTCACGGTCGACCATTCCGAGGCGTGAGGACGCGCATCGAGCAACTGGAGGCGCATCACCGCGAACGCTGCGATGCGCTGCTCGGCGCGATGCGCGGCCCGCGAAGTGCCGGAGAACTGCTTTCGACCCTGTTCGCGCGCGAACTCGACACGCATCAGGTCATGTTCGCGATGGGAGAGGCGGTCGCGCACCTCAATTATCTTGCCAACCGAAAATTGGTGCGCAGACTGGCGAGTAGCGACGGCATGATCCGATTCGAACGAACCGTCTGAAAGAATAGGAGTAGAAAACCATGGCTGCATCCACCCCCGACAACGCATCCTGCGAACTGCCCGACCCGAAGGAGATCGCCAAGACCTACGCGGAAGTCGCCCAGCGCGCATCGTCCCTGATCAGCGAACATGTGCAGCGCCAGCTCAAGAAGGGGGTATCCACCCCCAGCGACGAACTCGGCATCGCGCAGGCCTTCATGGACATGATGGCCAAGCTGCTGTCGAATCCGTACAAGCTCGCGCAGTCGCAGATGAACCTGGTGTGGGATTATTTCTCGCTGTGGCAACACTCGATGCTGCGGGTCATGGGCATGCACACCCAGCCGGTGGCCTCGCCGGACAAGAGCGACAAGCGCTTCAAGGACGAGCAATGGGAAGAGCACTTCCTGTTCGACTTCATCAAGCAGTCCTACCTGATCGCGGCACGGCATGTGCATGACACCGTGAGCGGCGTCGATGGCCTGGAGGAATCGACCCAGAACAAGGTCAATTTCTTCACCCGTCAATACATCGACGCGCTGTCACCGTCCAACTTCGCCGCCACCAACCCGGAAGTCTTCCGCGAAACGCTGAAGTGCCAGGGCCAGAACCTGATCAAGGGCCTGAACAACCTGCTGCGCGACATGGAAGACGGCGGAGGACAGCTTCGGGTCAAGATGACCGACACCAGCGCCTTCGAACTCGGCAAGAACGTCGCGACCACGCCGGGCAAGGTCGTGTTCCAGACCGAGATGATGCAGTTGCTGCAATACACGCCCAGCACCGACACGGTGCTGAAGCGCCCGCTGCTGATCGTGCCGCCATGGATCAACAAGTTCTACATCCTCGATCTGCGCGAGAAGAATTCCTACATCAAGTGGTGCGTGGACCAGGGCCACACGGTGTTCGTGATCTCGTGGGTGAACCCGGACGAGCAACTGGCCGAGAAGAGCTTCGACGCCTACCTGCTCGACGGCGTGATAGCGGCATTGAACGCGATCGAAAAGCAGACCGGCGAGAAGGAAGTGAACGCGGTCGGCTACTGCCTGGGCGGCACGCTGCTGGCCACGACGCTGGCCTATCTCGCCTCCAAGCGTCAGAAGCGGATCGCGTCGGCGACTTTCTTCACCACGATGACTGACTTTTCCGAGCCGGGCGAACTGGGTGTGTTCATCGACGAACAACAGGTCTCCAGCCTCGAGAAGAAGATGGCCGAGCGCGGCTACCTGGAAGGTTCGGAAATGGCCACGACCTTCAACATGATGCGCGCCAACGACCTGATCTGGTCCTTCGTCGTCAACAACTACCTGATGGGCAAGGATCCGTTCCCGTTCGACCTGCTGTACTGGAACTCGGACTCGACCCGCATGCCGGCGACGATGCACAGCTTCTATCTGCGCAACATGTACATGCAGAACAAGCTGGTCGAACCCGGCGGCATCGAGATCGACGGCACGCCGATAGATCTGTCCAAGATCAAGGTGCCATGTTATTTCATCTCGACGATCGAGGACCATATCGCGCCGTGGAAGAGCACCTACATCGGCGCACGCAACTTCGGCGGCCCGGTGCGCTTCGTGCTTGGCGGATCCGGCCACATCGCGGGTATCGTCAACCCGCCGGCGGCAAACAAGTACGGCTACTGGATCAACCCTCAGGTCAAGCTTTCGGACGACGCCGACGCATGGTTCAAGGGCGCGGAGCAGCAGGGGGGCTCCTGGTGGACCGACTGGAAGGACTGGGTGACCAGCCAGGATCCCGACCAGGTCGATGCCCGCGATCCGGCCAAGGGCAAGCTGAAGGCGCTGGAGGATGCGCCGGGCGCGTTCGTGAAGATGCGCGCGGACCGGCAGAAGACGGCCTGAAACCGGCTGGTCGACCAAAGGGGCGCAAGCCCCTTTTTTGTCGCCGTCCGATCCCTGACGATGCGCCCCGACTTACCGACCCGGCTGGTCCTCGACACCAACACGGTGCTGGCCCTGTGGCACTTCGAGGACCCGGCGCTGTTGGGACTACGCCGGATGATCGACACCGGCCACCTGGAACTGGCCACGCGGGTGGACGCGCTGGAAGAACTCCGCCGCGTGCTCGCCTATCGCCAGTTCGCGATCGATGCTGGCAGACAGTCGGACATTCTGGACGCGTACCGTCTGCGTTGCGTTCAGATTCGCGACGAACCCGCGACCATGCCGATACTGCCGCCGTGTCGCGATCCAGACGATCAGAAATTCCTCGAGATCGCCCGTGACGCCGGCGCCAGCCGCCTGCTGAGCCGGGACAAGCTGCTGCTCAGGCTCAATCGCCACCGGCTCGTCCGGCCGCTGTTCGGCATCGTCACGCCCGAGTCCTTCTGCCAGGCCATCGAATGACCCGCCCTGACCACCACGAACGTCCGTCAGGCAAGCCGGGCACGCAGATCGGTCAGATAGCGAATGCCGGCGATGGCGCGACTGCCGTACCAAGAGGCCATCTCACCGTCGATCAGTTCGACCGGCGCGCCGCACAGGCCCACGACCTCCTCGACATGCCGCGCCCTGAAACGGTAGGGCTCTGACGACAGCAACACGCGTCCGAGTCGTTTCAGCCACGGCTCGTTCCAGTCGATGACCGGATAGCGCACGTCCGACGCCTCCGGCAGGCTGTGCCAACCGACGCGTGCGAGCATCGCGGAGATGTAGGTCGACCGCGAGACGGTCATCCAGGGATCCCGCCAGATCAGATAGAGCACCGATTCGGGTTCGATGCCCATGCGCAACGCGTCCGCGTCGGCCAGCGCCCGTTGCAGTTCGAGCGCCAGCGCCTCGCCCCGTTCGCGCCGATCGAACAGCGCCCCGAACAGCCGATAGAGTGCGAGATTGTCCTCCGGCACGCAGGGATGGGTCACGATCACGTTCGGAACGAAGGTCGCGAGTTCGTCGACCGTTTCGCGCCGATTTTCGTCGATGTTCACGATCAGATGGGTCGGCGCCAGCGCCCTGATGACATCCACCTTGACGTCCTTGGTGCCGCCGACCTTGGTGACGGATCGCAGCGCATCACGCGGATGGATGCAGAACCCGGTTCGACCGACCAGCTGTCCGGCCAGCCCCAGCTCGCAGACGAGTTCGGTCAGGGACGGTACCAGCGACACGATCCGGGCGGCCCCGCGCCATGCGCGATGCACGGTGCCGATCGCATCGCACAGCACTTGCTCATCGTGGTCTCGGGAACGGGAAATCATCGAGAAAATCGTAACAATGGTGGCCAGCTCGTTATCCACATGCGGTCCCGGCCGGTGAAGCTGCAGTGGACCGGGTAAACCCTCATAAGGCTATCCCTAGCTGGAAAAAGGGGTAAAAGCGGGTTAGTGTAAGCCTCAAGCATGTGCATGAATTAGCCGTTCCGGATGGCGACGCTGCGTTGTTTCCAAGCCTTTCAGCTCACATCCGGTTCATTCTCTCAACTGATGAGGAACATCCAACATGAAAAGATTTACCGTTATCGCAGCGGCCTTCGCAACCGCGGGCATGATCGGCACCGCTCCGGTGCATGCCCAGCAGCAGTTCGTGACGATCGGAACCGGGGGGGTCACGGGCGTGTATTACGCGGCAGGCGGTGCGATCTGCCGCCTGATCAACATGAACCGTGCCCAGCATGGCATCCGCTGCTCGGTCGAGAGTACTGGCGGCTCGGTGTTCAACCTTAACACCATCCGCGCTGGCGAGCTCGACTTCGGCGTCGCCCAATCCGACTGGCAGTATCACGCCTTCAACGGCTCGAGCACGTTCAGCGACGCCGGTGCAAACACGGAACTGCGCGCAGTCATGTCGCTGCACCCGGAGCCCTTCACCGTGCTCGCCCGCAGGGAAGCCAACATCGGTGAATTCGCCGATTTCAAGGGCAAGCGTTTCAACGTCGGCAACCCCGGTTCCGGCACGCGTGCATCGATGGAAGAGCTGCTGAGCGCGCTCGGCATGGGCCTGTCCGACTTCTCGCTCGCGTCCGAATTGCGTGCGGACGAGCACGGCGCGGCGCTGTGCGACAACCAGATCGACGGCTTCTTCTACGGCGTGGGTCACCCGTCGGCCAACATCCAGGATCCGACCACGACCTGCGGTGCGCAACTGATTCCGCTGACCGGACCGGCGGTGGAGAAGCTGATCGAAGAGCGCCCGTATTACGCGCAGGTCGACATTCCGGGCGGGCTGTACGCAGGCAACCCCGACCCGACCCCGACCTACGGCGTGCTCGCGACCTTCGTGACCTCGACCAAGACCCCGGACGACGTGGTGTACACCATGGTCAAGGCGGTCTTCGACAACTTCGAGGATTTCAAGCGCCTGCACCCGGCCTTCGGCTTCCTGCAGGAAGCCGACATGATCAAGAACGGTCTGTCGGCCCCGCTGCATGACGGCGCCATCCGTTACTACAAGGAACGAGGCTGGATGTAATGCCTTCGTGCCGGCACCTGCGGGCTGCCGGCTTCGTGCGACCGCATCCTTGCTCCAACCTGGATGCGGCCGCGCGGCTCGTCCCGGCGCTGCCTGACGGGCGTCGCGATGCGAACAGGAATCTGAGCCCGAACCACCCCATGCAATGGCCCAGGCCATGCATGGGGTGCGCGTGTCCACCGGGAAGAATCCGTCGCTGAAACACTGAATTTTCAGACTGAAGGTGCAGCCATGTCGAACCATAAAGGCAATACGCCGCCTCATCACGAACTCAGCGAGGAAGAACTGCAGCGGATCGTCGCCGAGGCCGACACCGGCGGACGCAAGCCGACCGGGGTCACGGCGACTTTCCTGATGCTCGTCGCGCTGACCTGGTCGCTGTTCCAGCTCTGGATCGCGTCACCGCTGCCCTTCAGCCTGGGTTTCCTGGTCTTCAACAGCACCGAGACCCGCGCGATCCACCTCGCCTTCGCGGTCTTTCTGGCGTTCTCCGCCTACCCGGCCTTCAAGCACTCACCCCGGGATTACGTGCCGATCTTCGACTGGCTGCTCGCCGCCGTGGCGGCCTTCTGCTCGGCCTACCTGTTCATCTTCTATCAGGAGCTGTCGGGCCGCCCCGGACTTCCGACCACGATGGATCTGACCGTCGCGGTCATCGGCCTGGCGCTGCTGCTCGAGGCCGCACGCCGCTCGCTCGGACTGCCGATCGTGATCCTCGCGGTGCTGTTCCTGATCTACATCTTCTTCGGCAACTACATGCCGGAGATGATCGCGCACCGCGGTGCATCGCTGTCGCGCGGCATGAGCCATCTGTGGCTGACGTCCGAGGGCGTGTTCGGCGTCGCGGTCGGCGTGTCGGCCGGCTTCATCTTCCTGTTCGTGCTGTTCGGTGCATTGCTCGAGACCGCTGGCGCCGGCAACTACTTCATCAAGTCGGCGATCGCGCTGCTCGGCCACCTGCGCGGTGGCCCGGCCAAGGCGGCCGTGGTCGCGTCCGCCTCCACCGGTTTGATCTCCGGTTCGTCCATCGCCAACGTGGTCACCACCGGCACCTTCACCATTCCGCTGATCAAGCGGGTCGGATACCGGGCCGACAAGGCGGCCGCGGTCGAAGTCGCATCCTCGGTGAACGGCCAGCTGATGCCGCCGGTCATGGGGGCGGCCGCGTTCCTGATGGTCGAGTATGTCGGCATTCCGTACATCGAGGTGCTCAAGCACGCGATCGTACCGGCGCTGATCTCCTACATCGCGCTGTTCTACATCGTCCACCTCGAAGCGATGAAGGCCGACCTGAAGGGTCTCCCGCGCCGGGTGCCGCTGGTGTTCCGCGACACGATGATCAGCACATTGATGACGCTGTCCGGGGTGATCATCCTCGCCGGCATCGTGTATTGGGGCCTGGGCTGGATCAAGACGGCCACCGGCGATGCGTCCTTCATCATCATCTCGGTGCTGATGGTCGCCACCTACATCGGCATCATCGCGTTCGGCGCGCGCTACCCGGAACTGCAGATGGAGGACCCGAAGGAGCCGATGGAGTACCTGCCCGAGATCGGCCCGACGCTGAAATCCGGCCTGCATTTCCTGCTACCGGTCGTCGCACTGATCTGGAACCTGATGGTCGAGCGACTTTCACCGGCGCTGTCGGCCTTCTGGGCCACCGTATTCCTGATGGTCATCATCATCACGCAACGGCCCCTGTTCGCGTTCTTTCGGCGTACCGGCGATCTCGGCGGACAGATCCGGGTCGGCTTCTCCGAACTGCTCAATGGCCTGGTCACCGGCGCACGCAACATGATCGCGATCGGGGTCGCGACCGCGACCGCCGGCATCATCGTCGGCACGGTGACGCTGACCGGCATCGGCCTGGTCATGACCGAACTGGTCGAGGTCATCTCCGGCGGCAACCTGATGATCATGCTGGTGCTGGTGGCGCTGATCTCGCTGGTGCTGGGCATGGGCCTGCCGACCACGGCGAACTACATCGTAGTGTCGTCGCTGATGGCGCCGGTCATCGTCGAACTGGGCGCGCAGAGCGGGCTGCTGGTGCCGCTGATCGCGGTGCACCTGTTCGTGTTCTATTTCGGCCTGATGGCCGACGTGACACCGCCGGTCGGTCTCGCATCCTACGCGGCCGCCGGCATCGCCAACAGCGACCCGATCAAGACCGGCTTCACCGCCTTCGGCTACAGCGCCCGAACCGCGATCCTGCCCTTCATGTTCATCTTCAACACACAGCTGCTGTTGATCGGCATCGAGAACACGACCCAGATGATCATGACCATCGTGACCGCGACGATTGCGAGCATGGCGTTCGCGGCGGCCACGCAGGGCTGGTTCCTGACGCGCAACAGGATTCACGAGGTGCTGTTGTTGCTGCTGGTGACCTTCAGTCTGTTCCGTCCGGGATACTGGATGGACATGTTCGCGCCACCCTATGACGAGATGCCGGTCACCGAGCTTACGCGCCTGGTGGAGAGCGCCCCGGCGAACGCGAACCTGCGGGTCTGGGTCGAGGGCATGTCGCTCGAAGGTCGCGACGTGTCCAAGGGCGTGCTGTTGCCGCTCGGCCCGACCGCCCCCACCGCGCGGGAGCGTCTGAACGCGGTCGGCCTGACCGTGATGGCCCTGGGGGACGAAGTACAGGTGGCGGCGGTACGCTTCGGCAGCCGGGCCGAGCGCCTCGGCATGGAACAGGGCTTTCGCATCGTGTTGCTGGAGGTCCCGACCACCGAGCGCCCCGCCAAGGAGTGGATCTACATCCCGGCCCTGGGCCTGCTCGCACTGGTCTGGTTCCTGCAGACGAGCCGGATCAGAAAGTACGGGGTGCGGCCGCAGGCGACCGCCTGACCGACGCCGGCTGAACCGGCGCGTGTTCTGACACGCGCCGCACGCGACAAGAACGGGGGCGATCCATGGCTGGATCGCCCCCGTTGTCTTACCCGCTGAACGACGGATTCCGCACCGCCGGGACGGACCGGATCGCAGTCCGGATCGTCCCGACGCGCGCAGCGCTCAGGCCATGCTGCGCAGCTCGCGCATCAACACCGAGACCATCGGCATCTCGATGCTCTTGCTGGCCTTCACGTCGCCGAGCAGATGCGCGTAACGCTCGACATGGAACTGATGCCGCCCGAGCCAGGCCTCCACCATTTCGGCCGGCTCGGACGTGTCGGGCGACAGCTTGAGCGCATCGGCCGCGAGGCTGCGCGCCTGGCCGGACAGATCGACGCGCAACGCGCTGCGGGCAAGCGACTGCCAGCGGGTCTGCGCCGGCAGCGCCCCGATCTGGCGTCCCAGCCAGTGCAGTTCCAGACGACCACCCAATGCGAAATACACCGCCGCGACCGTCGCTTCGGGACGACCGGCCTCGGTGGCCACCTCGACCAGATCGAGCGCGGAATACAGCTCGTCCAGGGACGCGATGCGCTGCGCCAGGGCTTCGGGCACACCCCTGGCGACATACTCGCCCGCGATGCGATCCAGTTCGGCGCGATAGTCCTCGGTCACCAGCTCGCGCAGGCCCACGGCCAGCTTTCCGACGCCGGACGAGAAATGCGCCAGCGTGGCCTGCAGATCCGCCAGCCATGCACGATGACGCAGGAACCACATCGTGCCCCGCTGGACCAGCCGGCCGATGTCGACGATCATCGCGGTCTGCACGGCATCCTCGACCTGATTGTCCAGCGCCTCGATGTCGCGCCAGGTCTGGACCAGTCCGAACACCTCCCGGGTCGCCATGTAGGCCCGAACGATGTCCTGGGCCGAGGCTCCGAGTTCGTTCTGCAGGCGGCTGACGAAGGTGCTGCCCACCCGGTTGATCATGCTGTTGATCACGTGGGTCGAGATGATCTCGCGGCGCAGCGGATGCTGCGAGATCTGCTCGCCGAAGCGCTCGCGCAGCGGCACCGGGAAATAACGATGCAATGCGGTCGAGATGTACGGATCCTCCGGCACATCGGATGCGAGCACCTCGTCGTACAGCTCGATCTTGCTGTAGGCGAGCAGCACGGCCAGCTCGGGCGTCACCAGACCGGTTCCGGCGGCCTTGCGCTCCACGATCTCCTCGTCCATCGGCAGGAACTCGATCTTGCGATTGAGCCGTCCGGCATGCGACAGCTTGCGGATGTAGTCGGCCTGCTCGTCGGTGAGCGACACGCCGCGCGAGCGCGTGACCGACAGGACCTGCGTCTGCGCATAATTGTCGCGCAGCACCAGCGCCGCGACTTCGTCGGTCATGTCCGCGAGCAGCTTGTTCCGCTGCTTCTCGGTCAGTTCGCCTTCCGCGACCACCGCGTTGAGCAGGATCTTGATGTTCACCTCGTGATCCGAGCAATCGACGCCACCTGAATTGTCGATCGCGTCGGTGCAGATCTTGCCCCCCTTCAGCGCGAACTCGATCCGCCCGAGCTGCGTCGCACCGAGGTTGCCGCCCTCGCCGACGACACGGCAGCGCAACTCGCCGCCATTGACCCTGATCGCATCGTTGGCGCGGTCACCCACCGACGCGTCGGTCTCGTTGCCGGCCTTGATGTAGGTGCCGATGCCGCCGTTGTACAGCAGATCCACCGGCGCCTTCAGGATCGCCCGCATCAGCTCGTTGGGCGACAGCGACTCGGCGTCGATGTCCAGCGCGGTCCGCACCTGCTCCGACAGGCGGATCGACTTCGCGCTGCGCGGCCACACCCCGCCGCCGGCCGAGATCAGTGCCTTGTCGTAGTCGTCCCACGAGGATCGCGGCAACGCGAACAGCCGCTCGCGCTCGGCCCAGCTCGCCTCCGGGTCGGGATCGGGGTCGATGAAGATGTGACGATGGTCGAAGGCCGCGAGCAGCCGGATTTTCTTCGACAGCAGCATGCCGTTGCCGAACACGTCACCTGACATGTCGCCGATGCCGGCCACGGTGAACGGCTCCTCCTGCGTGTTCAGGCCGAGTTCACGGAAATGGCGCTTGACCGACTCCCATGCGCCGCGCGCGGTGATGCCCATCTTCTTGTGGTCGTAGCCCACCGATCCGCCCGAAGCGAACGCATCGCCGAGCCAGAAGCCGTATTCCGCGGCCAGCTGATTGGCATAATCGGAGAAGGTCGCCGTGCCCTTGTCGGCCGCGACCACCAGATAGGGGTCGTCGTCGTCGTGGCGCACCACGTCGGACGGCGGTACGACCTTGCCCTGGACCAGATTGTCGGTCAGATCGAGCAGCCCGCTGAGGAACATCCGGTAGCACGCGATGCCCTCGGCCTGCAGCGCCTCGCGTCCGCCTTCGGCCGGCGGGTTTTTGACGACGAACCCACCCTTGGAGCCGACCGGCACGATCACCGCGTTCTTCACGATCTGGGCCTTCACCAGGCCCAGGATCTCGGTGCGGAAGTCCTCCATGCGGTCGGACCAGCGCAGCCCGCCGCGCGCGACTTTGCCGCCACGCAGGTGCACACCCTCGATCCGCGGCGAATACACGAAGATCTCGAACATCGGCAACGGGTGGGGCAGTGCCGGGACGAGTTTCGGGTCCAGCTTGAACGAGATGTAGGGCTTGGGCCGCCCGTCGGTGCCCTTCTGGAAGAAGTTGGTGCGCAACGTGGCCTGCATCAGCGCAAGAAACTGGCGGATGATCCGGTCCTCATCCAGATTCGCGACGTCGTTGAGCGCCTGCTCGATGCCTGCGACCAGTTTTTCGCATTGCTTGTCGCGCTGCCGCGACTGGGCCGGATCGAAGCGGTGCATGAACAGATTGACCAGCTGTCGCGCGAGACCGGGGTGCGCGGCCAGCGTCTGCTCCATGTAGGTCTGGCTGAACGTGAAGGCAGCCTGCTTCATGTACTTGGCGTACGCACGCAGCACGCTGATCCCGCGCCAGTCGAGTCCCGCGAGCAGCGTCAGCCGGTTGAAATCGTCATTCTCGATCTGGCCGCGCCAGGCCTGCTGGAAGGCCTCCTGGAACAGCGGCCTGAGCTTGTCGATCTGCAGATCGTCCTCACCGCCATGGCTCAGACCGAAGTCGTGGATCCAGACCTGAACACCATCCTGGCGCTCGATGTGAAAGGGCCGCTCGTCCATCACACGCACGCCCATTCTTTCCAGCATCGGCAGGCTGTGCGACAGCGGCACCGGCGCACCCGAGCGGTAGAGCTTGAAGTTCAGCCGCCCCGGCGGCGCCTCCAGCGGTACGTACAGGCTCATGCCCAGACCGTCCTGCTCGGCCAGCGACTCCATCTGCTCGATGTCGAACACCGCGACCCGGGCCGGATATTCCTCGCGATAGCCGGCCGGAAAACCCTCGCCATAGCGGCGCAAAAGGCGCATGCCGCGCTCCTCACCGCAGTGCTCGATCAGCGCCTTCTGCAGGTCGTCCTCCCAGCGCCGGGCCGCCCGTACCAGGCGTTCCTCGAGCTCACGCGCGTCATAGGAGGGGATCTCGCCGTCCGGTGTGCGCACGATGATCAGGATGCGCGCCAGTGCGGATTCCGAGAAATGAACGTCGAACTCCGACGCGGTGCCGTTGAAGGCGTCCATCAACACCGCCTGCATGCGCTGGCGCTGTTCGGTGTTGTAGTTCTCGCGCGGTACGTAGATCAGGCAGGACACGAAACGCGCGAACGGATCGCGACGCACGAACAGTCGCGTGCGCTGACGCTCGCCCAGGCGCTGGATCCCCATTGCATGGGCGAACAGGTCGTCGGTCGAGATCTGGAATAGCTCGTCGCGCGGATAGCGCTGCAGAATGGTCTGCAAGGCCTTGGCAGAATGACTCCCGGGCAGGAAGCCGGAACGCTCGACCACGGCATCGACCTTGCGCCTGAGCAGCGGAATCTCGTGCGGGCTGGTGCTGTAGGCGGTGGAGGCGAGCAGGCCGATCACGCGGCGCTCGCCGGTGACCGTGCCGTCCTCGGCGAAGGTCTTGACCCCGATGTAGTCCAGATAGCCCGGTCTGTGCACGGTCGAGCGGCTGTTCGACTTGGTGACCATCAGCAGCGTGGGCAGATGCGCCTGCGCCTTGATCTGCGGCGGCAGCGCGGCGAACGAACGCGAACTCGTCTCGTCGCCGGCATCGCGCAACAGACCGAGACCGGACCCGGCGCGAATCCGCAGCTCGTTCTGGCCGTCCGCACTGATGAGATCGTAGTCGCGGCAGCCCAGCAGCACGAAGTTGTCGTCGAGCAGCCAGTTCAGAAACGCCTGCACCTCGCGCGTTTCATCCGCGTCGGCGCCAGTCCGCGTGCGGCTCGTGTCCTCGACGATGTCCTTCACCCGCTCGCACATGGCCGGCCAGTCGCTCACCGCTGCCTTCACGTCGGCCAGCACGCGCTCCAGCCCGGCCTGCAATTCCTCGAGGTCCTCGGGCTCGGTGCGGCGATCGACCTCGACATGCATGATCGACTCGTAGTGCCCCTCCTTCGCGCAAGTGTCGTCTCCGAGTCCAACGAAATGACCGCCCGCGTCGCGCGATACGCACATGACCGGATGGATGATGAGGTGCAGCGTCAGCCCCTGCCGATTGACCTCCATCGTCACCGAATCGACCAGAAAGGGCATGTCATCGCCGACGATCTCGATGACCGTGTGGGTCGAGTCCCAGCCGTGCTCCTCCAGACGCGGGTTGTACACCCGCACCCGAGCCACGCCCGCGTGCTTGCGCACGAAATGCCAGTGGCTCAGCACCACGCCGTAAAGATCCCCGATCGCGAATCCGGCCAGATCATCCGGATCGACCGAGTCGAAGTACTTCCGCGCAAAGGGTTCGACGACGGCCACCATGTCGGCCGGTAACTTGTCCCGAATCTGTTCGACGACCGCTTCGATCTGTCCGGCCGGTGTCTCGGTCCTGCTTCGCCTCATATCCGTCTCCCATTCTTGGTATGCGAGCGGCACGATCAAGGCCTTGCGGAACGCCGCGACCGGTCAGGGCCGGCCCACATGCCTGCTCAGGGTTTACCTTAGGGGGATTGCGTGACGGTTGATAGGCGCGTTTTCCCTAACCCGCGCTATGCCCCACGGGCGGCGGGATCAGATCAACGACCGACCGGACACGATGTCGGCCGCATCCCGTTCGCTGATCGGGACGGTCGCGTTCGCGAGCACATGCGCGGTCAGCCAGTCCTGCAGCCTGTCGCGCCCGTCCCCGTCGAGTTCGACGAAAAGACAGCCGAGCTGCGCGCCCGTCGGCGTGTCGATGTGATTGACTACGCGCGAGCGGCCGCGAATCTCGTCGGGTACGTTGACACGCTGCAATACGAAGTCGAAGACTTCACCGAGCACGGCCGGGCTTGCCGCCGGGACCGCGAAGCCCTCGAGCGACAGGTCGACCAGCGGCCTGCGTTCGCCGTCCACCAGTGCCCAGAAACAGTACTCGCCGCGCCATCGGGCGACGAAGCGCTGCCGGCCTCTGCGTTCGACACCGTCCATGTCCGGCTCGTCGGCCATGCTGCCCCGGGCCCCCGATGATAGGTCAGAGTTCGCTGCGGGCCTTGACGATCAACTCGTCGACCACCGCCAGCGTACGCTCATGGCTGCCGGTCATCGACGCGGACGTGACGTACCGGCCACCCACCACCATCGTCGGCACACCCTGGATGCGATAGGTGCGTGCGACCTGGTCGGCACGTTGCACCAGCGCCTGCATTGCAAACGACTCGTAGGTGTCCATGAAGGCCTTGTGATCCAGCTCGTAGCGGCTGATCCAGTCGCGCACGCCCGCCTCGTTGAAGATCGGGCGGCGCTCGTCCTGCACCGCGGCGAAGATGTCCTCCTCGATCAGGTCCAGCGTGCCGGTGCGCTCGGCCGTGTAATAGAGCCGTGCGAGCCCGCGCAGCTGTTCGTTGCCCCAGATCGCCGGCACCGCACGAAAGGCTACATCGTCGGGCAGGCGCTTGAGCCAGTCCTTCATCAGCGGGTGGAAATCGCGACAGTGCGGACAACCGTAATGGAAGAACTCGATCACTTCGATCTTGCCCGGCGTGTCGGGCGGGATCGGGTTCGGCAGGCTGCGAAACAGTTCCTGGCCGCCCTGCTGTGCAAACGCCACCGTGCCGGCGGCCGAAAACAGCGCCAGCGCGCCGAACTGCTTCAGGATCAAACGACGGTTCATCTATTTCTCCGGTCGGGATGGGATCTCGTACGCGTTCTGACGCGCCCAACGCGCAAGCGTTCCGTTTTCACTGTTCAGGGGTTCACACGCACCACCGATGCGGTCAGCCCGGCCGTGGCCAGCCGTGACCGGATCGGATTCATGTCCTCGGGGTTGCTGAACGGCCCGATCCGCACGCGATGCACGATGCGCCCATCGGTCAGCTGCGTGCGCTGCGCGTTAGCCTCGATGCCGTTGAGCGCGAGCAGCGCCTTCATGTTGTCCGCCTCGGCGGGATCCTCGAACGCGCCAACCTGCAGGTACAGGCGCTCGGGGCGCGCCGGTTCGACCTGCGGCTGAGGCGCGACCGGCGCGGTCTGCGCCCCGCCACCACTGCCCTGCGGCAGAATGCGGTAGAACTCGAAATCCTGTTTCACCACCGGCCGGTCACCGGCCTTTCCTGGCAGCGACAGCGGCGCCTGATCGCCCGACACGATCGCGGCCGGCGTGTTCGGCGGCGGCTGGAACGGCGACGAGCGGGTCAGATACCAGGCGGTGCCGGCCGCCAGCAGTGCGCCGAGCACCAGCCCGATGAAGATTCCGACGATGACGCCGCCCCCACTGCGGGCCGGCTTGCGCGCCGGCTTGCGGCGAGGCTTCTGGTCACGAGTCACGGCGCTTCTCCACTGTGTCACATCTCCTGCGGTGCCGACACACCGAGCATGTTCAGGCCGGACGCGAGCACCTCGCGCACCGCCTGCGCCAGCGCGAGGCGGGCGAGCCGCAGGCCGTCGTCATCGACCAGCATGCGCTCGGCGTTGTACCACGCGTGAAACTCGCCGGCCAGATCCTTCAGGTAGAACGCGATCTGATGCGGCGCGTAGTCCGCGGCGGCGCTCTGCACGACCTCGGGATACGCGCCGAGCAGCGCGCACAGCGCCAGCTCGCGCTCGCTGGCCAACCGCGCCGGATCGGCATCGGCCAGTTCGCTCGCGTCACCGCCCCATTGCTGCATCACCGAGCACACCCGCGCATGCGCGTACTGCACGTAGAACACCGGGTTCTCGTTGCTGCGGCTCTTGGCCAGGTCCAGGTCGAAGTCCAGGTGCTGGTCGCTCTTGCGCAACACATAGAAGAAGCGACACGCGTCGTTGCCGACTTCCTGGCGCAGGTCGCGCAGCGTGACGAAGTCACCCGAACGGGTGGACATCGACGCCTTCTGGCCGTTGCGATACAGCACCGCGAACTGCACCAGCGCGACATCGAGCTTCTCCGGCGGCAGACCCAGCGCGGCCACCGCGCCCTTCACGCGTGCGATGTAGCCGTGGTGGTCCGCCCCCCACACATCGATGATGCGGTCGAAGCCGCGCTCGTACTTGTTCAGGTGATAAGCGATGTCGGACGCGAAATAGGTGTACATGCCGTTCTCGCGCTGCACCACCCGGTCCTTCTCGTCGCCGAAGGCGCTGGAGCGGAACCATCTGGCTCCGTCCTGCACATAGACATGGCCGCGCCGCTCGAGCTCGGCCACCGCGCGCTCAACCAGTCCGGTGTCGAACAGGCTCTTCTCGGAGAACCATTTGTCGAACCTCACACCGAACTGTTCGAGGTCCTCGCGGCAGTCGCCGAGTTGCTGGTTCAGCGCAAAACCATGCACCCATGCGTAGTCCTCGCCCAGCAGACGCTTCGCGTTGGCGATCAGCGCGTCGAGATGATCCTCGCGCATGGTCGCGGCCTCGTCGTCCTTGCGATCGGCGACCGGCAAGCCGGGCGTGCCGCGCAGCAGGTCGGCTGCGGAGATCTTCGCGAAGCGGTCCTGATGCGCGTCGCGCATCTCGCGGGCCATGTCGATGACGTAGTCGCCCTGGTAGCCGTTAGGCGGAAACGGCACCTCGATGCCGAAGAACGCGAGATAGCGCAGCCACGTGGACAGCGCCAGGATGTCCATCTGCCGGCCCGCGTCGTTGATGTAGTACTCGCGCGACACCTCGCAGCCGGCGAAATCGAGCACCGACGCGAGCGAGGACCCGTAGGCCGCGCCCCGGCCATGACCGACATGCAGCGGCCCGGTCGGATTGGCCGACACGAACTCGAGCTGTACCCGCACGCCGTTGCGCACCCCCCGCCCATAGGTGGCGCCGGCGGCGATCACGTCGCGGACCACCGCGGTCTTGGCAACCGCGGCCAGCGTGAAATTGATGAAGCCGGCGCCGGCGACCTCGACCCGGGTCACCAGCGGCGACGCGGGCAGCTCGCTTGCGAGCATCGCGGCGAGCTCGCGCGGATTGCGCCGCAGCGGCTTGGCCAGTTGCAGCGCGACATTGGTTGCGAAATCACCATGCCCGGCCTGCCTGGGGCGCTCCAGATGAATCGGCGTGTCGGCGTGATTTGGTGCGACGCTCTTCAGCGCAACGCGCAGCAGCTCGGCGATCAGGGTCTTAGGTTCGGCGCTCATGGCACTCGGCAGTTCGAAAAGGGCTGAATTATAACGGATTGACGGCCGGCCGCCGGCACGGCATTCGTGACGACTCGTAAGTTCGGCGCGGCCGGCAAGCAGCATCGGCCTTCCGCCGCCCTGGCTTTCCGGCTACAGTCGTTCCTTTGCCGATTTCAATCCGCTGCCGTGCGCCTGTTCCGTCTCGCCAAGATCATCACTGTAGGCCTGCGCTTCGGACTCGACCAGATGGTCCTGGATGCCGACGCCAGCGGCCGCCTGCTCAGGATCTGGCACGTGTTCTTCTTCTGGCGTCGTTTCGAGCAGCCGCGCGCGGTGCGGCTCCGGTGCGCGCTCGAGTCGCTCGGCCCGATCTTCGTCAAGTTCGGCCAGATGCTGTCCACGCGGCGCGACCTGCTGCCGCCCGATCTCGCCAACGAACTCGCGCTGCTGCAGGACCGCGTCCCGCCGTTTCCGATCGAACAGGCGCTGATCACGCTGGAAGGCCTGTACGAGAAGCCGATCGACGAGGTCTTCATCAACTTCGACCGCACGCCGATCGCATCCGCGTCGGTCGCGCAGGTGCACTTCGCCGAACTGCCGGACGGCACCGAAGTCGCGATCAAGGTGCTGCGGCCCGGCATCGAGCGGGTCATCGCGCACGACCTGGCCCTGCTCGAGACCGCGGCGATGCTGCTCGAGAAGGTCTGGGTCGAGGGCCGCCGGCTCAAGCCGCGCGAGGTCGTGGCCGAGTTCACCAAGTACCTGAACGACGAACTCGACCTGATGCGCGAGGCGGCCAACTGCTCGCAGCTGCGGCGCAACTTCAAGGACTCGAAGCTGCTGGTGGTGCCCGAGGTCTATTGGGACTGGTGCGGCAAGTCGGTGATGGTCATGGAGCGCATGCACGGCATCCCGATCTCGCAGACCGAGGCCTTGCGCGCCCAGGGCACCGACCTGTCGATACTGTCGCGTGCGGGCGTCGAGATCTTTTTCACGCAGGTGTTCCGCGACGGCTTCTTCCATGCCGACATGCATCCGGGCAACATTTTCGTGCATCGCGACGGCCGCTACATCGCGCTCGACTTCGGCATCATGGGCACGCTCAACGAGGAAGACAAGAACTACCTCGCGCAGAACTTCCTCGCGTTCTTCAAGCGGGATTACCGGCGCGTCGCGCTGGCCCACATCGAGGCCGGCTGGGTGCCGGCCAAGACCCGGGTGGAGGAATTCGAGGCCGCGATACGCACCGTGTGCGAACCGATCTTCGACAAACCGCTGAAGGACATCTCCTTCGGCAAGACGCTGCTGCGCCTGTTCCAGACCGCGCGCCGCTTCGAGATGGAAGTCCAGCCGCAGCTGGTGCTGCTGCAGAAGACACTGCTCAACATCGAGGGCCTGGGCCGCCAGCTCGACCCGGAGCTGGACCTGTGGAAGACCGCCAAGCCCTTTCTCGAGCGCTGGATGGACGAGCAAATGGGCTGGCGCGCGATGGTCCAGGGCGTGCGCGACGAAGCCCCGAACTGGGCCGCGTCGCTGCCGCAGTTGCCGCGCCTGGTGCACAAGGCGCTGACCGAACCCGAACGCCAGAACCGCATCCACCGCGAGGAGATGGCCCGGCTCGAGGCCGCCCAGCGTCGCCACAACCGCCTGCTCGCGTTCATCGGCGTACTGCTGGTGGCCATGGTCGGCCTGGAGCTGTACCGCTTCGTCGGCTGAGCGCGCCGCGATCCGGCGCCCGCAGGCCGATTCTCGCAGGTCCGCGCCGCCCCTCGACCGGCCTGACACCCCCGCCCGGCACGCCCTTTCTGGTGCATCGCACCACCTCCCGAAATCCGCGTGGCACAAGGGATAAAACGGTCCCCACGCATGAATTTCGTTGCTAAACTGCGGCCGTTTGCATATCGCACATCGGGTCGCCTCGCCCTTTCCGTCACCCCAACCGGAAAATCCATTCATGCTCCTGTGGCTCGTGATTGCCTACATCGTCGTGTCGGTCGGCATCGGTCTTTATGCCGCCACACGGGTGCACGATGCGCGCGACTACATCGTCGCCGGACGCAACCTGCCGATGATCATGGTGCTCGCAATGGTATTCGCGACCTGGTTCGGTGCCGAAACCGTGCTCGGCATCTCGGCGACCTTCATCGACGAGGGCTTCCGCGGCCTGATCTCGGACCCGCTCGGCGCGTCGATCTGCCTGGTGCTGTTCGGCCTGGTGTTCGCGCGGCCGCTGTACCGCATGAACCTGCTGACGCTGGGCGACTTCTTCCGCGTGCGCTACAACCGCAGCACCGAGGTGGCGCTGTCGCTGGCGATCATCGCGTCCTACCTGGGCTGGGTCGGCGCTCAGATGGCGGCGCTGGGGCTGGTGTTCAACGTATTGTCCGACGGCGCGATCACCGTGAACCAGGGCGTGTTCATCGGCGCCGCGGTGGTGCTGGTGTATACGCTGTTCGGCGGCATGTGGTCCGTCGCGATGACGACCTTCGTGCAGATGATCGTGATCGTGCTCGGCCTGCTCTACGTGACCTGGCTGGCCGGTGACATGGCCGGCGGCTTCACCAACGTGATCGCCAAGGCCTCGGCCGAGGGCAAGCTCGAGTTTCTGCCGACCCTGGACCGGCTCGACATGCTCGCATGGATCGCGGCGCTGCTGACGATGGCGCTCGGCTCGATCCCGCAACAGGACGTGTTCCAGCGCGTGAACTCGTCCAAGAACGAACGGGTCGCGGTGTGGGGCACCACGCTCGGCGGCGTGTCCTACTTCTTCTTCGCCGCGGTGCCGCTGTTCCTCGCGTATTCTGCCACCCTGATCGATCCGGCCATGGTCGAGCGCTTCATGGACGAGGATTCCCAGCTGATCCTGCCCAACCTGATCATCGGCTACATGCCCTTCGCCGCCCAGGTGGTGTTTTTCGGCGCGCTGATCTCGGTGATCATGAGCACCGCGTCCGGCACCCTGCTCGCACCATCGGTGACCTTCTCGGAGAACATCCTGCGCGGTTACTGGAACGACATGACCGACCGCCAGCTGCTGCTCGCCACCCGGCTCGCGGTGGTCGCGTTCTCCATCATCGTCGCGGTGTATGCGGTGTCCACCGACGCGACCATCCATCACATGGTCGAGAGCGCCTACCGGGTCACGCTGGCCGGCGCCTTCGTGCCGCTGGCCGCCGGGCTGTTCTGGAAGCGCGCCAACAACCTCGGCGCGACGCTTGCGATCGTGCTCGGCATCGGCACCTGGCTGCTGTTCGAACTTTTCGTGCCGGAAGGCGACATCGAGCCGCAGTTGTACGGCCTCGCGGTCAGCGCGCTGGGCATGCTGGTCGGCGGCTTCGTCGGCGCGAAACCCCACCACCGCCCGCACGCCGGCCACCACCACGCCGCCGGCGGCGCGCATCACGTCGCACGCTGACCATCAAGCGCACGGACCCGGTTCCGGCACCTTGTTCCTCCCCCTTCAAGGGGGAGGGAGCGACACCCCGCTCTCGACCGACCCAGCATCGCCGGACTAGTCGGCGTGTCAATGGACGCCCACAACCACGAATGCACCTAAGTGTCGGATTTTTTTACACTTCCGCACGCCCATCCGGGCGCGCTTTCCGTGACAAACGTCACACTCGCGCAAAAATCGGCACGAAAGCGTGATTTTTGTCGCGTCGACCTCATGCATCCGCGGCCAGACTTGCTTGCAATGACGAGGCGCTTCTGGCACGAGCGGGACGCATCGAACCGACACTTGTTGCGAAAATGTCAGCGATTCTTACAGTTCTTGCGAAACGGATGAACGGCCGCGCCTGAAATGGCGTAAAAGCCCAGCGAGGCGGGGATTTTTGGAATCTGGCACGGGATCTGCTTAGTGAGAGCCAGCAGCAGTATTCACGTGGTCGATCGTTGCCCGGATGCAACAGGACCCAAGAGCAAAAAAACGACGGAGAAAAGGAAAATGAAAACCACACGCAAGATTTTGGTCGGTGCGATCCTGGCGGGGTTTGTCGGGATGGCACATGCGATACCGACCCAATTGGAGTTCCAACAAAACATTATCTTTTCGGGATCTGGTCAAGCGCTCTCAGATTCAACGACCTTTTCGTATGTGCACAACTTAACGCTGATCACTACAAATCCGTACTCTTACGGTGATCATGATTTCATAAGCGGAATCCTGCAATTGACCTTCTCGACATCGGGCGGCATTAATGCATCGGGTGACACCATCTACGTGAGTTTCGGCACGGAAGCTGGACCGTCCGACACAGCTGCATTCCTCGGAGGCGCGGCAATTGACATCGCATCGTATTTCGACGTTGAAAATGGGACATTGGGCGTAGGAGTCCGAAGAGGCGTGAATCAAGGCACGATTCGCCTGACGGAATCGCTCTTGACAGTTCAGGCAAATCTTCGTGAAAACGGCAACGAACCAGAACCACCTCCCGTCGGTGCCGTCCCCGAACCCGGCACCCTCGCCCTGCTCGGCCTGGGCCTTCTCGGCCTTGGTGCCATGCGCCGCCGCATGAGCTGAAGGCTCGGCGAAACACGATCGAAGAAAGGCGACCCGCGGGTCGCCTTTTTTGTTGACCCAGCAGGATCGCGAGGCCCGTCACCGGCCCGGCCTTTGACACGGGTCAACGCACGCACCGCGGCACGACACTAGACTTGCGGGGCTTTCACAGCCCCGCAAGCACATGACCCAGCACACAATCGAACTCGTCTGCCCCGCCGGCAGCCTGCCGGCACTGAAGGCCGCTGTCGACAACGGCGCCGACTGTGTCTACGTCGGCTTCAAGGACGCGACCAACGCGCGCAACTTCACCGGCCTGAACTTCGACCCGAAGGCGATGCGCGACGGCGTGGCCTACGCGCACGCGCGCCGCCGCAAGGTATTGCTCGCGCTGAACACCTACCCGCAGGCGCACAACTGGGCCGACTGGACCGCCGCGATCGACCGGGCGGCCGAGTTCGGCATCGACGCGGTCATCCTCGCCGACCCCGGCCTGATGGCCTATGCGGCGAAGACGCATCCCGAGCTGCGGCTGCACCTGTCGGTGCAGGGCTCGGCGACCAGCTACGAGGCGATCAATTTCTACCGCGAGCGCTTCGGCATCCGGCGCGCGGTGCTGCCGCGGGTGCTGGCGCTGGCGCAGGTCGAGCAGGTCATTGCGCACACGCCGGTCGAGATCGAGGTGTTCGGTTTCGGCGGGTTGTGCGTGATGGTCGAGGGGCGTTGCGCATTGTCGGCCTATGCGACCGGCGAGTCGCCCAACTGCAACGGCGCCTGCTCGCCGGGCAAGCATGTGCGCTGGGAACAGACCCCGCGCGGCATGGAGACCCGTCTCAACGGGATCCTGATCGACCGCTTCGGCGACGCCGAGCGCGCCGGCTATCCGACGCTGTGCAAGGGCCGCTTCGACGTGAACGACGAGACCTATTACGCGCTGGAAGAACCGACCAGCCTGAACACGATCGCATTGCTGCCCGAACTCGCGCGGGCCGGCGTGCGCGCGATCAAGATCGAGGGCCGCCAGCGCAGCCCGGCCTATGTCGCGCAGGTCACGCGCGTGTGGCGGGCCGCGATCGACCGCGTGCTCGCCGATGCCGACCGCTTCTCGGTGCAGCCGGCGTGGATGGCCGAGCTGGACAAGGTCTCCGAAGGCCGCAGCCACACGCTGGGCGCGTATTACAGGCCATGGAAATGAATGCCACCCGCATCGCGCTCGGCCCGCTGCTGTACTACTGGCCGCGCCAGGCCACGCTGGACTTCTACGCCGGCATCGCCGACGGTCCGGTCGACATCGTCTATGTCGGCGAGACCGTGTGCTCGCGCCGGCATGAACTGCGCCTGGAGGACTGGCTGGACGTGGCTGCGATGCTGGCCGACGCGGGCAAGGAAGTGGTGCTGTCGTCGCAGTCGCTGATCGAATCCGAGTCCGACCTGAAGACGCTGCGCCGAATCGTCGCGCAGGACCGCTTCACCATCGAGGCCAACGACATGTCGGCGGTGCAGCTGCTCGCCGCAGCCAGCCGGCGCGACTGGATCGCCGGACCGACGCTGAACGTGTTCAATCCGGACACGCTGGCGCTGCTGATGGAGCTCGGCGCGCGCCGCTGGGTGGTCGCGCCCGAGATGTCGGGCGATGCGCTCGCCGCGCTGCAGACCGCCCTCGCACGCCCGATAGACACCGAAGTGCTCGCGTGGGGGCGGCTGCCGCTGGCGCATTCGGCGCGCTGTTTCACCGCGCGTCATTTCAACCTGCAGAAGGACACCTGCGAGTTCCGCTGCCTCGGCCTCGCGGACGGGCTGGTGCTGCGCACCCGAGAAGGCGAGCCCTTCCTGACCCTGAACGGCGTGCAGACGCAGTCGGCGCGCGTTCACAACCTGCTTGGCGACCTGGACGAGGCCTGCCGCCACGCGCAGGTTCTGCGCATCAGCCCGCAGGGCAACGACACCGCGCGCATCGTCGAACTGTTCGACGCGGTTAGGCACCGCCGGACCACTCCGCAGCAGGCCTTCGCCGCCAGCGCGCAATGGAGCGTGGACCAGGCCTGCAACGGCTTCTGGCATGGCCGGCCCGGACTCGAGCTGCAGACCATACCCTGAACCCAACGCGCCACCAGGCTTCCGTCAGTGGAGCGAAAAAAACGAGTGAACTCGGTAAAGACAACCTTTCCTCCCCCTTGAAGGGGAGGGAGCAACTGCACCGCGCTCCGACCCCTCGACTTGCCGGAACCCAATGCCATGAGCCTCCCCCGCCTGCCCGCCTTCACGCTCTCACCCATGCTCGCCGGCCTCGCCGCGCGCCTGCCGCAACGCCCGCCGGCGCGAGCGCTGACGCTCGCGCTGAACTTCGCGCGCGGCCGCATTCTGCCGGTCGGGGACCTCGAGCCGCTCACCGGCCGGCACCTGCGCCTGCGGGTGAAGGACGCCGGTCTGACCCTGGACTTCACGCTCGGACCGACCGGCTTCCGGACCATCGAGCGCCGCGCCGCGCCCGACCTGACCTTGAGCGCGACGCTGCGCGACTACATCGCGCTGGCGCTGCGCGAGGAGGACGCCGACACGCTGTTCTTCGACCGCCGGCTGCTGATGGAGGGTGACACCGAACTCGGCCTGCTGGTCAAGAACACGCTGGACGCGGTCGATTGGGAGCGGCTGCAGCGCGAGTACGCACCGGCCACGGTGCTGCGGCGACTGATCCCGGGCTGAGCGTCGCCGGACCGTCGCATTTTCATGCGACACTTGGGCAGGCCGCCCGGCATGCCGCTTCGATGCATCCGGCATCGCGGCTGAACCCTTCCGCCGCCCGGCGGGCGCCGCCGCAGGAGAGCAGACATGAGCCGACGTATCCTGATCATCCAGGGCCATCCAGACCCGGATGCCGAGCATCTGTGCCACGCGCTGGCCGCGCAGTATCGCGACGGCGCCGAAGCCGCCGGCCATGAGGTCAGGCAGGTCGATGTCGCGCGGCTGTCCTTTCCGCTGCTGCGCAGCCAGCACGAGTGGGAACACGGCATCCTGCCCGAGACGCTGCACGATGCGCAGGCGGGGATCGCGTGGGCCGAACATCTGGCGCTGTTCTTTCCCTTGTGGATGGGCGACATGCCGGCGCTGCTGAAGGGCTTCCTGGAGCAGATCGCGCGCCCCGGCTTCGCGTTCACCGCGGACGGCGACAACCCGATGGCCCGCAAAGGCCTGACCGGCCGCTCGGCGCGGGTCGTGGTCACGATGGGCATGCCGGCGCTGGTGTATCGCTATTACTTTCGCGCGCACAGCGTGAAGTCGCTGGAGCGCAACATCCTCGGCTTCGTCGGCATCGCGCCGGTGCGCGAGACGCTGATCGGCGGTGTCGACTCGCTCGACGATGCGGGCTGCCGGAAATGGTTCGCGAAACTGCGCAAGCTCGGCACCGACGCGGCGTGAGCGCGACGATGCGCCGCACCGCGCACATCGCCGCGATGCCGCACTGAGCCGGCGACCGATGCGCGACAGCGACGCTTCGACCCGCCTGACCGTCTATCTGGCGGTCGCCTACACGCTGCTGATCGCGTATGCCTGCCTGCATCCGCTGACCGGCTGGCGCACGAGCGGCCTGCCGCTGTTCGACTATCTGACCGCGCCCTTCCCGAAGTACTACCGGACCGAGGATCTGGTGCTGAACGTGCTCGGCTATGTGCCGCTCGGCTTCGTGCTGTTGGCGGCCCTGCCGCGACGCGTCGGTCGTACCGGTGCGGTCGTGCTCGCGACCGTGATGGCCGCGCTGCTGAGTTTCGCGATCGAGACCGCGCAGAACTTCCTGCCGACCCGCATCTCGTCCAATGTCGATCTGGGCTGCAACGTCGCCGGGGCCTTCATCGGCGCGATGCTGAGCACGCTGTTCGGACGCCGCCTGTTCGACCGTCACGGCTGGCTGCAGCGCTGGCGTTCGGTCCGCATCATCCCGGGGCGGACCGGCGATCTCGGCCTGATCCTGCTCGCGCTGTGGCTGCTGACCCAGCTGATGCCCGAGAGCATGGCGTTCTCCAACGGGGACCTGCATCGCCTGCTCGAATTGCCAACGCCGCTGCCGTTCGCGCCGGAGCGTTTCATCACGCTCGAAGCCGCGCTGGTCGCCGCTTCGGTCATCTCGGTGGGACTGCTGGCGAGTTGCATGATGCGCGCGACCAGCCCCTGGCCGGTGGTGCTGCTGCTGGTACTCGCGATCGGCGCGAAATCGCTCGCGAGCCTGCTGTTCTTCGTGCCCGGTGCCGCGCTGGCGTGGCTGACGCCGGGGGCGCGCCTGGGCCTCACGATCGGCCTGCCGTTGCTCGCGCTGGCGCTGCTGCTGCCGAGCCTGATGCAGCACGCGCTGGCGGGCATGGTGCTGCTGGTCGCGACCACGCTGACCAATCTGATCCCGGACAACCCGTATCTGCTGGTCGATCAGCGCGTGCTCGACCGCGGGAATTTTCTGAATTTCCACGGTCTCACCCAGTTCGTCGCGAGCGCCTGGCCCTTTCTGGCGCTCGCCTGGCTGTCGGCGATCGGACTGTGGCGCGGCGAGCATCTCCACGATGATGGCCACTGAGCGGCCGATCGTTATAATCGTCCCGAACGACACCAATGACCGCAACGCGGCACAGCGCCCCCACGGAGACCCCAACATGAGTTATTACCGGCACCACGTCTTTTTCTGCTGCAACCAGCGCCAGCCCGGCGACACCTGCTGCAACGAGCACCACGCGGTCGAGATGCAGACCTACGCGAAGGACAGGATCGGCAAGCTCGGCCTGAAGGGCAAGGGCAAGGTCCGCATCAACAAGGCCGGTTGCCTGGACCGCTGCGACGAAGGCCCGGTGCTGGTCGTGTATCCGGATGAAGTCTGGTACACCTATGTCGACAAGGAAGACATCGACCAGATCATCGACGAGCATCTGGTCGGTGGCCGTGTCGTCGAGCGACTGAAACTGGAGAGCTGATGACCCGCCCGCTGCCCACCGAAAAAGTCCTGCTGCGCGGCCCGGAAGGCGCGATCGACGCGCTGATCGACGCCCCGGCCGACGTGCGCGGCATCGCGCTGGTCTGCCATCCGCATCCGCTGTACGGCGGCGCGAACACCAACAAGGTGGCGCACACGCTGGCGCGCGTGTTCCGCGACCTCGGCTATGCGGCGATCCGACCCAATTTCCGGGGCGTAGGCGCGAGCGAGGGTGCGCACGACCACGGCCACGGCGAGACCGAGGACATGCTCGCGGTGATCGCATGGGCCCAGTCGCGCTGGGGCTTTCAGCCGCTGGCCTTGGGCGGCTTCTCGTTCGGCGGCTTCGTGCAGACCCGGGTCGCGGCCCGGCTCGCCGACGACATGACGCCGCCACGCCGGCTCGCGCTGGTCGGCATGGCCGCCGGCACCGCCGGCGACGGCGCCCGTCACTACGACACCGGCCCGCTGCCAAAGGGCATCCCGGCGCTGATCATCCATGGCGAGCTCGACGAGACGGTCGCGCTCGCCAACGTGCTCGAATGGGCGCGCCCGCAGGAACAGCCGATCATCGTGGTTCCGGGTGCCGACCATTTCTTTCATGGCAAGCTCCATGTGATCCGTGACATCATCTCCACCACCTGGGCCCCGCTCTGAGGAAACCATCATGTCGATGAAGCTGTTCGCGTCCCTGACCAGCCCCTACGCCCGCAAGATCCGCGTCGTGCTGCAAGAGAAAAAGCTGCCCTTCGAGCTGGTCGTCGATTCGCCGTGGGAGATCAGCACCCGCGTACCCGAGTTGAACGCGCTGGGCAAGGTCCCGGTGCTGATCACCGCCGACGGGGAGGCCTTCCACGACTCGCCGGTCATCGCGGGCTATCTGGAGACGCTGAATGCGCCGCCACACCTGCTGCCGCTCGATCACCTGGAGCGTGTGCGGGTGCGCCAGATCGAGGCGCTGGCCGACGGCATCAACGACGCCGCGGTGATCGCGCTGCTCGAATCCCGCCAGCCCGATCCGCAGCGCAGCGATGCCGTCATCGAACGCCAGCTGCAGAAGGTCGAGCGCGGCCTGGACCATCTGGAGAAGCACGCGACCGGTCGCGAGTGGCTGCACGGCGACCAGATGAGCCTGGCCGACATCGCGGTCGGCATCGCGCTCGGTTATCTCGACCTGCGCTTCGCACAGCTCGGCTGGCGCGAGGGCCGGCCCGCACTGACGCGGCTGGCAGAGCACATGTTCGCGCGGCCGAGCTTCGTCGACACCGTTCCGCCCGCCGGGTAGGGTTGAAAAGCCGAAGGCGCCTTACAGCGGCAGCGCGAGTGACAGCTGGAGCCGCGAGGCCAGTCGCCGGCACCGGTGCGCGGGTTCGACCCTCAGACGCCCGTTCCCGCAACCGGCAACGAACGGCTACGCCAAAGTCAGCCCCCCCGAAAAGCCGGCTTGCGCTTCTCGAGAAAGGCGTTGACGCCCTCGACGAAGTCGCCGGTCGCGCCGCAGCGCCCGAAGGCTTCGGCCTCGCTCTGCAGCTGCGACTCGATCTTGTCGTCCAGCGTGTTCGCGAGCAGGCGCTTGACCTCGCCGTAGGCATGATGCGGTCCGTTCTTCAGCCGTTCGATCAGCGCGGCGGTTTCGTCGTCCAGCCGGTCAGCCGCGACCACCCGGTTCACCAGCCCGAGCCGCTGCGCCTCGGCCGCATCGAAGCGATCCGCAAGCAGCAACAGCTCGGTCGCCTTGCGCGTGCCGACGATGCGCGGCAGAAAGTAGGACATGCCGCCATCGGCCGGCAGACCGATCGACGCATATGCGGTCGTGAACTTCGCGTTGTCGGCACAGACCGCCAGATCGCAGCCCAGCATCAGGGACATGCCGAAACCGGCGCACGCACCGCGCACCTTCGCGATCACCGGCTGGTGCAGACCCTGCATGATCTCGATGGTCGGGTTGATGTGCTTCTCGATCATCGCGCGGTAGGTCACCAGCCGGGTGCTGGCGTTCTGGTCGAAATGGCGCGCAAAATCCTTCAGGTCACCGCCCGCCATGAAATGATCGCCGGCACCGGTCACCATCACGACCGCCACGTCCTTGTGATCCCTGAGCAGGCGCGCGACCTCGTACAGGTCCTGCATCATCTCGACCGACAGCGCGTTGAGTTGCGCGGGGCGGTTCAGCGTGATCGTCGCGACACGATCATTGACTTCGAACAGTACGGTATTGGCCATCTGGCGGGTCCTTGAATTGATCGGGTGAGGCGTGGAAGCGGATCAGACACTCAGCAACCGGTGATCAGGAAGTCGATCGCGGCGATGATGCTGTCCCGTTTCGGGCCGAAATCGGTGACGATGTTGCCGAGTTCCTTCCGGGCGACCCCTGCCATCTGCGGTGTCAGCAGAACATGCGCCTCGCCATGAATCTCGAACACCGGAGTGACGCGATCCATCGCGCGCCCACCCAGAATCCTTAGCGGCGTCAGCGGTATCACGAGCCGGGTTTCCAGGCCCTCGAGCAACGGCGACTGCACATCGAGCAGGAAAGGGTAGCGCCCGGCACTGTCCTGGTTGCAGTTGCGATGAACGGCAAACTGGCTCATCAGAAGCTTCGCACCGCATCGCTGAACGTGCCGTGCTGCTCCACTTGCCGGTTGTACGCGGCCATCGCATCACGATTTGCCTCCAGCCACTGCGCCTGGCGTCGAACCCTGACCGCTTCGGCCAAGGCCTCTTCCATCAATGAGGACAGATTGATCCCCATCGCACGAGCCTGACCCAACAAGTCACTGTTGATGCTCAGATTGGCCGAGCGTTTCGGGCCCTTGAGATCGTAGTCGACCGGCATGCGCCCACTCCTGCGCGTAATCGATGCGCACAGATTACGCGCAGCAGGCGTTCGATACAAGCACGGCCACCCCCTGCGCCCACTGAAGAATGAGCCTGCAGGTGAGCCGTCCGACCGAAGCATTCAAAGCCGCTCGAACACCCCCGCCGCGCCCATGCCGGTGCCGATGCACATGCTGATCATGCCGTGGCGCAGCGTCGGGTCGCGCTGCATCGCGCTCATCAGCGTGGCCATGCGGATCGCGCCGGTCGCGCCCAGCGGGTGGCCGAGCGCGATCGCACCGCCCAGCGGATTCACGCGTGCCGGATCGAGCGCTAGCGTGCGCATCACCGCCAGTGCCTGCGCCGCGAAGGCCTCGTTGAGTTCGATCCAGCCGACATCGGCCTGCGCCACACCGGCGGCCGCGAGCGCACGCGGGATCGCCTCGACCGGGCCGATGCCCATGATCTTCGGCGACACGCCGGCCACCGCATAGCTGGCGAAGCGCGCGATCGGCGTCACGCCGTGGCGCTTGACCGCCGCTTCGCTCATCAGCAGCACCGCGCCGGCGCCGTCCGACATCTGCGAACTGTTGCCGGCGGTCACCGAACCCTTGGTCGCGAACACCGGCCGCAATTTCGCGAGCGCCTCCGCGGAGGCGTCCCGACGCGGGCCTTCGTCGGTATCGCACAGGCGCTCGACCACACGCACCTGGCCGCCGTCTCCCGGCACATGCGTGCGCACCGCGTATGGCGTGATCTCGTCGCGGAAGGCGCCGGCATCGATCGCGGCCACCGCGCGGCGATGCGATTCCAGCGCGAACGCGTCCTGGTCCTCGCGGCTCACCTGCCACTGCTGCGCGACCTTCTCGGCGGTGAGCCCCATGCCGAACGCGATGCCGACATTCTCTGCCTTCGCGAAGATGGCCGGGTTGAGGCTGACCTTGTTGCCCATGATCTGCGGCATCGCGCTCATCGACTCGGTGCCGGCCGCGATCATCACTTCGGCCTCGCCGAGCCGGATGCGCGCGGCCGCATCGGCCACCGCCTGCAGGCCGGACGCGCAGAAGCGGTTGATCGTGATGCCGGGCACCATCTCGGGCAGACCGGCCAGCAACAGGCCGATGCGCGCGACATTCATGCCCTGCTCGGCCTCCGGCATCGCGCAACCGACGATGACGTCGCCGATCTCGGCCGGATCCAGCCCCGGCACCTTGCCGAGCACGGCTGACAGCACGTGCGCGAGCAGGTCGTCCGGCCGGGTACTGCGGAACATGCCGTTGCGGCGCGCCACCGGGCTGCGGGTGGCGGCGACGATGTAGGCGTCCTGGATCTGTGTGTTCATGATGATGTCTCCGGATCAGTTGCGCAGCGGCTTGCCGGTCTCGAGCATGTGCGCGATGCGTTGCTGCGTCTTGGTGGTCTGCAGCAACTCGACGAACAGCGCACGCTCGACGTCGAGTATCCATTGCTCGCTGACGCGCGAACCGGTCTCGACCTCGCCACCGCACAGCGCGGTCGCGACCGCCCGGCCGACCTTGTAGTCGTGTTCGGAGATGAAGCCGCCCTCTGCCATGTTGAGCAGCATCAGCTCGCAGGTCGCGATGCCGTTGCGCCCGGCCACCGTGATCGCGCGCTCGACCAGCGGCGGGCGATATCCAGCCTCGGCGAGTGCGCGTGCCCGCCGGATCGCTACATACAGCAGTTCCTGCGGATTGAACAGGATGTCGTCGGAGGGCCGCGCGAAGCCGAGCTGCACCGCCTCGAGCGCGCTCTTCGCGACGGTGGCCATCGCGATCGTCTGGAACGTGTTCTGGACGAAGCCGAACACGTCGCCGCCGGCCGCACGGCGGGCGAGGCGATGCGCCTGCACTGCGAATGCCTTGCTGCCGCCCCCGGCCGGGATCAGGCCGACGCCGACCTCGACCAGACCGAAGTAGGACTCGAGCGCCATGACCCGGTGCGCCGCATGCATCGCGAACTCGCAACCGCCGCCCAGCGCCATGCCCTGCACCGCCGCGACCACCGGCACCTGCGCCTGCTGCAGGCACATCGACGCCTGCTGAAAGCGCGCCACCATGCGTTCGAGCCGGTCGAACTCGCCGGCCTCGCAGGCCGCCGCCACCTGCTGCAGGTTCGCGCCGACCGCGAACGGGGCCTCGTGCCACAGCACCAGCGCATCCAGATCGCGCTCGACCCGCGCCACCGCCTCGATCAACCCGTCGATGACACCGGCACCGAGCGCGTGCATTTTTGAAGTGATCGACACGATGCCGACCCGCTCGTCCTGGTCCGGGCGCAGCCACAGGCGCACGCCGTCGCGCGCATCGCCGCTGTCCCACAGCGTGCGGCCGCGATCCGGCGCGGCCTCGCCGAGCACGCGGTCGGGATAAAGCTGTCGCCGATACACCGGCAGCGTCGAACGCGGCGCCAGTGCATCCGCCGCGGCCGAGTAGGACCCGCCGCCTTCATGTACGCCAGCGCGCGCGAACACCCACGCGGGCAACGGTGCATCGCTCATCGCGCGCCCCGCGTCGATGTCGTCGCGCACCGCGTTCGCGATGTCGTTCCAGCCGGCTGCCTGCCAGGTCTCGAACGGCCCCTGCGACCAGCCGAAACCCCAGCGCATCGCCAGGTCGACATCGCGCGCGTTGTCGGCGATGTCGCCCAGATGCACCGCGCAGTAATGGAACACATCGCGGAAGATGGCCCACAGGAACTGCGCCTGCGGGTGCGCGCTGGCGCGCAGCTGCGCGAATCGTTCGGCCGGGTCGCGATTCTTCAGGATCGCCTCGACCTCGGGCGCGACCTCGCCCGCGCTCGGACGATAGTCCTGTCGCGCGAGGTCCAGCACCATGATCTCCCGGCCCGCCTTGCGGTAGATGCCGGCGCGGGTCTTCTGCCCCAGCGCGCCCTTCGCGATCAGCGCCTGCAGCCAGTCGGGCTGAGCGAAATGCCGGTGCCACGGATCGTCCGGCAGCGTCGCCTGCATCGTGCCAACCACATGCGCGAGCGTGTCCAGACCGACCACGTCGGCGGTGCGATAGGTCGCGCTCTTCGGTCGGCCGATGACCGGACCGGTCAGCGCGTCGACGTCGTCGAAGCCCAGACCCAGCCGCGCCGTATGATGCATGACCGCCAGGATCGAAAACACGCCGACCCGGTTCGCGACGAAATTGGGCGTGTCCTTCGCGCGGACGATGCTCTTACCGAGCCGGGTCGTGAGCCAGGCTTCGAGCGCGTCCAGCATCATCGCGTCGGACTGCGGGGTCGGGATCAGCTCCACCAGCGACATATAGCGCGGCGGGTTGAAGAAATGGATGCCGCAGAAGCGGCTGCGCAAGGCCTCGGGCATGCCTTCGGCCAGCAACGCGATCGACAGGCCGGACGTGTTGGTCGCGAAGATCGCGTCAGCGCGGATGAAGGGCGCGACCTTCGCGAACAGGTCGAGCTTCCATTCCATCTTCTCGGCGATCGCCTCGATGATCAGGTCGCAATCACGCAGCGCCTCCAGATCCGAACCGTAGTTGGCGGCGTCGATGAAGGCCAGCCGGTCCTTCGCGGCCAGAGGTGCCGGGTCCAGCTTCTTCAGACCGGCCAGCGCCTTGTCGACAATCGCGTTCGGTTTGCCGTCGCCGGACGGCAGGTCGAACAACAGCACCGGCACGTCCGCGCTGGCGCAATGGGCCGCGATCTGCGCGCCCATCACGCCTGCACCGAGTACCGCGACCTTGCGGATGATAAAATTGCTCACTGGGGGTCTCCTCCAAAACAACTGCTTCCGCCCGGGAAGCTCAGGCGGCGGTCGTGTCGCGACCGCCGGACCGGGTCCGGGATGCGTCTAAAAGTGGCTTCATTCGGCCGGGACCGGGCGCTTGCGCCCGCGGTCGTCGAGTGCGACATAGGTCAGCGTCGCCTCGGTGACCTTGACCACGACCGGGTTCTCCGGGTCGCGCTCGGCATAGACCTCGACATCCACGGTCACCGACGTGCGTCCGGTCGACTTGACCTTCGCATAGAAGCTGACCAGGTCGCCGACCGACACCGGCTGCTTGAACAGGAATGAATTGACCGCGATCGTCGCGACCCGCGACTTCGCGCACCGGCGCGCCGGGATCGCACCGGCGATGTCCACGTTGGCCATGATCCAGCCGCCGAACACATCGCCGGCCGGATTCAGGTCGGCCGGCATCGTCATGATGCGCAGGGCCGGCTGACGGTCGTGCGGCAGGGTCACCAGATCGTGTTGCGCTTGCTCGTCGGACATGTTCGTGTGCTCCTCAGCTCGATTGTTCGAGCGCCATCGGCGCGACCTGCGCGTTCGGCGAATGCGGTCCGGAAGAATCCAGGCTCGCGACATGATGCAGCGGGCCGCCGGTCCACGGCGCGAAACCGGTGCCGAAGATCACCCCGGCATCGGCGAGGTCGGCGTCGGCCACCACGCCCTCATCGACGCAGCGTTGCGCGGCCGCGAACAGCGGCGCGAGTATCCGGTCGTCCAGCCCGGCCGGCACCGGTCCGGCATCGGACTTGACCGCCTTGCCGTTCTCCCAGCGATAGTACCCCTGCCCGCTCTTGCGTCCCAGATGGCCGGCGTCGACCAGTTCGACCAGCTTCCGGGGTGGATCGCCGCCCGCGTCGCCGGCGAGCGCCCGCCCGGCCGCGAGTGCGATGTCCAGGCCGACCGTGTCGACCAGCTCCACCGGCCCCATCGGCATACCGAAATCGACCAGCGCCCGGTCGACCGTCTCCGCCGCAATGCCCTCGTCCAAGCAGCGCAGGGCCTCCAGCATGTAGGGGCCGAGCACCGCGTTGACCAGGAAGCCCGGCGCACTCCTGACCGGCAGCGGCAGCTTGTCGAGCGCGCGCACGAACTGGGCCGCCCGCGCGAATGTGCCGACCTCGGATGCGTCGCCCTGCACCACCTCGACCAGCGGCATCATCGTGACCGGATTGAAGAAATGGATGCCGACCAGGCGCTCGGGCGATTGCAGCGCGGTGGCGATGTCCTCCACGCGCAGGCTGGACGTGTTGGTCGCGAGCACCGCGTCCGGCCGGGCCATGCGTTCGAGCCGCGCGAACAGCGCCCGCTTGGCGGCCAGGTCCTCGAAGATCGCCTCGACGATCAGGTCCGCACGCGTCGCGCCGTGACCCTGCGGGTCCGGAATCAGGCGATCCAGCGCGAAACGCACCTGGCGATCGTCGCCCCTGTACTTGCGCGCGAAGAACTTCGCCGCACGCGCGACCGCCGGCGCGATCCGCTCCACCGTCTGATCCTGCAGCGTCACCGTCATGCCGCGCTGCGCGCACACCGCCGCGATGTCGCCGCCCATCACCCCGGCGCCGACCACATGCACGTGACGCGCGACGAAGGGCGGCGCACCATCGGCCGGTTTGCCCATCGCCTTCAGGCGCTCCTGCAGAAAGAACACCCGCACCAGATTCTTCGCGGTCGGCGAACGGAAGATCGCGTCGAGCGAAGCCGGGTCGTCCGGCGGCACCGCCAGTGCATTGCCGCCGAACTTCGCCCACGTGTCGATGATCGCCCAGGGCGCCGGGTAGTGCTCGCGGCGCGCACGGGTCGCGACCTGCTTGCGCGCCCTGGCGGCCACGACCGCCTTCAGCGGCCCGTTCAGCAAGCGCATCCCCAGCGGCAGGCGCCGCACCCGATGACCGGACAGGATCATCGTGTCGGCGGCGTTCTCCATCACGCGCACCGGCACGCACGCGTCGGCCAGACCGATGCGCTTTGCCCGGTTCGCGTCGACCGGCTTGCCGGTCAGCATCAGGTCGAGCGCCACCGCCGGCCCGACCCGCTGCGGCAGCCGCATCATGCCGCCCCAGGCCGGCATGATGCCGAGCATGACCTCGGGCAGCGCAAGCCGGGTGTCCGGCTCGTCCACGACGATGCGGTAGCGGCAGGCCAGCGCCAGCTCCAGCCCGCCGCCCATGCAATGCCCCCGGATCAGCGCCAGCGTCGGAAACGGCAGGCGCGCCAGCCAGTCGAACAGCGACCAGCCGCGCTCGACCAGGTCGCGCGCGCCCTGGGCCGAATCGATGCGGGTGAACTCGTCGATGTCGGCACCGGCGACGAAACCGGCCGGCTTGGCCGATGCGATGACCAGCCCGGTGGGCGGATGGCGCTGCAGCGCCTCGAACAGGCGGGCGAGTTCGTCGAGCATGTCCGAGGATAGCGTGTTCGTCGTCGATCCGGCCTTGTCCAGATACAGCCACGCGATACCGCTCGGCTTGCGCACCAGGACCAGATGCTCGAACGTGTCGGTCATCGCACCACCTCCACCAGCATCGCGCCGCCCTGGCCGCCACCGATGCAGATCGCGGCGACCCCGCGGTGCGCGCCCTCCCGCCGCAGCACTTGCATCAGATGCAGTACGATGCGCGCACCGCTCGCGCCGACCGGGTGACCGAGCGCGATCGCGCCGCCATCGACGTTGAGCCTGTCCTCGTCCAGCCTGCCGAGCGCCGCATCCAGGCCGAGCTGCTCCCGACAATAGGTCTCGTCGTCCCACGCGCGCAGGCACGCGATGACCTGCGCGGCGAAGGCCTCGTTGATCTCCCAGCGGTCAACATCGGCCAGCCCCAGCGAACGACGCAGCAGCAGCGGCGTGGCCGCATGCACCGGCCCGAGGCCCATCTGCGCCGGGTCCAGTCCGGCCCACTCGCTGTCGACGATGCGCGCGAGCGGCTCCAGGCCGTGGCGCTCGACGGCTCGCGCCGACGCGAGGATCAGCCAGGCCGCACCATCGGTGATCTGCGAGCTGTTGCCCGCGGTGACCCGTCCGTACTTGCGGTCGAAGAAGGGTTTGAGCCTGGCCAGATTGTCCATGCTCGAATCATCGCGCACGCCGTCGTCCTGCGCATGGACCTTGCCGTCGCGATCGATCAGCGGCACGACCTCGTCATAATGGCCGGCCCGCTGCGCGGCGCCGACCCTCTGGTGACTGCGCACCGCAAACCCGTCCATGTCCTCGCGGGAGATGTCGAAATGATGGGCGAGGTTCTCGGCAGTCTGCCCCATCAGCTGGCCGACCACAGGGTCGGTGAGCCCCTTCATGATCGCGATCACCGGCGCCAGATGGGCCGGCCTGAAGCGTCGCAGCAGCGCGAGCTTCTGCCCGACGCTTCGGGCTGCATACCAGTCCGACAACCATTGCACCATCGCGTCCGAAAACAGCAAAGGCGCACGCGACAGCGCATCGACGCCACCGGCCAGCACCAGTTCGGAGCGCCCCTGGCGGATGTTGATCAGCGCCGAATCCAGCGCCTGCATGCCGCTGGCGCAGTTGCGCATGACGGTCCAGCCCGGCACCTCGTGGCCACAGCCCATCCGTAAGGCCACCACGCGACCGATATTGACCTCGTCCGGCGACGGGCTGGCGCAGCCGAGAATGACCTCGTCGAGCTGATCCGGCGCGAAGCGCTGGCGCATCAGCAGCGCGGTGCCGGCCGCGGTGGCCAGATCCGATGCGGCGAACGGACCCGGAGCGTTACGTGCCTTCAGGAACGGCGTGCGGGCGCCGTCGATGATGAATACGTCGGGCGACATGCGGCTGCGCTCCCTTTCCGCTCAGACCGCGGATCGCTTGCGCCGCGCGGCCTTCTTCGGCGTGGTTGCGGCCTCGATGGCAGGGCCGGGTTCAGCAGAACCGGCGACGCTCGCATCTGCGGCGCATAGCACGTCGCGCAGGCCGAAATCGAACGGAAAGTCGTCGACGCGGATGACCTTGTCACGCAGCCGGTTGCGGCGCTCGACGATGTCGTATTCCTGCTGCATGATCACGCCGGCCGCCAGCGCATCGCGCCAGATCGCGTCCACATCTCCCCCGAGGTTGAGCGGCGGCGTGAACCGCCCCTGTTTCTGCGACTCCCTGAGCCTGGCCTCGATCGGCTCGGCCGCTATCGTCGCGACCAGCGCCGCCTCGAGCGCGCCCACCGGTTCCTCGACGTCGTCCGGCACATAGGTGTCGGCGGTCAGGCGCTCGCGGGTCGCGGAGGGCTCGATCAGCAGTCGCGCGACCTCGTGACCGAGTCGGTCGGACGGCACCACATAGGGGCGACCGAGCGGAAACACGACCAGCCGGCGCAGGATCGTCTGCAGGATCCGGTTCGGGAAGTTCGCGATGACGCCCTCAAACGCGTTCTGGATGCGGAACATGCAGTCCCAGATGGCCCAGTGCATCAGCGGCGCGTCGGCCGCCTGGCGGCCCTCGGCCTCGAAGCGCTTCAGCGTCGCGCTCGCCAGATACATCTGCGACAGGATGTCGCCCAGACGCGCGGACAGCTTTTCCTTGCGCTTCAGCGCACCGCCCAATGTGCCCATCGAGATGTCGGCCAAGAACGCGAAGGCCGCCGAGAAGCGCGTCAGCTGCTGGTAATAGCGTCGCGTGTCCGGGGCGACATCGGCCGGCACCTTCACGAAATGCGAACCCGTGAGGCCCATCACCAGTGCGCGCGCCGCATTCGACGCGGTATAGCCGACATGTCCCCAGAACGCCCGGTCGAAGCCATCGAGGTCGTCGCGCTGCGCCGCATGCATCTCGTCTAGCACGTAGGGATGGCAGCGGATCGCACCCTGACCGAACAGGATCAGGCTGCGGGTCAGGATGTTGGCGCCCTCGACGGTGATGCCGACCGGCAGTTGCTGATACGCGCGACCGAGAAAGTTCTGCGGCCCGAGGCAGATGCCCTTGCCGCCGATCACGTCCATGCCATCGTTGACGGTCTGGCGCGCGCGCTCGGTGACGTGATACTTCACGATCGCGGACACCACCGACGGCTTCTCGCCGAGGTCGATCGCTCCGGCGGTCATGATACGGGCCGCGTCGCACAGGTAGGTGTTCGCGCCGATGCGGGTCAGCGCCTCCTCGACCCCCTCGAAGCGGCCGATCGCGGTCTTGAACTGATAGCGTACCCGCGCGTAGGCGCCGACCGCCCGCGCGGTGAGCTTCTGCATGCCGGTGTTCGAACCCGGCAGCGAGATCGACCGCCCCGCCGCCAACGACTCCATCAGCATGCGCCAGCCCTGACCGGCCATCGCCGGCCCGCCGATGATGAACTCGAGCGGCATGAACATGTCTCGTCCGCGGATCGGACCGTTCATCCACACAGCATTGAGAGGCAGGTGGCGGCGGCCGATATCCACGCCCGGGTGATCGTGCGGCACCAGCGCGCAGGTGATGCCGAGGTCCTCGACGTCGCCGAGCAGGCGCTCCGGGTCGTACAGGCGGAACGCGAGCCCGAACACGGTGCACACCGGCGCCAGCGTGATGTAGCGCTTGTCGAAGCTGACCCGCATGCCAAGCACATCCTCGCCGTTCCACATGCCCCGGCACACCACACCGGCATCGGGAATCGACGCCGCGTCCGACCCCGCCCACGGGCTGGTCAGCGCGAAGGCCGGAATCGCTTCGCCGCGCGCGAGCCGCGGCAGGTAATGCTGCTTCTGCTCTGGCGTGCCGTAATGCAGCAGCAGTTCGGCTGGGCCGAGCGAGTTCGGCACCATCACGGTGACCGCCGGGGCGGACGAGCGGGTTGACAGTTTGGTCACGACCTGGGAGTGCGCGAACGCGGAGAAACCCTTGCCGCCGTATTCCTTTGGGATGATCATGCCGAGGAAGCCCCGCTCGCGGATGAACTGCCACACTTCGGGCGACAGGTCCTGGCGCTGGGTCGAGTCCCAGTCCTTGCACATGCGGCACAGCTCGGTCGTTTCATTGTCGAGGAAGGCCTGCTCCTCGTCGCTCAGGGCGGGCCATGGATAGCGCTGCAACCGCGACCAGTCAGGCGCCCCGCGGAAGAGCTCGCCTTCCCACCACACGGTGCCGGCTTCGAGCGCATCCTTCTCGGTCTGCGACATGCCGGGCAGGGCCTGGCGGAAGGCCGCGAAGATCCTCGTGGTGACGAGGCGCTTGCGCCGCTCGCCCATGAACACCTTGCAGCCCGCCGCCCAGGCGGCGAGCACCAGGATGGTGAGCAAGATCGGCAGCCCCGCCGCGACCGATGCGAGCACCAGCCAGGCGCCTCCGGCACCCGCCCACGCCGGCAGCGGCGCGCGCCGATAGGCGAGCACCACGATCATCACCGGTAGCAACAGCATCAGAAGCCAGAACATCACCCTCTCCTTTTTGTCGACAATGGCCTGCGCCGCCGCCGGAAAACTCTCGGTTACCGCCGGCGCCGCTCACATGCATCATCGGCCCAGCGCGGACCCGCCTCTCACGTCGCGCCCGATTCCCTCGCCCGCCCCCTCACCCCTCGCGCTGCACCCAAGCCCGTCAGCCCCTCGCTTCATTGGGATGTTCCCGATCGTCGCAGCGTTTCCGGACGCTGTCCCACACCCTCCGGCAACGGTGCGCGCAGGCCGCCGAGCAGGAAGGACATCAGCCGCGGCACCATGCGTGCCGGATCCTGGTCGTCGAAGGTACCGGCGAAAAGCTGCAGCGCGTCGGTCCCGGCGAACGCATACGAGGTCGCCCCCATCATGAAATGGAAACGCCACAGGATCTCTTCGCGCGGCACACCGGGCAGCGACGCATACAGCGCGCCGAGAAAACGGTTCAGCGTCGCGGCGTACTCCTCGGCCAGAAACTGGCGCACGAATGCGTTGGGTTCGGTGTAGGTGCGCCCGAGCAACTGCATGAAGGTATGTCCGCCGTGCTCGGTATCGGATGCGAGCTGCAGCGCAGGGCGAAAGAACGCGTCCAGCACCTCGCTCGGTTTGACCGGCTGTCCGCGACCCGCCGCCCTCGCCTCGACCGCGTCCAGCGCGGCCAGACGCTGCCGGTTCAATTCCAACAGACGCCGCTGGAAGACCTCCTGGATCAGCGCGTCCTTGCTGCCGAAATGGTAATTGACCGCCGCGAGATTGACTTCGGCCCGGGTGGTGATCATGCGCATCGACGTGGCTTCCAGCCCGTGTTCGACGAACAGCGCCTCGGCCGCATCGAGGATGCGGCTGCGGGTTTCGGGAGGGTGCCGGCCGGTGCTGGTAATCATGCTCGCGTCTCCGGAATGAGATCACCGTCCGATTGAAACGTTCGTTTGAATTCTACGGATGATCCCGGGGCTGTCAACCGGAGTTCCCTGCGCCGGCGCGGCGATCCCGCAGGTTCTGCCCCGGTTCTCATGCGCGCGCGGGGCTGGGCCGATCGGCGCGCTGCCCGTTCCCGAGGAGCATGGCCGCGATCGCCGGCAACAGCACCAGCGCGCCGAGCATGTTGACGATGAACATGAACGCCATCAGGAGGCCCATGTCCGCCTGGAACTTCAGTGCCGAGAAGGTCCAGGTGCCGACCCCGACCGCCATCGTCGTCGCGGTGAACATCACCGCCGTGCCGCGCTGGCTCAGGGCCTGGAAGAAGGCCTCCGGCAGGTCGTCGCCGTGGCTGAAGCGGTGCGACATGCGCTCGTAGAAGTAAATGCCGTAGTCGACGCCTATGCCGACCGCGATCGCGACCACCGGCAGTGTGGACACCTTGAGACCGATGCCGAGCCAGGCCATCAGCGCATTGCAGAGGACCGCCGCAATCATCAGCGGCAGGATGATGCACAGGGTCGCACGCCATGAGCGGAACTCGAGGAAGAACAGCAGGCCGATGGCGCCGAACACCAACGCCAGGATCGTCACCGACGCGGCATCGACCGCCTCGTTGGTCGCCGCCATCACGCCGACGTTGCCCGATGCGAGCAGGAAGTCCAGATTTTCGGTCCGATACGCATCCCGGAAAGCCTTCACCTCGCGGATCACATGCGCAATCGTCGGGCCCTCGTGATCGCGCGTGAAGATCAGCACCTGCATCGCGCTGCAGTCGGTGTTGAGCAGGCCGGTGCCGGTGTCGACCGGCGTCACCGACTGCGCCAGCACCGCCGGATTGCGCGACAGCACCCGCCAGCGCGGATTGCCCTCGTTCCAGCCCGCGTTGATCGTGCGCGCCACGCCGGGCAGGCCGACCACGCTCTGCACCCCGTGCACGCCGCGCATCGTCATCTCGAAGCGGTCGATCGTGTTCATGATGTCGAAGTTCGTGCACGCCCCGTCGACGCCCTGCGTCTGCACGATCACCGACAGCACGTCCACGCCGATCGAGAACGCCTCGACGATGGCCGCCGCATCCTGGTTGTAGCGGGAGTCCTGGTGCAGTTCCGGAATGCCGTGACCGAGGTCGCCGGTGCGCAGCTCGCGCGACTTCCAGGTGGCCGCGCCGAGCAGCAGCGCGGTGACGACCAGCACGACGATGGCCCGCCTGGGTGCGGCCAGCGAGCGCAGTCGCGACCACAGCCAGTGATCCTTGGTCTCCGCGCCGGCGCTGCGACGTAGTTCCGCCGCGCTCAGGCGGACGAAGGACAGCAGCACGGTCAGCAGCAGCATGTTGGTGATCAGGATCAGCCCGACGCCCAGACCGGCGGTCAGCGCCAGTTCGCGCACCATGTCGATCTCGATACGCAGGATCACGAGAAAGCCGACCACGGTCGTGGTTAAGGCCATGGATCCGGGCAGGAGCAGGCGCCGGAAAGCCATCCGTGCCGCGTACAGCGGGTCGTCCTGCGCCATCAGTTCCAGCCGCCAAGCATGGGTCATCTGCACCGCGTGGCTCACGCCGATCGCGAAGATCAGGAAGGGCACCAGGATGGACATCGGGTCGATGCCGAATCCGATCAGCGGCAACAGCCCCAGCAGCCACACGACCGGCACCATCGCGCACAATAGCGTCAGCGCGGCGAGCTTGACCGAACCGGAGTACAGCACCAGCAACACCGCGGTGATCGCGAACGCGACCAGGAAGAACATCAGCACGCCGCGCGCACCGTCGGTGATGTCGCCCACCGCCTTGGCGAAGCCGATGATGTGCACGTCCACGCGGTCGTCCGCATGGCGCGCACGAATGTCCTCGAGCAGGCGCGCGACCGCGAGCGTGTCCAGCCGCTGGCCAGTGCCCGGGTCGATCTCGAGCAGTTCGGCCGTGACCATCGCGCCGCCATGATCGTTCGCAACCAGACGCCCCAGGCGGCCGGACTTGAGCACGTTCTCGCGCACCGTTTCGAACTCGTCCGGCGTGCCCGCGAAGCCGGCCGGAATCACGTTGCCGCCGGCGAACCCGTCCTCGACCACTTCGATGAAGCGCACGTTGGGCGTGAACAGCGACGTGACCGTCGCGCGATCGACGCCCGGGATGAAGAACACCTCGTCGGTGACCGCCTTGAGCCGGTCGAAGAACGCCGGCTCGTAGATCTCGCCTTCGCTCTGACGCAGCGCCACCAGCACCCGGTTGGCCCCGCCAAAAGTGCTGCGGTAATCGACGAAGGTCCGCATGTACGGATGTTCGAGCGGAATCATCTTCTCGAAACCGGCATCCACATACAGGCGGGTGGATGACGCGCCGAGCGACAGCGTCACCAGCACGAACAGCGCGAGAAAGAGCTTGCGGTGACCGAACACCAGGTCCCCGAGCCGGTCGATGAACTGCGCCAGCCTCACGAGTCACTCCCCGGCAGGCGAATCCGGACAGGCAGCACGCCCTCGTCGCCGAACAGCAGAATCTCGCCGGCTGCGGCGCCGTCGGTGACCGCGACGAAGCTTCGGCTGGAGCCGCTGTCGATCGCGTCGAAGCGGCGTGCGTGCCGGTCGGCGACCAGCACCAGGCCGCTCTGGCCCACCAGCACCACGCTACCGTCGGCGAGCACCCCGCCGCCGAAGATCGACGCTTCGGTGCCGGTCGGCACTGCCTGCCAGCGCTCGCCGCGGTCGTCCGAGCGGAACGCGTGGCCGCGCATGCCGAACACCAGCAGGCTGCTATCGTCCAGCGCAAGCGCACCGAAAAAGGAACCCTCGTAGGGGCTGTCGAGCTCGACCCAGTTCGCGCCGCCGTCGTCCGAACGCAGCAGCGTGCCGGCCTCGCCGGCGAGGATCAGGCTGTCGCCCACCGCTACGATCGCATTGAAGTGAAAGTCGTTGCCGTCGAGCGCGCGCTCGGTCCAGCCTCGCCCGCCGTCGTCGCTGACCAGAAAACGGCCATAGGCCCCTACCGCGATGCCCCGGCCGGCTGCATCGAAACGCAGCGCCAGCAGCGGCTCCTCGGCCTGCGGCGCCTCGAAGACCTTGTCCCAGCCGAGGCCCCCGTCGGTGCTCCTCAGGATCACCGAATCATGACCGACGGCGACCAGCGTGGAGCGGTCGACCAGCGCCAGCGCCGTCAGCGTCGCCTCGGTCGGTGACGGCGCGCTTCGCCATTGCCCGCCGCCATCGTCGGACAAGAACACGTGCCCGCGCTCGCCGACCGCCACGATGCGCGTGTCCGCAGCGTACGCGGCCAGCATCAGCAGATGCTCGATGCGCACCTCGGTGGCCGGCATCGGAGCATCGCTGCGCTCGCCGAATGCGATCGTCACCGCCGCAACGACGAACAGCGCGAATGCGAAGCCGACGAGTCTGTTCATGGTGTCGACCCGCACGGTCCGGCATCGTGGGCCGTCGATGAATTGCGGCGGCAGATCGAGTTCATGCGCCGAACGCCGCGACTGCGATGCAGACGATGCACCTCCGCGCCGCGGATGACGCACCCGCAACGCGGAGCATGCGCATCAGCGCGTCCCGACTCGGCGCAGACCGGACGGCGTGAACCGTGCCGGCCGGGCGTCGATCGGGTCGTGGATGCGGGGCTCGTCGTTACGCAGGCCCATCGCGATGTAACGGCCGGACTGCAGGTCGTGGTGCACCTCGAGATTCGGGTACAACATCGGGATGTCGAACCACACGATGCTGTGCAGTTCCGCCACGCGCCACAGCTGATCGCGTGCGTCGTACTTGTCGATCACCAGCACCGACCAGGAGTCCTCGTCGAGGTAGAAGGTGCGCCGCTTGTAGATGTGGCTGGTTCCGTCCTTCAGCGTTGCATCGACGACCCACACCCGGTGCAGCTCGTAGCGGGCGTGGTCCGGATTGACATGTCCCGGCTGCAACACATCGGCCATGGTGATCTTGTTGCCCACCAGCCTGTATGAGTTGTAGGGCACGTAGATCTCGCGCTTGCCGACCAGCGTCCAGTCGTAGCGCTCGATCGAACCGTTGTACATGTCGAAGTCGTCGTTGGTGCGCAGGCCGTCGGCGGCGGTCCCCGGGTTGTCGAACTCGACGTTGGGCGCGAGCCGCACCCGGCGCTGGCCCGGGTTGTAGGTCCAGGCCTGGCGCGTGCCGAACATTTCATGCACCAGCAGGATCTGACCGGCCAGGCGCGCCGGCGCGGTCACCGTCTGCAGGAAATTGAACAGCTTGTCCGGTTCGATCTGATCCGCGGCCTTGCCGAGACTGCCGTAATGGAAGTCGTACTCGTACTCGAAGCGCACCGGCGTATAGCTGCCCGAGCGGGTCACAGCCGCCTGACTCCAGTTCATCGCATAGGCTTCGCCTCGATAACGGGTCAGGTGGTTCCAGATCGCCTCGGCACCGCTCTGCGGAATCGGGAAGGGGATGCCGCCGGTCGTGCCGATGACGCCGTTGCCGTCCGCGGCCAGCGACGCGCGTGTCGCATTGGCCACCGTCTGCTCATAGTGCGCCTGCGGGAACGCGGCGCTACGACGGGTCGGATAGACGTTCATCCTCCAGCTCGGATAGGTCTCCAGCATCGCGATCTGGCCGGGCGTGAGTTGCTCACGGTACTGGGCCAGGTTGGACGCATCGATCGTGAACAGCGGCCGGTCGTCGGCGAACGGATCGGCATAGTGACCGCCCGCCACGTGGCCGGCGGGGGCGCTGGCGAAGCCGCCGTCCCATGCCGGGATCGTGCCGGCGGCGTTGCCGGCACGCTCGGCGCCCATCGGGGTGAGGTCCTGCCCCAGCCGCGTGGCCTCGGCGGCCGAAACCTGCGCCAGCGCGCCTGGGGTCGCGAACGCGAACGTCACTGCCAAGCCGAGAATCGAGATTGTGTTGCGCATGTCCGAAGTCTCCTGAATGCCTTGTACTGGCTCAGAACGAATAGCTGACGCTGACCGACAGGAAGTCGCGATCGACGAGCGGGTTGGTATGGCTGGCGTAGGTCTGGGGCTGTCCGGCCGGAACCTGAGCGGGATCCGTGCCGCTGATCTTCTTGCCGCCGAAGAACGACGTGTAGGCGATGTCCGCCTGCCACTTCTGCTGGTAGTTGATGCCCAGCCCGAGGGTGACCGCCTTGGCGTCCTCGTTGAAGGTCGGACTGCGGCCATTCACGTCATGCACGAACGCGATGCGCGGCGACAGCGTCGCAGCCCCGAGCGCATTGGCATAGTCCGCGCGCGCCAGCAGCCGATAACCCCAGGAACTGCGCGTCGTGAAGCAGCCGGTGCTGGTGGAGCCGAAGGAAGCCGCCGTCGATGAACCCGGCTGCGGCAGATGGCAGCCCGGTGCCGCAAACTTCAGATCGGACGGCAGATCGAGCCGCGTGTAACCGACCTCGCCGACCATGACCATCTGATCGGCGCCCAGCACCTGCGGCACCGCCTTGGTCGCGGTCATCTGGATCTGGTGCATCTTCACGCGACGATAGCCCTTGATCTCGGCGCCGTAGGGCACCGCCGCGGCCTGCCGCGGATCGGTCCCGGTCAGCTGGTTGCCGATGCCGAGCGCCGCGCCGAGCAGTTCGGCTGACGGCAGCTGCAGCGGCTGGTTGGAGCGGTAGGAGTACTCGCCCTGCAGCGCGATGCCGGCCGGGCCCAAGGTATTGAAGCTGAGGCCGTAGAGCTTGATGTTCTTCGGGTAGTCGATGAAATAGCTGCCCGGCCCACCTCTGGCCACCGACGCGCCACAGGCGGCGTTGGTCGCGTTCAGTGCGGACAACTGCGTGGCAAGGGCGATGTTGCCGCCGAGCACCCCGGCAAGGGCGCCGATGTTGCCGGCGCTGTGCAGCGCGCCGAAGGTCGGGATGTCCACCGCGGTACAGCCCGGGACCGCAGCCGCGACAGGCAGTCCGGCGGCAGCGAGCGCACCGCCTGCACCGGGGGGCAGCGGCCCCGCAATCGTCGCCGGTGCCGTGATGCCGCCCCGAACGCCAGACACATAGGGCGTGCGGCTGTGGTAGTTCACGTGATAGACGCCGATCTCGGTGAAGTTCAGTTCCGGCAGCAGCATGCGCATGGCGATGCCATATTCGCCACCGTTGCCCGGCTCCCGGTCGGCCGAACGCGGTGCGATCAGCGCGCCTGTCGGATCGGCCGGAAACGCACCGAAGAACGGGGCAGACAAGGCCACGTCGGCATCGTTGCGCCGCCCGAACCCGGTGTAGGCATTGCGGCCGCCGACCGCGACGAAATCGTTGGTGCTGAGGAAGGTTCCGACCGGATCGATCTTGGTCTCCTTCCACTGCGCCATCCACACCGCTTCGAGCGAGATGTTGTCGGTCAGTTCCTGCGAAGCCCAAACCATCGGAATCGGCATCAGTCCCTCGCGCAGCTCCGAACCCGGGATGCGCAGGCGGCTGACGTTGATCGGGTTCAGGATGTTGATACCGTTCCGGATGAAGGTGCTCTCGCCCCAGCTCACGACCTGCTTGCCGGCACGCATGTTCAGGTCCCGACCGGCGACGTCGAAACGCCCGCGCACATAGGCGTCCAGGATCTCCGCATCGCGCCCGACCTCGTCGCGCACCCTGGAGCTCAGTTCATCCTTTTTTCGGATCGCGTTGTCGTAGAAATACGACGCGCGCACGAACGCGCCGAAGTTGCGGTAGTTGAGTTCGAGGTCGTGGGTGGCCTTGAACGCGAGCGAGACCAGGTCGCGCTTGTCGTAATTGAGGTTGCCGTCGTCGGAGTTGGGGTCGCGCGAGGTGCCGCCGTTGGCGATGCTGATCAGCGATTTCTCGCGATCCTGCATGCGCCACAATCCGCCGATCGACAGCGTCGTGTCGAAGCTGCCGGTCAGTTCGCCACTCGCACTCGAAAATTCGAATGCATGAACCGGCGCTCCTCCCCCGAACGCCAGCGCGACGGTTGCGGCGAGCGTGCCGAAACGGCATGCCGGCGCCGCGAAGAAACGGTTTCTCCGTGACATCGAGTCTCCTCCATGTAGGCCGGGCCGCTCCGGCTGATTCTTCTTTCGGCGATGCTGAATGGTCGTGCGAGACACCCGATCCGGGCCCTTCGTCCGCGCGGGCCGCAGTGCGGCACGTTCGGAAGACATCGACTCGATCGCGGGTCTACAGTCCTGATTCAAACGTTTGTTTGAATATTACGAGTTCCTCCATGCAAGTCAAGCGGTCGCGTCGAACATGCCGATGGTGCGTCGAATCCATGCCCTACGGTTTGACCTCGATCAACACTCCCGCGACAATTCGCGCTCGCTGTCGACCACGCCGCGCGGTCGCGCATATCGGGACGATTCCCCCACACCATGCCGCCATTCGATGTCCTGCTGAGTTTTCTCGCCGTGTCGGTGGTGGTCACGCTCGCCCCGGGGCCGGACAATCTGATGGTGCTGGGGCAGAGCCTGGCGCGCGGGCGCCTGGCCGGCTTCGGACTGGCGCTCGGCTGCGCGCTCGGCTGTTTCACCCACACGCTGTGGGCCACCCTCGGGGTCAGCGCAGTGCTGCTGGCCTCGCCCAACGCGTTCTTCGCCCTCAAGCTCGCCGGGGCGGCCTATCTCACCTGGCTCGGCGTACAGGCCCTGCGCAGCGGAAGCGTTGGCGTGCAGGGTGTCACCCGTTCGACGCCGCTGCCGTGGTTTCGCTATGTGATCCGCGGCTTCATCGCCAATGCGGTCAATCCCAAGGTGGCCCTGTTCTTCATGGCCTTCCTGCCGCAGTTCGTCCGGCCGGACGCCGGTCCAATCGGTGCGCAGATGGTGGCCCTGGGGGGCGTGTTTGCGCTGCAGACCGTCATCGTGTTCGGCTCGATCGCGTATGCGGCGGGCAGCATCGGTCAGTTGCTGAACAGACGGCCCAGACTCGGTCCATGGCTGGACCGCCTGGCCGGCCTGATCTTCATCGCGCTCGCAGTCCATCTATTGTGGCCGGATTCCGGTCGCTGACCGGTAGAATCGCTGCATGAGACGCGCACCCGCCACGGCCCTGCCCGGCCCCGAACCCACCGAACGCCGTGACTGGCAAACCCTCAGAAGCCTGATCCCGTACCTGTGGGCCTACAAGGGCCGCGTGCTGTTCGCGCTGCTGTGCCTGCTCGCCGCAAAGGGCGCGAACGTCGCGGTGCCGCTGGTGTTCAAGGAGCTCATCGACGCGCTGACGATCACGCCGCAGCAGGCCTTCATCGTCGTGCCGGCGGCGCTGCTGCTGGCCTACGGCGTGCTGCGCTTCTCGAACTCGCTGCTGACCGAGTTGCGCGAGATCGTGTTCGCGCGGGTCACGCAGCAGGCGGTGCGGCGCATCTCGCTGCAGGTGTTCCGGCACCTGCACGCGCTGAGCCTGCGCTTCCATCTGGAACGGCAGACCGGCGGCCTGACGCGCGACATCGAGCGCGGCACCCGCTCGATCAATTCGCTGATCAGCTACACGCTGTACTCGATTCTGCCGACGCTGGTCGAGATCGGGCTGGTCATCGGCATCCTGCTGCTGCGCTATGACGCGATCTTCGCGATCATCACCGTGGTCACGCTGAGCATCTACATCGTGTTCACGATCAAGGTCACCAACTGGCGCACCGCGCTCAGACGCCACGCCAACGAACTCGATTCGGCCGCGAACGCGCGCGCGATCGACAGCCTGCTCAACTTCGAAACGGTCAAGTACTTCAACAACGAGGAGTACGAGGCGCGCCGCTACGACGAGCAGATCGACAAATGGACGCAGGCGCAGCTGAAGAACCAGTTCTCGCTGTCCGGGCTGAACATCGGCCAGGCCATCATCGTGTCCATCGGCGTGACGCTGATGATGTGGCAGGCCGCCGACCGGGTCGCGACCGGCGAGATGACCATAGGCGACATCGTGCTGGTCAACGCCTTCCTGATCCAGCTCTACATCCCGCTGAATTTCCTCGGCGTGATCTATCGCGAACTGCGCCAGGCGCTGACCGACATCGAGCGCATGTTCGGGCTGATGCACCAGAACAAGGAGATCGCGGACGCGCCGGATGCGCTGACGCTGCCCGCGGGCCCTGCGTCGGTCCGCTTCGAATCGGTGAGCTTCGCCTACGATGCCAAGCGTCCGATCCTGTTCGATGTCGATTTCGAGATCCCGGCCGGCCGCACGGTCGCGATCGTCGGGCACTCCGGTTCCGGCAAGTCGACGCTGGCGCGGTTGCTGTACCGCTTCTATGACGTTCAGGGCGGCGCGATCCGGATCAACGGGCACGACCTGCGAGCGCTGACGCAGCACAGCCTGCGCGCCGCGATAGGCATCGTGCCGCAGGACACCGTGCTGTTCAACGACACGCTGTTCTACAACATCCAGTACGGACGGCCGGATGCGACCCGCGAAGAGGTGGTGGCGGCAGCGACCGCGGCGCAGCTGACCGATTTCATCGCGCGGTTGCCCGACGGATTCGAGACCCGGGTCGGCGAGCGCGGCCTCAAGCTCTCCGGCGGCGAGAAACAGCGGGTCGCGATCGCGCGTGCGCTGCTGAAGAATCCGGCCATCCTGATCTTCGACGAGGCCACATCGGCGCTGGACTCCAAGACCGAGAAGGCGATCCAGGCGCAGATGGACCGCGCCGCCGAAGGGCGGACCGCGATGGTGATCGCGCACCGGCTGTCGACGATCATGAATGCCGACGAGATCATCGTGCTCGACCAAGGGCGCGTCGTGGAGCGCGGCACCCACGGCATGCTGCTGCTCAAGGGCGGCGATTACGCGCGGATGTGGGCGCTGCAGCAGCAGGAGGCCGAGCAGGCCTGAGCCAGGCGCAGACCGTGCCGAGGCTGCCGGGGTGTAGCCGGTGGCGGGCAGCATGTCACGGCGGACATCAGAACCCGTGAAACAAGCTCACGAACGACGAGCACGGCGGCGCCGGCGGCGCTAGAATCCGGACAGCGTGCAGTAGAGCCCATCAGGCGACGACCGCGCCTCGAAACGGATGACAGGGCGACCCCCCATGATGACTCCCCCGGGATCGGGCCGGCGCAAGGGCTGGCTCGCCGTGATCACAATCTGGCTCGCGGCCGCCGCGCTGCCTGCCGGGGCGCAGCTTGCGAGCACCGATACGCTACAGCGGATCAAGGAACGCGGCACCATCACGCTCGGACATCGCGAATCCTCGGTCCCGTTCGCGTATTACGACGACAAGGGGCAGGTGATCGGGTACTCGCACGAACTGGCGCTGAAGATCGTCGATGCGGTGCGGCGACATCTGGACGAACCCCTGCTGGTCCTGCGCCTGGTGCCGGTCACGCCGGAGACCCGGATCGACATGATCCGGCGCGGCGATATCGATCTGGAATGCGGCTCGACCACGCACAACTCGCAGCGCGCGCGGCAGGTCTCCTTCTCGAACACCTTCTTCATCGTCGGCACGCGCATGCTGACCCGCCGCGACTCCGGCATCCACGATTTCGCCGACCTGCCCGGACGCACCGTCGTGACGACCGCCGGCACGACATCCGAGAAGCTGCTAAGCGCCATGAACGAGCGCCAGCAAGGCGGCATCGAAATCGTGACCGCCCCGGACCATCGCGAGAGTTTCATGATGCTCGAACGTGACGAAGCCGAAGCCTTCATGATGGACGACGCGCTGCTATACGGCGAGCTGGCCAAGGCCGCATCGCCCGAGCAGTGGATCGTCACCGGCACGCCGCAGTCCTACGAGGCCTACGGCTGCATGATGCGTCGCGGTGATCTCGCGTTCAAACGCCTGGTCGATGCCACGCTAGCGAGGGTCATGACATCGGGCGAGGCGGAACGCATCTATCGCAAGTGGTTCATGAGTCCGCTGCCGCCGAGCGGCCTCAACCTCAACTATCCGCTGTCGGAGACGATGCGCGCCCTGTTCCTAAACCCGAACGACAATCCCTTCCAATGAGCACTTATCTTCCCCAAATCAGACTGATCGCGACCGGCGGCACGATCGCCGGTTCGGCCGCTTCGGCCACTGCGGTGTCCGGCTATGCGGTCGGCGGCGTCGGTGCCGACGCGTTGCTGGCAGCGGTCCCACAGATCGGCGCGCTCGCCAGGGTTCACGCCGGGCAGCCGTTCAACATCGACAGCAAGGACATGACGCCGGCGCACTGGCTGCAACTGCTCGCCCACGCACGGACCTCCCTGGCGGACCCGGCCATCGACGCGCTGGTGATCACGCATGGCACCGACACCATGGAGGAGACCGCGACCTGGCTGGATCTGATGCTGGACACGACAAAACCGGTCGTGATGACCGGCGCGATGCGACCGGGCACCGCGCTCTCGACCGACGGACCCATGAACCTCTACGACGCGGTACGCACCGCCGTCTGTCCGGACAGCGCGGGACGCGGCGTGCTCGTGTGCTTCGCCGAGCACATCTATCGCGGGCTCGGCGTGCGCAAACGTCACACCGGTCATCTGGACGCCTTCGAAGGCATCGGCGGCGCGATCGGATGCACGCGGCCGGACATCGCCTACTTCATGGCGCCCGCCGGCCGCTGCCTGCCCATCCCTCGCGTGAACTTCGACGCAACGCTGCCCCGGATCGATGTGCTGTATGCCGGCGCCGGCAGCCCGCCTGATCTGCTGCACGCCTCGGTCGCCAGCGGGGCGCGCGGCATCGTCCTCGCGCTGCCCGGCGGTGGCAGCGCGGCCGACGTCTGGCTCGACGATATCGCTGCGATCGTGGGTCTGGGCGTGCCGGTGCTGCGCGCATCCCGTTGCGGCGAAGGCGACGTGTCGCGCGGGGCGCTGGACGAGCGAACCGGCACTCGACCGGCCGGCCGCCTGTCGCCGGCCGCCGTACGGGTGGCGCTGATCATCGCGCTCGCGGCCCAGGACGCAGATCCGGCCTTCGACCCGGATGCGTTTCTGGATGCGGTAACGACGGGCTGGCGCTGAAACCTGCCACCGCACCCTACAACTGGTAATCGTCGCCGCCGCGACCGGCCAGCGCGGTCTCGACGCTGTGGCGGGTCAGGTGCGGCGCGAACAACTCGATGAAGCTGAAGATGTAGCCGCGCAGGTAGGCGTTGCGCCGCAGGCCGATCCGGGTCGTGCTCGATTCGAACAGATGGGCCGCATCGACCATGCCGAGCTTCCTGTCCTCGGCCGGATCGAAGGCCATGCGCGCCAGGATCCCGATACCCAGATCCATCGCGACATAGGTCTTGATGATGTCCGAGTCGATCGCGGTCAACACAACTTTGGGCCGCAGCCCCCGGCCGAGAAAGGCCTTGTTGATCAGGCTGCGGCCGGTGAATGCGTCGTCATAGGTGATCAGCGGATAGCGCGCGATCTGTTCCAGCGTCAGCGGCTGGGCCTGCAGGATGGGATGGCGCGGCGTCGCGACGATGCAGCGATTCCACTGGTAACACGGCAGCATCACAAGTTCGTCGTACTCGTCGATCGCTTCGGTGGCGATCGCGATGTCGGCCTCGCCCGCGAGCGTCATCTCGCACACCTGACGCGGGTTACCCTGATGCAACGACAGGCTGACCCGCGGGTAGCGCTGCAGGAAGTCTCGAACGACCCGCGGCAGCACATATCGCGCCTGCGTGTGCGTGGTCGCGATGGACAGGCTGCCTTCGGCTTCGTTGCTGAACTCGTCGCCGACCTGCTTGAGGCTGTCGATGTCGCGCAACATGCGTTCGGCGATCAGCAGCACATGGCGCCCCGGTTCGGTCACGCCGACCAGACGCTTGCCGTGCCGCACGAAGACGTCGACCCCGAGTTCCGTCTCCAGCTGCCGGATCTGCTTGGAGACGCCCGGCTGTGACGTGAACAACGCCTCGGCCGCCTCCGACACGTTCAGATTGTTGCGTGCCACCTCGAGCACATAGCGCAATTGCTGAAGATTCATGTCCCCCCCGATGCGTGACCGCCCCCGGATCCATGCGCAGCATGCAAAATCCGGCTTTATATAACTTGATGTTATTAGAGTTTAACCCAGTCGAGCTTCCGAACCCTAAACAGTCCCTTTAGCATTCGACCATGACAAAAAAGCCGACGCATGCACGACCGGCCAACGGAGAGCACGATGTACCAGTACGATGAATATGACCAGCGGCTCGTCGATCAGCGGGTGGCGCAGTTCCGGGACCAGACCCGTCGCTACCTCGCAGGCGAACTGTCGGAGGACGAGTTCCGTCCGCTGCGACTGCAAAACGGGCTGTACATCCAGCGTCATGCGCCGATGCTGCGGGTCGCGATCCCATACGGCCTGCTGTCCAGTCGCCAGCTGCGCAAGCTCGCCGCCATCGCCCGCACCTACGACCGGGGCTACGCGCACTTCACGACCCGTCAGAACGTGCAGTTCAACTGGCCGGCCCTCGAGCAGGTACCGGAGATCCTCGCCGAACTGGCCACGGTCGAGATGCACGCCATCCAGACCTCGGGCAACTGCATCCGCAACATCACATCCGACCCGCTCGCAGGTGTGGCCGGGGACGAACTGATCGACCCGCGTCCATGGTGCGAGATCGTGCGCCAGTGGAGCACCTTCCACCCCGAATTCGCATACCTGCCGCGCAAGTTCAAGATCGCGGTCAATGGCGCGGAACAGGACAGGGCCGTCATCCAGGCGCACGACATCGGCCTGGATCTGAAGCGCGATGCAGACGGTCACATCGGCTTTCGGGTGCTGGTCGGTGGCGGGCTCGGGCGCACACCGATCGTCGGCGAGCAGATCGCGGAGTTCGTACCGTGGCAGCACATCCTGACCTACTGCGAGGCGATCCTGCGCGTCTACAACCGCTTCGGCCGGCGCGACAACATGTACAAGGCCAGGATCAAGATCCTGGTCAAGTCGCTGGGTATCGCCGCCTTTCGCGAGCAGGTCGAGTCCGAGTGGGTCCATCTGAAGAACGGACCGTCCACGCTGACCGAGGCCGAGGTCGAGCGGGTGTCCGCGCACTTCGTCGATCCCGACTACGCGTCGCTTGCGAGCGACGACGTCGGCCACCGCAAGCAGCTGGCCGAGAACAAGGCGTTCGCGGCGTGGGTCGGGCGCAACGTGCGCGCCCACAAGCGACCGGGTTACGCGATCGTGACGCTGTCGACCAAGCACAAGCTGGTTGCACCGGGCGACACCACGGCCGAGCAGATGGACCATGTCGCGGACTGGGCCGATGAATACAGCCTCGGCGAGCTGCGCGTCACACACGAGCAGAACCTGGTGCTGGCCGACGTCCGCCAGGCGGACCTGTTCGCGCTGTGGCAGAAGGCGCGCGACGCGGGCCTCGCGACCCCGAACATCGGGCTCGTGACCGACATCATCGCGTGCCCGGGGGGTGACTTCTGCAATCTGGCCAACGCCAAGTCCATCCCGATTGCGAACGCGATCCAGGCGCGCTTCGACGACCTCGACTACCTGCACGACATCGGCGAGATCGAGATCAACATCTCCGGCTGCATGAACGCCTGCGGCCACCACCATGTCGGCCATGTCGGCATCCTCGGCGTCGACAAGAACGGCCAGGAGTGGTACCAGGTTTCGATCGGCGGCGCCCAGGGCAACGACACCGCGCTCGGCAAGGTCATCGGCCCGTCGTTCTCTGCCGCCGAGATGCCGGACGTGGTCGAACAGCTGATCCGCACCTATCTCGCGCTCCGCCATGCGGACGAGCGCTTCATCGACACCGTGCGTCGCACCGGCATCGAGCCCTTCAAGCAAGGGGTGTATGCCGACCGCCAACCGCAAAGAAGGGTCGCCAATGCCTGAGCTCATCAAGAATGGCCGGATCGTCGACGACGACTGGCAAATCGTCTTCGTCGCGGAGGGACAGACCGCCGCGACGATCAGCCTGCCTGCGGGCAGGCTGATCGTCCCGCTGGCGGTATGGTCCGAACGCCGGGACGAACTCGCCGCACGCGACGAAATCGGCGTGTGGCTGGACGGCAGCGACGATCCGGCGACGATCGCGCCGGACCTGGATCGTCTGGGCGTCGTCGCGATTCACTTCCCGAAGTTCGCGGACGGTCGCGGTTACTCGAGCGCGACGCTGCTGCGCAGCCGCCACGGCTACCGCGGGGAACTGCGCGCAATCGGCGTGGTGCTGCGGGATCAGTTCAATTATCTGACGCGCTGCGGCTTCGACGCACTGCAACCGGCCGCCGGACACTACTCGACCAGCCAGCTGCAGGCCGCGCTCGCCAGCCTGAATGACTTCACCGAACCCTACCAGGCCTCGGTCACTCTGGTCGCACCGCTGTTCCGGCGCGTTCGCCGCGCGGCCTGAACCTGAACGAGCGGAGCACGGCATGCACCCGAACATGAATCCCGATCTGGCCGACAAGGCCCTGCGCATCGAACTCGACCGCAAGGTGGCCGCCGCCGAGGCGCTGCTGGCCGACATCGCGCGCGATTTCCAGCCGGCGGCCCTGGCCAACAGCCTGGGCGCCGAGGACATGGTCCTGACCGATCTGATCCTCAAGAATTTGCTCCCGATCGAGATCTTCTCGCTCGACACCGGGCGCCTGCCGCCGGAGACCTATGCACTGATGGCCGATGTGCAGCGGCACTACGGCCTGAAGCTTAAGCTCTACTACCCGAATCACGACAGCGTCGAGCGCTTCACGCGCGACCACGGCATCAACGGCTTCTACGATTCGGTCGAGCTGCGCAAGGCGTGCTGCCATGCGCGCAAGGTCGAGCCGCTGCAGCGCGCGCTGGCCGGCAAGCGCGCCTGGGTGACCGGTTTGCGTGCGCAGCAGTCGGCCACGCGAACCGACCTGCCGGTGCGCGCCTTCGACGAAGCCAACGGCCTGGAGAAGTTCAATCCGCTGTCCGCGTGGAGCGAGAAGGACGTCTGGGCCTACATCCGCTTGTTCGACGTGCCCTACAACAAGCTGCACGACCGCTTCTACCCGAGCATAGGTTGCGCGCCCTGCACCCGACCGGTTGCGATCGGCGAGGATGTGCGCGCCGGCCGCTGGTGGTGGGAGGATCCGGCGTCCAAGGAATGCGGCCTGCATGTGATCCGGAGCGCGTCATGAACGGCCCGGATGGAAGCTTTCGCATGACGCTGCGTCGCCAGCTCGATGCGCTTCGCGCCGGCCTGCGCGCCGCCGCGCGCGCACTCAGATCATACCCTTCACGCAACGCGAGATAAGCATGTCCACGCTGACCAGACAAACCCTCAGCCATCTCGACTGGCTCGAAGCCGAGGCGATCCACATCCTGCGCGAAGTCGCGGGTCAGTGTGCCAATCCGGTGCTGCTGTTCTCGGGCGGCAAGGACTCGATCTGCCTGCTGCGTCTGGCCGAGAAGGCCTTCCGTCCCGGGCGCTTCCCGTTTCCGCTGATGCACATCGACACCGGCCACAATTACGCCGAGGTCATCGCGTTCCGCGACAAACGTGCCGCCGAGCTGGGCGAGCGCCTGATCGTGCGCTCGGTCGAGGATTCGATGGCGCGCGGCACGGTCCAGCTCAAGCACCCGGGCGAGTCTCGCAACAAGCATCAGTCGGTCACGCTGCTCGAGGCGATCGAGGAGTTCGGCTTCGATGCCTGCATCGGCGGCGCCCGGCGTGACGAGGAGAAGGCGCGGGCCAAGGAACGCATCATGAGTTTCCGGGACGAGTTCGGCCAGTGGGACCCGAAGAACCAGCGTCCGGAACTGTGGAACCTGTTCAATGCGCGCACCCACAAGGGCGAGAACATCCGCGCCTTCCCGATCAGCAACTGGACCGAGCTCGACGTGTGGCAGTACATCCGGCGCGAGCAACTGGAGCTGCCGAGCATCTACTTCGCGCATGTCCGGCCAGTGGTGCGCAAGGGCGGGCTGCTCCAGCCGGTCACCGAGCTGACCCCGGCGAAGGACGGGGACATCGTCGAGAACGTGCAGGTGCGCTTCCGCACCGTCGGCGACATCACCTGCACCGCCCCGGTCGAGTCCGACGCCGATTCGGTGGACAAGATCCTGCTCGAGACTGCGACCACGACGATCACCGAACGCGGTGCGACCCGCATGGACGACCAGACCTCGGAAGCGTCGATGGAGCAGCGCAAGAAGGAAGGCTACTTCTGAACATCACAGGAACCATCATCATGTCCGCACCCGAAAACCTTCCCGGCATCGACAACGGCCTGCTGCGCTTCCTGACCTGCGGCAGCGTCGACGACGGCAAGAGCACGCTGATCGGCCGCCTGCTGTTCGACAGCAAGACCATCCTGGCCGACACGCTCAGCGCGATCGAGACCACGTCGAAGAAGCGCGGCCTGACTGCGGTGGACCTGTCGCTGCTGACCGACGGTCTGCAAGCCGAGCGCGAGCAGGGCATCACCATCGACGTGGCCTACCGCTATTTCTCGACCGGCACGCGCAAGTACATCATCGCCGACGCGCCCGGCCACGAGCAGTACACCCGCAACATGGTCACCGCCGCCTCCACCGCCAACCTCGCGATCATACTGGTCGATGCACGCCGCGGCGTGCAGACGCAGACCCGGCGCCACTCCTACCTGGCCCATCTGGTCGGCATTCCGCATCTGGTGGTCGCGGTCAACAAGATGGATCTGGTCGACCACGACCAGGCGACCTTCGAGCGCATCTGCGCCGACTATCGCGCATTCGCGCGCAAGCTCGGCATCCCGGATGTGCGCTTCATCCCGATGTCCGCACTGAACGGCGACATGATCGTCGATCGGGGCGACCGGCTCGACTGGTATACCGGCCCGACGCTGCTCGAAGTCCTCGAGACCACGCCGGCCGCGCACACCGAACAGGCCGAAGACTTCCGCTTCCCGGTTCAGTATGTTTGCCGTCCGCGGGATTCGGCCAACCCCGAGCTGCACGACTACCGCGGCTTCATGGGGCAGGTAGAGTCCGGCGAGATCGCGGTCGGTGACGCGGTCACGGTGCTGCCGTCCGGGCGCAACAGCACCATCAGACGCATCGAGATCGGCGGTCTGGCGCAGCCGCGCGCGATCCATGAACAGTCGGTGGCGCTGCTGCTGGCCGACGAAATCGATGTTTCGCGCGGCGACATGATCGTCAAGCGCGACGAACAGCCCGCTATCCGCAAGGAGCTGACCGCGACCTTGTGCTGGCTGTCGGAACAGCCGCTGTCGCTGGCGCGCACCTATCTCCTGCGCCACACCAGCCGCGAAGTCAAGGCCAAGGTGGCGAAAATCGACTTCCGGCTGAACCTGAACACGCTCGACCATGAGCAAGCCGGCTCGCTCGACACGAACGACATCGCGCAACTCACGATCAGGCTTGCGCAACCGGTCTTTGCCGACCCGTATCTGGCCAACCGCGCGACCGGGGCGTTCATCCTGGTCGACGAGAGCACCAACAACACGGTCGGCGCCGGCATGATTCGCTGACCTGAGTCAATAAACGACGAAGTCGCAGGGGGAGCATGATGCTCCCCCTTTGTTTTCGTGTTAAAAGGTCGGGTTTGATCGAGTCGTGTCGGCGAGCATCTCCGCACCCGTGGCGCGGTTTTATTTATCGGGCGGGTGTGGTTGAATTCCGTTGCGTGTCGGACCTTCTTCCGGCCCCTCCCCGCGGCGCTTCTGCCGACCACTGCGACGAGACAACGCAGCCAACTGGACAAGACAAGTTATGAAATGCGTCGATGACTTCCGTCTGAAACTCGGAAACCGTGAGTACGTCCCGATCATCATCGGCGGCATGGGCGTGGATATCTCGACGGCCGACCTGTCGCTGGTCGCGGCCCGCCTCGGCGGTATCGGCCACATCTCGGACGCGATGGCCCCTACGATCAGCGACCGCCGCTACGACACCAAGTATGTGCGCAACAAACTCAAGCTTTACAAGTACAACGTCGCGAACACCGACAAGTCGGAAGTGCAGTTCGATCTCGCACTGCTGGCCGAAGCCACCGAAACGCACGTGCGGCGTACGATGGAACGCAAGCAGGGCGACGGGCTGATCTTCATCAACTGCATGGAGAAGCTGACGATGAACGGGCCCAAGGACACGCTCCGGGTTCGTCTTCGCTCGGCCCTGGACGCCGGCATCGACGGCATCACGCTAGCGGCGGGTCTGCACCTCGGTTCGTTCGCGCTGATCGAGGATCACCCGCGCTTTCATGATGCCAAGCTCGGCATCATCGTGTCGTCGCTGCGGGCGCTGCAGCTCTTTTTGAAGAAGTCCTCCCGCACCGGCCGCCTGCCCGACTATGTCGTGGTCGAAGGTCCGCTCGCCGGCGGCCACCTCGGATTCGGCATGGACTGGGCGCAATACGATCTGGCCACCATCGTCGCCGAGATTCGCGACTGGATGAAGACCCAGGAGCTCGACATTCCGCTGATCGCGGCCGGCGGCGTGTTCACCGGCACCGATGCGGTCAATCACATTCAGAACGGCGCCGCGGCGGTGCAGGTCGCGACCCGGTTCACGGTCGCCCATGAGTGCGGTCTGCCGGAAGACGTGCAGCAGCACTACTTCAAGGCCAGCGAGGACGAGATCGAGGTCAACACCATATCGCCGACCGGCTATCCGATGCGAATGCTCACCAGCAGCCCGGCGATCGGCGCAGGCATCCGCCCGAACTGCGAGGCCTATGGTTATCTGCTCGACGCCAACGGAAACTGCGCCTACATCAACGCCTACAACCACGAGGTGGCGCTGCACCCGGAAGAGAAGCGGATCAGGGTCATGGACAAGACCTGTCTATGCACCCACATGCGCAACTTCGACTGCTGGACCTGCGGTCACTACACCTACCGTCTGAAGGACACCACGCACCGCAAGGACAACGGCGACTATCAGTTGCTGTCGGCCGAGCACGTGTTCAAGGACTACCAGTTCAGCCGGGACGGCAAGGTCGCGCTGCCGGAAGTCGAGGCCTGAACACTCGGCGGCCGGCCCGGCCGCCCACGCCGGCGCGCGAGCCGGATCCGAGCGCCCGATAATCGCGAACATATCGGGGCTGCGCCCGCCTACCTGATCAGCCCTCTCAGGCCGCGGCGCAGGTTCTCCTGCAGGTTCTCGGGCACCCTGTCCTGTATCTGCTGCTCGATCCGATCGCGCGCCTGCTGCTTCGCGCCTTCGGCCAGCAGGCGCTCCACGTCCAGTCGATACTGCGGACTGTCGAAGCTGCCGGTGACGCGAATCGGAACGGTCACACCGCGCAAGGCCTCGAGATCCGCGCCGCCCTGACCGGCAAGCGTGCCGACGACGCTGGCCTGGATGCGGTAATCGATCTGTCGATTGCCCAGATCGACGCTGCCTTCACCGGCCACGCGCAGCAGCGGCGAGCGGACCAGCAAGTCCTGGTTGCGCGCGACGCCGTTGGCGATCTGCACCGTGCCGACCATGTCGGTGAAGTCGGTCTGGCTCGGGCCCGACTCGGCCGGCACCGGCTGGCCACGCAAGCGGGCCGCCGCCTCGCGCATGTACTGCGCCACATTCACACCCTTGACGGCCCCGTCGGCGAAGCGGAACTCCGCATTGCCGCCCAGACTGCGCGTCATCGCGTCGCCATCGTTGCCGACCGCCTGCAGTCGTGCGCGCAGGTTGGCCTGGCCGGTCAGCCGTTCGCTCTGTCCGGTGAGGTCCCGCAGCAAGGGCCCGATCTGCACGCCGGTCAGCGACTCGTCGAGCGACAGGCGCATCTGCCGACCGCTCGCGTCGAGCACGACGTTGCCGGCATACCGCCCCTGGTACAGCGATGCGCCGAGCGGGGCGAGCCGCATCACGCCATCTGCCGCATTCGCGTTGATGTCGAGTTCCGACAGTTGCAGCCCGGCGAGCTTCAGCGTACCGACCCGCAGGCGTCCCGCGAGCGTCAGGTCGCGCAGCGCCTCGGGCGGACCCGCCGCGGCTGCGGCCGCCCCGGGGGTCGCGACTGCCGGCGCCGATGCCGAACCCGCCCCGGTCGCCGGTGGCAGATACCGATCGAGGTCGATGCGGTCCAGCGCCAGATCAAAGCGCATCGCCTGGGTCGCGAGGTCGGACAGACCGGCGCTGCCCTGCAGCGTGCTGTCGTCCAGATGCAGTGCCAGATCGCTCAGTGCCAGACTGGTCGGGTCGACGGTGAAGTCGGACCACAGGTCCGCGCGGGTCAGCGCGTTCGGGTCGGCCATGTCAGGCACGGGCTGTCCGAGCGCACGCAAGAGCTCGCGCGGGTTGAATGTCGCGATCGCGATCGTGCCATTCGCCGACGGACGCGCATCGGCGAGGCCGGTCGCGCGCAACGCGCCGGTCGCCTCGAGTCCGAGCGCGGCCACGGAAAGATCCTTGACCTGCAGGCTGCCCGCCGCGACATCGAACGCGACATCCGCCCCGACCGCCACATCCAGCCGACCGCCGGGAAGCGCGTCGCCCACACCGGCCAAGCGCAGCGTGAATCCCTCTACCGTCACGGCGGCCGGTTCGGGCCGGATCGACACCTTGCCCGTCAGGTCGAGGCGCCCACGCAGATCGGGCGCGCTGGACGCGACATCCAGACCAATCTCGAGCGGAAACGCAACGCCGGGACGAATCTCGCCCGAACGCAGACTCAGGTTGCTGACCTCATGTCTGACCCCGGCCTGCCGGTCGTCCAGCGACACGCTCGCCGACTCGATCTCGACCTCGCCGACCGCGAACGCGGCCGCCCCGATACGCAGGTCGGGACCGTCCCGGCGATCGCCGGACGGGGCCGCCTGCGGCTGCGCGTCGCCGGCAAGATCCTCCCAGTTGCCTCGCCCGTCCGCATCGCGCACCAGCCTGAGCGCGAGGCCATGCAGCACCACCCGATCGACGTCGATGTCACCCCCGAGCAGGGGCAGCAGACGTGCCCGCAGCTCGGCGCGCTCGACGCTGGCAAACGGTTCGTCGCCGAAACCGGGCGCATCCCCGAGCCGCAGGCGCTCCACTTCGACGCCCAGCCATGGAAACACCGACAGGCCGATGTCACCGGCGATGACCAGTTCCCGACCGGTCTGCTGGCGGACCTCGGCCGCGATCCGATCGCGATAGTCGTTCGGATCGAACACCAGCAGCAGATAGGCCGCAACCACACCGAACAGCACCACCAGAGCAGCGACCAGGAATACGGTGATACGCAGCGCGGCTTTCATGAACACATTCCTTGCAGACGGTATGAAACAGGCTAGCAAGGGGCCCGGCATGTCGCAAGCCGATTCGCTGCGTGCACTGGCGTGAAGCGCCGCTGACGGGAACAAGCAGACTGGACTACACTCATACATGCAACCGACGATTGACGACGAGGATTCTGCGATGCCCGCGAACCTGCGACGCCTGTTTGCCTTACTGCTGCTGCTCGGCGGACTCGCGCTGCTCGGTCTGGCGGTCGCGACCGACACGCCGCGCAGCGGCAGCGTGCTGGTGCTGCGGGTCGATGGTGCGATCGGCCCGGCCAGTGCCGACTTCATCAAACGGGGCCTGGCGCTCGCGGTGGAGCGCAATGCCGGCGCGGTCGTGATCGAGATGGACACGCCCGGCGGGCTGGACACGTCGATGCGCGCCATCATCAAGGACATCCTCGCCTCCACGATCCCCGTCGTCACCTATGTGAGTCCGGAGGGCGCACGGGCCGCGAGCGCCGGCACCTTCATCCTGTATGCGAGCCATGTCGCCGCGATGGCGCCGGCCACCAACCTGGGGGCGGCGTCCCCGGTCGCGATCGGCGGCCCGCCCGGCACCGGGGGCTCGCCTTCGCGGGGAGACCGCGGAGGGGACCGCGACGATGCGCCGGAACGCACCGACGGTGCCACGGACGACGCCGACGCGAGCGGGAAGACCGACCCGGATGCCACATCGTCGCGGCAGCGCGGCAGCGGCGCCAGCACCGGCAGTACGCTGATGGACAAGGCCACCAACGATGCCGCAGCCTATATCCGCGGCCTCGCGCAGTTGCGCGGCCGCGATGCGGACTTCGCCGAACGTGCGGTGCGCGAGGCGGCCAGCCTGTCGGCGACCGAGGCACTGGAAGCCGGCGTCATCGAAATACTGGCCGCCGACCTGCGCGACCTGCTGAGCCAGCTCGACGGGCGGGAGGTCAGGCTCGACACGGGCGCGACGGTGACGCTCGCGACCGCCAACGCGTTCGTCGACCATGTCGCGCCGAACTGGCGCAACCAGTTCCTGGCGGTGATATCGAATCCGCAGATCGCGCTGATCATGATGATGATCGGCATCTACGGGCTGTTCTTCGAGTTCACCAGCCCGGGTTTCGGCGTGCCGGGGGTGGCCGGCCTGATCTGCATCCTGATCGCGATGTACGCGTTCCAGTTGTTGCCGGTAAACTGGGCCGGCGTCGCGCTGATGGCGGTAGGTGCGGTGCTGATGCTGGCCGAGGCCTTTCTGCCCAGTTTCGGCGTGCTCGGCATCGGTGGCGTGATCGCGTTCGTCATCGGCGGCCTGTTCCTGATCGATGGCGACATTCCCGGTTTCGGCATTCCGCTGCCCTTCCTGATCGGACTGGCCATCGTCAGCGCCGGGCTGCTGCTCGCGATCGGCGGCTTCGCGGTGCGGGCGCGCAATCGGCGCGTGGTCAGCGGGCGCGAGGATCTGATCGGCAAGATCGGCACCGTGACGTCGACCGACGCCGGTGGTACCTATGCGCACCTGCACGGCGAGAGCTGGCAGGTGGAAAGCGCCACCCCACTTGCGCCCGGCGACCGGATCCGGGTCGTCGCGATCGACGGCCTGGTATTGAAGGTGGAAGCCGCGGCAATCGACCATGACATCGCTACAGGGAGTGCGACATGATTTTCGACTTCAACCTCGGTCTCGGTACAGTGGTGATCGTCCTGGTCGCGCTGCTGATCAGCGCGATCCGGATCCTGCGCGAATACGAACGCGGCGTGATCTTCATGCTCGGCCGCTTCTGGAAGGTCAAGGGGCCCGGCCTCATCCTGGTGATCCCGGGCGTGCAGCAGATGGTACGGGTGGATCTGCGCGTCGTGACGATGGACGTGCCCAGCCAGGACGTGATCTCGCGCGACAACGTGTCGGTCAAGGTCAATGCAGTCGTCTACTTCCGCGTCGTGGACCCGGAAAGGGCGATCATCCAGGTAGAGGACTACTTCAATGCGACCAGCCAGCTCGCGCAGACCACGCTGCGGGCGGTGCTCGGCAAGCACGAACTCGACGAGATGCTGGCCGAGCGCGAGAAGCTGAATCTGGACGTGCAGCAGATCCTGGATGCACAGACTGATGCCTGGGGCATCAAGGTCACCAACGTCGAGATCAAGCATATCGATCTCAACGAGAACATGATCCGGGCGATCGCGCGCCAGGCCGAAGCCGAGCGCGAGCGGCGTGCGAAGGTCATCCATGCCGAAGGCGAGAAGCAGGCCGCCGAATCGCTGATGGAAGCGGCCGAAATGCTGTCGCGCCAGCCCGCCGCGATGCAGCTGCGCTATCTGCAGACGCTGACGCAGGTCGCCGGCGACAAGAGTTCGACCATCGTCTTCCCGGTACCGGTCGAGCTGATCGGTTCGCTGGTCGACAGAATGACCACGCCCCCGAAAGGCGACAAGGTCCCCGACCAGCCCTGACCGACGGGACCGGGGCGGAGCGGCACGCGTCGTGGTGCGAACTTTTATCCGACTAATTTAGTCAACTAAAGGATCCCGACCACAGCGGAGGACAGCATGAGCACCCCTGACGACAAATTCACGCGCGAGACGATCACCCGCATCCACACCTGGACGCCGGGCCTGTTGTCGTTCCGTACCACCCGCCATCCCGGCTTTCGCTTCGTTCCGGGTCAGTTCGCACGGCTGGGCCTGCAAACCAGGGACGGCGAAACGGTGTGGCGCGCCTACTCGATGGTGTCGGCCCCGTATGACGATTTCCTCGAGTTCTTTTCCATCGTAGTGTCGGACGGTGAATTCACGACCCGGCTGGCGCAATGCTCGGTCGGCGACCAGATCCTGATCGGCAAGACCAGCTTCGGCTTTCTGACCATCGATCGCTTCCGTCCGGGCCAGAACCTGTGGCTGCTCGCGACCGGTACCGGCCTCGCGCCCTTCCTGTCCATTCTTCAGGATCCCTCGACCTGGAGCGACTATCGACACATCGTGCTGGTCCACAGCGTGCGCACCGCCGCCGAACTGACCTACCGCGACGCGCTCGCCCGGCTGAACGAGCACCCGCTGATCGGGGCGCACGCCGACCGGTTGATCTATGTGCCGGTGGTCACGCGCGAACCGCATCCGGCCGCGCTCGGCCACCGCATCCCGGCGCTGCTCGCTTCCGGGGAACTCGAGCGTCGCGCCGGACTGCCGCTGAACCGCAAGGATTCGAGAATCATGATCTGCGGCAACCCGGAGATGGTGCGCGACACCCGCAAGCAGCTCAAGGACATGGGCTTCGCGCTGGCACGGCGCGAAGAACCGGGCCAGTTCGCGGTCGAAAACGCGTGGTGACGCGCGCGTGTGGATCGACGCGCGCCGTCATACGAGGTCGATCCCACATCGCACCGTGAGTCGGCCATCAGCTGTCATGCTCGAACGGCTTCAGCGCGCCGCAGTTCCAGCACTGCGCAAACTGGCCCTCCATGGTTTCACCGCAGCGCTCGCAGCGCCACGACGCGGCGCGCGGTGCCTGTTCCGATTCGGTCAGGATGGTGCGCGCGATCGTCTCGTCCTGGCGATCGTCGATCCAGATCTGCGGGCCGGCCTCGATAAACGGAATGTCGCCGACCGCGCCGGCCAGAAAGGTGTTGCGCACCTCCGCATGGATGCCGGCCGAACGCAGCAGGTTGGCGCAATGATGGGCCTCTACCAGGTTGAGGCAGTGCATGAAGCGTTTCACCGGGGGTAACCTCGGACCATTCAGGGCAGCACGATCGCGAGCGCGACCATCAGGAAGATCGGCGCGAGCAGATTGCCGATCAGTACCATCGACGCGACCGTCTCCGGGTCCTGATGATAGCGTTCCGCAAACATGTAGTTGAGCACGGCCGGAGGCAGCGCGCCGAACACGAACACCAGCGCATGCTGTTCCGGCGGCAGATCGAACATCAGCAGCACGCTCCACGAAATTGCCATCCCGACCATCGGTCGGGCGATCCCGACGAACATGCCCTTGCCGACCGACGTGATGCGCGAGTCGTTCAGCCGCACACCCAGCGCGAACAGCATCAGCGGCACCGAGATGTCGCCGACCATGCGGATCGCAGTCAGCAGGGGCGGCCAGATGTCGATGCCGGCGAACGCGACCGCGAGGCCGAGCAGGGTCGCCAGCACCGACGGAATCTTCCACACCGTCCACAAGCGGACCCGATGGTCCAGCAACCACGCGCCGAAGGTGAAGTGCACCAGGTTCATAGTCATGAAGATCACCACCGCCGGTGCCAGCGCGCTTTCGCCGAATGCCAGCACCGCCAGCGGCAGCGCGAGGTTGCCGGTGTTCGGAAACATCATCGGGGGCACCAGCGTGCGCGCCGGAATCCGGCTCAGATGCGCCAGCCCCCAGCCGGCCAGGCCGGTCGCGATAACGATGATCAGCGTCGCCTGCGACAGCACGAAGTAGTCGGTCACCCGCATGTCGCGATTGACCAGCGCGGCGAAGATCAACGCCGGCAGGAAGACGTCCATGTTGAGCTTGTTCGCATGCGCCATGTCCGGCTTCAGGCGCCGGCCGATCCAGTAACCCAGCGCCGCGATCGCGAACATCGGAAACAGGATGGCAACGATTCGGATCAGCATCGGGAAGGGTTCGTCCTGACCAGAACGGAGGCCGCTTCCCGGCCCCCGCTCCCGCTCAGAGCACGTAGCGGGCCAGGTCCTCGCGTTGGGACAGCACTTCCAGACGGGAGTCGACATAGGTCGCGTCGACATTGACCCGGTCGAAGCCGGCCTTGCCCGCGTCGAAGGACACTTCCTCGAGCAGCTTCTCCATCACCGTGTACAGCCGGCGCGCGCCGATGTTCTCGGTTTTCTCGTTGACGTGATACGCGATCTCGGCGAGCCGCCGGATCCCTTCGTCGGTGAAGCCCAGCGTCACGCCGTCGGTCGCCAGCAGCGCCTCGTACTGACGGGTCAGGCAGGCGTCGGTCTTGGTCAGGATGCGCTCGAAATCCTCCACCGACAGGCTCTCCAGTTCGACCCGGATCGGAAAGCGCCCCTGCAGTTCCGGAATCAGATCGCTCGGTTTGGACAGGTGGAAGGCACCGCTCGCGATGAACAGGATGTGGTCGGTCTTGATCATGCCGTACTTGGTGGACACGGTCGTCCCTTCGACCAGCGGCAGAAGGTCACGCTGCACGCCCTGGCGCGACACGTCCGCGCCATGCACGTCGGAGCGCGCCGCGATCTTGTCCACCTCGTCGAGGAACACGATGCCGTTCTGTTCGACCGAACGCACCGCCTCGGCCTTGATCTCCTCGTCGTTGATCATGCGCGCGGCTTCCTCGTCGGCGAGCGCCTTGATCGCGTCACTGATCTTCATCTTGCGCTGCTTCTTCTTGCCACCGCCCAGATTCTGGAACATGCCCTGAATCTGCTGCGTGAGTTCCTCCATGCCGGGCGGCGCGAAGATCTCGGCGGTCATCGCATGCGCGGCGACCTCGATCTCGATCTCCTTGTCGTCGAGTTCCCCCTCGCGCAGCTTCTTGCGGAATTTCTGACGGGTGCTCGAATCCTGCGCTGCGGGCTCGGCATCGAGACCGACCGCACGCGCCGGGGGCAGCAGCGCGTCCAGCACGCGGTCCTCGGCCGCGTCCAGTGCGCGATCGCGTACGCTGCGCATGGCCTGCTCGCGCATGTCCTTGATCGCAGTCTCGGCCAGGTCGCGGATGATGGTCTCGACGTCGCGGCCGACGTAGCCCACTTCGGTGAACTTGGTCGCCTCGACCTTGATGAACGGGGCGTTCGCGAGGCGGGCCAGCCGACGCGCGATCTCAGTCTTGCCGACACCGGTCGGACCGATCATCAGGATGTTCTTGGGCGTGATCTCGCTGCGAAGTGGCTCGTCCACCTGGGCGCGACGCCAGCGGTTGCGCAGCGCGATCGCGACCGCGCGCTTGGCCTTGTCCTGTCCGACGATGTGCTTGTCGAGTTCGGAGACGATCTCCGGGGGGGTCATCTGGGTCACGCTTGAAGTACCTCGATCACATGGCTCTGGTTGGTGTAGATGCAAAGGTCGCCGGCGATCTGAAGCGACTTCTTCACGATGTCCTCGGGCGACAGTTCGGTGTTCTCGAGCAGCGCGCGCGCCGCCGACTGCGCATACGCGCCACCGCTGCCGATCGCGACGATGCCCTGCTCGGGTTCGAGCACGTCGCCATTGCCGGTGATGACCAGCGAGTGCTCGCCGTCGGCGACCGCCAGCATCGCCTCGAGTCGGCGCAGCATGCGATCGGTGCGCCAGTCCTTGGCCAGTTCCACCGCGCTGCGCAGCAGATTTCCCTGATGCTTGTCGAGTTTGCCCTCGAACCGCTCGAACAGAGTGAAGGCGTCGGCGGTGCCGCCCGCAAAACCGGCGAGTATCCTGCCCTGATACAGCGTGCGCACCTTGCGCGCGGTCGCCTTGATCACGATATTGCCCAGCGTGACCTGACCGTCGCCACCGAGCGCGACGTGCCGGCCCCGGCGCACCGACAGGATGGTGGTGCCGCGATATTGCTCCATGATTGTTCCTCGATTGATTCGATTCAGGCCGGTCCGACTCAGCGGCGCAGGCTGACCTGCGCCACCTGATCGACACTCATCACGCGCAACAGCGCGCCGACCATCGCATTGACATTGATCAGGCTCACCCGCTTCCCCTGTGCACACAGGGAGGACACGATGTTGAAGAGGGTGCCTGCACACACGAAATCCATGCGCCGCAACTGGCCGCAGTCGATCTCGATCGACTGCCGTTCGGCCCCCAGTGCGGCGAGCCGCCGGATGCTCTCGTTGCCCGCGCCGACCAGTTCCCCCTCCAGGCAACAGTCGTCCGAACGCACGCTGGTCTGGTTGGTTGCGGCAATCGCCGCAGTGGGCCGGGGTTTGTCTTCCCAGGACGGCGGCGACTCCTCGAAGGTGATCGCATAATCGAGCGCCAACTGCTCGAAACGCTCGTGCGCGCCAGTATGCTGGAGGAGCTCCAGCATCAGCAACCAGAACGGCCTGCGCTGTGCGACACCGACCTCGATCTGGCTCTCGACCAGCGTGATCAGCCCCTCGCAGTTGAGCAGGTACAGTCTGGCGCGCTCCCGCGCGAGTCCGGCGACCACGTCCAGCAGCAGGCAGCAGCCGGTTTCATCGACCGTGCGCAGGCGCTTCAGGTCTATCCTGATCGCCCCGCTCTTCTGCCCGATCACCAGCATCTGCTTGAATTGCGCTTCGGCCTGACCGTTCAGGTTGCCGGTCAGATTGATCAGCGGCACCACGTCGGACTTGCGCCTCGGCGGACTCGCCGACAGATCCACCCACGGCGGCGGGGAGCGCTCGAAACGGGTCGCGTAGTCGAGCACACGCGACTCGAAGCGCTCGCGCTGCCCGGTCAGCTGGTACAGATCGAGCAGCATCATCCACAGCCCTTCCCCTGCTGCGGCGGATTCATCCGCCAGCACCGCATTGAGCAGGGCTTCGGCTTCGCGCGCATTGCCGTTCGCGTAGAGGATCGCGACTTCCTCGAATATCGCACCAAGGCCTGTACCGACCTCCTGGACTTCGACCAGGTCCGCGCAATCGGCCAGCGCCAGCGAGAATTCGCCGGTGGAGAAATCGATGCGGGACAATTCGCCGCCAGGCTCGGCTGCCTGCCCACGACGCGGGGGCGCATCCTTGCGGGCGCCGTCCCGCGCACCCGGTTTACCCGCAGGAGACTTGTTGCCAAATAGACCAGCCACGCCGATATGTACCCGAGAGTTCGCCAAAGATCCTACCGATCCATAACCAGCGCAAGGATAGCATTTTGCACCCGCGCCTTGCCGCTCAAGCGTCGTACGCGGCCGGAAACCAGCATTCGACGATCGCCTCGTGCAGTTCGGCGATCTCGAGCTGGAGCCTGTCCATGAATTCGTGTAGCCCGTCGCCTGCGATCAGCGCGTCGACGTCCGCATCGAGCACATGGCGCCGGGCCTGCATCGCGATCCGCAGCGGACGCTCGTTGTGCGGCAGGCAGTCGAGCGCGCTCTCGGACTGGGTCAGCGCATGCGCGACCGAACGCGGGAACGGGACGTCCTGCAGCAGAAAGCGCACCACGTCCGGTCCGTTGATGCGGCGCTTGACGTGCTGACGGTACATCTGGAAACCGCTCTGCGAGCGCAGCACGCTGGTCCACAACAGGCCTTCGTAAGGTTCCGGGTCGTCGCGACGCGTCAGCAGGCGGATCGCACCGACGTCGATCTGCCGGGTCGCCATGTCGCCGCGCTCCAGATTGCGGCCGAGCCGGATGAAGTCGTAGGCGGGGTCGTGGCTCATGCTCCCGGCGAGCAAGCCGGTCAGCGTCTGGCAGCGGCGCACGATCTCGGACAGAAAAGCGTAGCGCCCGCGCTTGGTCAGCCCGCTTTCCAGATGGTCGCGCGCGAACAGGTAGAGCTCGTTTACCACCTCCCAGCCGTCGGTCGGCACCAGGTCGCGCGTGGTGCGCACGTTCTCGCGAGCGCCACGCAGCGAACTGAAGACCGAACTCGGGTTGTAGGTATCCGCAACCAGGAACTTGACACAGTTGCGGTCGTCCTCGCGCTGATAGTGCTCGTCGAAGATGTGGTCGTTGCCGGTCACCGCCACCAGCCCCTTCCACGAAAGCTGAACCGAGCGGGGCATGTCCAGCGCCAGGTTGTGGAAGGCCATCATCATTCGCGCGGTATTTTCCGCCCGCTCGATATAGCGCGCCATCCAATACACACGCTCTGCGACTCTCGATAGCATGTCAGCTCTCCTCGTCGACGATCCAGGTGTCCTTGCTGCCACCACCCTGGGATGAGTTGACCACCAGCGAACCCTTGCGCATCGCGACCCGGGTCAGTCCGCCGGCGGTCACGTCGGTGCGCACGCCCTGCAGCACGAAGGGCCGCAGATCGAGATGGCGCGGCTCCAGGCCATCCTCGCACAGCGTGGGGGCAACCGACAGACTCAGCGTCGGCTGCGCGATGTAGTTGCGCGGATCCTTGCGAATCAGCTGCGCGAACTCGGTGCGCTGCTTCTTGGTCGAGTGCGGGCCGACCAGCATGCCGTAGCCGCCCGACTCGTTCGCCGGCTTGACCACCAGTTCCTCGAGGTGCTCGATGACGTAGTCGCGGTTCTTCTTCTCCACGCACATCCAGGTCGGCACGTTCGGGATGACCGGATCCTCGTCCAGGTAGTACTTGATCATGGCCGGCACGAAGGTGTAGATCACCTTGTCGTCGGCCACCCCCGAACCGGGCGCATTCGCGATGCCGACCTTGCCTTTGCGCCAGGCGCGCATCAGGCCGGGCACGCCGAGCATCGAATCCGCTCGGAAGGCGTCCGGGTCCATGAACTCGTCGTCGATGCGGCGGTAGATCACATCGACCCGCTCCAGGCCGTCGATGGTGCGCATATACACGCAGTCATCGTCGTCGACGACCAGGTCCGCGCCTTCGACCAGTTGCGCACCCATGCGCTGCGCGAGAAAGGAGTGCTCGAAGTAGGCCGAGTTGAAGATGCCCGGCGTCAGCACCGCGATCTGCGGATAATCCTGCGGGCGCGGAGAGATCGACGCGAGCATGTCGAACAGCTGGGTCGTGTATTCGTCGACCGGCAGGATGCTGGAGCTCTCGAACAGTTCAGGGAACACGCGCTTGGTCACCTGGCGGTTCTCGAGCATGTAGGACACGCCGGACGGCACCCGCAGGTTGTCCTCCAGCACATAGATCGTTCCATCCTTGTCGCGCACCAGATCCGAGCCGCAGATGTGCGCCCACACGCCCAGCGGCGGCGTGAAACCCCTGCACTGATCGCGGAAGTTCTTGGAATTCGCGAACACGTATTCGGGCACGACCTTGTCCCGGACGATGCGCTGCTCGTTGTAGATGTCGTCGATGAACAGATTCAGCGCGGTCAGGCGCTGGATCAACCCCGTCTCGACCGCCTGCCACTCGCTGCGCGGAATCACGCGCGGGATGATGTCGAAGGGCCAGGCCCGATCGATGTTCTCGCCCTCGCTATAGACGGTGAAACTGATCCCCATCTCGACGATCGCGAGTTCAGCGGCGCGCTTGCGTGCACGGATTTCGTCATCGTCGAGCGACGCGAGGTAGTCGGTGAGCTTGCGTGCACCCGAACGTGGTTTGCCGGGCGATGCGATCAATTCATCGTAGAAGGGCGATGGATCGTAGGTCTTCCAGTCTATCGACATGCTGTACGTCCTCTCTGGTCGGTGCGGCATGTGACGCCGCTCGGATCGGCCGTGCTCACCGCCGCAGCATACGTGATCGCCATTCGGGTTGAAACCCGATGTGGCATGCTGCGCCGCACGCAACGATCCCGTCTAGAATACGCGGATGAACGATTCCGACCAACGGACCCGGGCCAAGCTGGCAGTCCCCTTCGAACTCCAGCTGCGCGTCTATTACGAGGACACCGACGCTGCGGGCGTCGTCTATTACGCCAACTACCTGCGTTTTTGCGAGCGTGCCCGCACCGAAGCCTTGAGAACGCTTGGCTTCGAACAGGGGCGGCTGCTGGCCGAAAAGGGCATCGGTTTCGTGGTCCGGTCGGTTCAGGCGACGTTCATCCGCCCCGCCCGCCTCGACGACCCGCTGCTGATCGCCAGCACGGTCACCCGTCTCGGCGGGGCCAGCCTGGAGTTCGATCAGAAAGTGCTGCGCGGCGCGGAACTTCTGTTCGACTCCAGGATCTCGATCGCCTGCGTCGACACGCTGCGGCAACGTCCAACCGCGATTCCGCCGGAACTTCGCACCCTTCTCACTCAGCACGTTCCACAGCCATGACCACCACTCAAGACCTGTCCATCCTTTACCTGATCACGCAGGCGAGCCTGCTCGTGCAGCTGGTCATGCTGCTGCTCGCGGCGCTGTCGGTCGTGTCCTGGTACTGGATCTTCCGCAAATGGTTTCAGATTCGCACCGCACGCGACAGCACCGGAACCTTCGAGCGGGACTTCTGGAGCGGTGGCGATCTGAACACGCTGTATCAGTCGGCCGCCGCCGCGCGCGAGGACGCCGGCGGGATCGAGCGGATCTTCGAATCCGGCTATCGCGAGTTCACCAAACTGCGCGCCAAGAGCCACGACCATCCAGCGATCATCGATGGCGCCCGGCGCGCGATGCGGGCGACCCACCAACGCGAGATGGACGATCTGGAGTCTCACCTCGCCTTCCTCGCGACGGTCGGCTCGGTCGCACCCTACATCGGGCTGCTCGGTACCGTGTGGGGCATCATGAACGCGTTTCGCGGCCTGGCCAACGTGACGACCGCGTCGCTCGCACAGGTCGCACCGGGCATCGCCGAAGCACTGGTCGCCACCGCGATCGGACTGTTCGCCGCGATTCCGGCGGTGGTCGCATACAACCGCTTCACGCACGACATCGACCGGATCGGTATCCGCTTCGAGAGCTTCATGGAGGAGTTCTCCAATATCCTGCAGCGGCACCTGCGCTGAACGAGCCACAACCATGCGTCAACGCCGTCTCATGAACCAGATCAACGTCGTGCCTTACATCGACGTGATGCTGGTGCTGCTGGTGATCTTCATGGTCACCGCCCCGATGATCCAGACCGGCAGCGTCGATCTGCCCACCGTCGACGGCGTGCCGCAGCCGCCGAGCGAAGCGATGTTCGTCGTGATCCGATCGGACGGCTCCTTCGCACTGCGGCAGACCATGTCCGCGCCGGCGCGCGACCTGCCCGAACTCGAGGTGATGCGCGAGCTCAAACAGGCCATAGAAGCCAATCCCGATCAGGCCATCGTGATCGAAGCCGACAAGGAAGTGAAGTACCAGATCGTGATGGATACTCTGAATGAAATGCGCAAAGCCGGCTTCAACAAGGTCGGCCTGCAGACCCAGACCGGCAGCTGATGAACGATTCCCCGAATTTCGAGCGCCGCGAGCCCCCCGGCAAATGGGTGTCGATGGGGCTGACCGTGTTCGTTCACGTCGGTCTGATCGTGTTCCTGCTGGTCGGCGTGCGCTGGGAAAGCCGGCCGCCTGCCGCGATGGAGGTCCAACTGGTCGCCGCGCCGACCGCCCCGGTGGCCGAGACGAGGCCGGCACCGGCCCCGCGTCCGACGCCGGAGCCGCCCAAGCCCGAGCCGCCGAAACCCGAACCCAAACCGGAACCACCGAAACCGGCGCCAGCGAAGCCTGAGCTGCCCAAACCGGCGCCGGACATCGCGACCAAGGCGCCCGAGCCCAAGCCTGAGCCGCCCAAAACCGAACCGCCCAAGCCGCCACCTCCGAAACCGGAACCTCCGAAACCGCCACCGCCCACACCGGAGTCACCAAAGCCGGAGCCAAAGCCAGAGCCAAAGCCGGAACCAAAGCCGGAACCACCGAAGCCGGCCCAGACGCCGCCCGACGACTATATGGCGCAACGCCTGGCGCAGGAACTCGAGCGCGCGCAGATCGAGCGGCTGATGCGCGACGACGCGGCACGCGTTGCGGAGGCACGAACCGCCGTTCCGGGCGGGGCGCTCGGGGATTACGATGCACGCATCCAGGCGCACATCAAGCGCAATATCGTGCTGCCGCCCAGCGTCTCGGGTGATCCGAGCGCCGAGTTCCTGGTGACACAGGCACCGGACGGCACGGTCACGAGCGTGCGGCAGCTCAGTTCGTCCGGCATTGCTGCGCTCGACGCGGCGATCGAACGGGCGATCAACCGCTCGAGCCCGCTGCCGCTGCCGACGACGCAGGAGCGGCCACCGCGGGAACTCCGACTGACTTTCCGGCCACTCAGGGACTGAGCTGAACGCCGTGCAGCCCGAACGCCGACAGACGGACTGCATCACTTTCGCTTCAAATTCAATGCAGACCAATGCTTACACACCTCGCCGCAGGACTCCAGTAGAATCCCGGACCAACGCAAAAAGGCACGACAAGGCCATGAAATATCTGCTTTTCCGCTTTCGAATCGCCATCATGGCCTGCGTGCTGGCGATTCCGCTGTTCACGCACGCCCAGTTGTCGATCGAAATCACCGGCGCGGGCGCGACCCGCTTCCCGGTCGCGATCCCTATTCTGGAGAACGAATCCACCCTCCCTCGCAGCGTGTCGGATGTGGTGCGTGACGATCTCGAGCGCAGCGGGCTGTTCAGCATCGTCAATCTCGGGCTCGCCAGCCTGCCCGAAGCCGTGGTGCCCGATCTGATCGGCATCCGCGGCCGCGGCGCCGACGCGGTCCTGACCGGTACGGTCGTACCGCTGCCCGACGGCCGCTTCGACATCCGGGTGCGCCTGTTCGACACGCAGAAGCAGATCGAACTGGGTGCGATGGCAATGCGCATCGCGCCGGCGCAGAACCGTACCACCGGACATCGGATCGCGGACTTCGTGTATGAGAAGCTCACCGGCCTGCCGGGTTACTTCTCGACCCGCATCGCCTATGTCGTCAAGAGCGGGCCACGCTTCGAGCTGCAGATCGCCGACGCCGACGGCATGAATCCGCAGACCGCGCTGGTGTCGCGTGAGCCGATCATCTCGCCGGCCTGGGCGCCCGACGGCCAGCGCCTTGCTTATGTGTCATTCGAGGCGAAGAAACCGGTGATCTACGTGCACGACCTGCCGACCGGTCAGCGCCAGGTGGTCGCGAACTTCCGGGGCTCCAACTCGGCCCCGGCATGGTCACCCGACGGTCGGCAACTGGCGGTAGTACTGACCCGGGACGGGCCGTCCCAGATCTACATCCTCAATGCCGACGGGTCGGGCGCCCGCCGGCTGACGACGTCGAGCAGCATCGATACCGAGCCGGCCTGGTCGCCAGATGGGCAATGGCTGTATTTCACGTCCGACCGCGGCGGCAGCGCGCAGATCTATCGTGTCGGACGCGACGGCGGAACGCCGCAGCGAGTCACCTTCGATGGCAATTACAACGTCACACCGCGGGTCTCGGCCGACGGCAGAAGCCTCGCCTACGTCACACGCAGGGATGGTCGCTTCCAGGTCGCCATCATGGACCTCGCGTCGGGCCAAAGCATGGTTCTGACCGATTCGGTGCGCGACGAATCGCCGAGCTTCGCGCCGAACGGCCGCATGATCCTGTATGCGTCCGAGAGCGGTGGTCGCGGCGTGCTCGCCGCGGTTTCGTCCGACGGACGGATCAAGCAGCGACTGTCGATCCAGGCGGCGGACGTGCGCGAACCGGCATGGGGCCCGCTGCCCAGACAATGAACACCCCGATCCTCCTTGGTACACACCTCAACCTGTAATGGAAATCGAAATGAAGAAATTGCTCCTGCCGGCCCTCCTTTCAGTCCTGCTGGTCGCTTGCGGCGGAAAAGCAGGCCCGCAGCAAACCGGGGTCGGCGTGGATGACCGCTCGACCGGCGTCGCCACCGTCTCCGCAGGCGACGTCTCCGGAACCGGTATCGCGGCCCTGACCGACCCGAACAGCATCCTGTCGCGCCGAGGCGTGTATTTCGATTTCGACAGCTTCGTGATCCGCTCGGAGTTCATGCCGCTGGTCGAAGCGCACGCCAACTTCCTGTCCAGGAACCCCGACATGCGCATGCTGGTTCAGGGCAACACCGACGAGCGCGGCAGCCGCGAGTACAACCTCGCACTCGGCCAGAAGCGCGCCGAGGCGCTGAAGCAGGCCTTGATGCTGCTCGGTGCGCGTGAGAACCAGATCGAGTCGGTGAGCCTCGGCGAAGAGAAGCCGCGCTGCACCGAGCAGACCGAAAGCTGCTTCGCGGAGAACCGCCGCGCCGACATGTTGTACACGGGCGAATTCTGATGAAGAGACTGCTCCCGATCGCTGTGCTCCTCGCAAGCTCCACGTTTTCCACCGCGCATGCCCAGTTGTTCGGCGGCGACGATCAGGCCAGGCGGCAGATCGTCGAGATGAACGCTCGTCTCGAGGCCAGCGGTCGGGCGCAGCTGGAGCTGTCCAATCAGAACGAAATGCTGCGGTCCGAGATCGCGACGATGCGCGGCCAGATGGAAGTGCTGATGCACGAGCTCGAGTCGCTGAAGCAGCGGCAGCGCGATTTCTATGTCGATCTCGACGACCGCCTGCTGCGACTCGAGGGCACCGGTGGCGCGGAGGGGTCTGGCGGTGCCGCCGCAGCGCCGTCCGACCCAGGCGCCGAATCGGCAGCCTATGAGGCGGCGCTGAATCTGCTGAAGGAAGGCAGGCACGCCGATTCGCTGGCGGCATTCGAGAAGTTCATCGCCGAACACCCCCGCAGCAACTTGCTGCCGGGCGCCAACTTCTGGGCGGGCAACGCGGCCCTTCAGGCCCAGGAAATCGTGTCGGCCAGGAGCTTTTTCAACACTGTCATCACCAACTGGCCGAACGACCCGATCGCCCCGGATGCGATGCTCGGCCTGGCCAACAGCCTGCAACTGATGGGGGAGGCGCGTACCTCGCAGGAGACCCTGCGACGCATAGTCGAACGCTATCCCGACAGCTCGGCGGCACAGGTCGCGATACAGCGACTCGGCACCCAGTAAGGCGCAACGCCCAGACCTGATGACGATGACCGACAACCGCAGTTCGAGGCTGCGGATCACCGAGATTTTTGCCTCGGTGCAGGGGGAATCTTCCCGCACCGGCCTGCCGACCGTGTTCGTGCGGCTCACCGGCTGTCCGCTGCGCTGCAGCTGGTGCGACACCGAGTACGCCTTTCATGGCGGCAGGCTGCGCGACCTCGACGACATCCTTGCCGAGATCGCGACCCATGGCATTCGGCAGGTCTGCGTCACCGGAGGCGAGCCGCTCGCACAGAAGTCCTGCCTGGAACTGCTGACCGCGCTGTGTGATGCGGGCTATTCCGTGTCGCTCGAAACCAGTGGCGCGCTGGACATCGCGGCGGTCGATTCTCGCGTATCGCGCGTCATGGACCTCAAGCCACCCGGCTCGGGCGAGGTCGGCCGCAACCGGTACGAGAACATTGGGGCGCTGCGCGCCGGCGACGAGGTCAAGTTCGTGCTCGCCGACGCGGACGATTACGCATGGGCGAAAGCCTGCATCGCGGAGCATGCGCTGATCGGGCGCTGCGAGGTGCTGCTGTCTCCGGTCGAAGGTCGGTTCGATCCGGCCGCGCTGGCCGAATGGATCGTGCGCGACCGGCTGCCGGTCCGCTTTCAGCTTCAGCTTCACAAGATCCTGTGGCAGGACGCGCGGGGTCGCTGAAGGCCAAACACGCACCAGAAGGAAGACCACCATGGACACCCGACCCCGCGCAGTCATCCTGCTCTCCGGCGGCCTGGACTCGACCACCTGCCTCGCGATCGCGCAGGCCGACGGTTACGACTGCCACACGCTGTCGGTCGCCTATGGGCAGCGGCATGTTGCCGAGCTGACCGCGTCGAAGCGCATCGCCGAAGCCATGGGCGCACGCGAACACCGGATCGCCACGGTCAGCCTGGGCCAGTTCGGCGGCTCGGCGCTGACCGACGCCGCGATCGGCGTGCCGACCCACGGCGCGACCGAGGACATTCCGGTCACCTACGTCCCCGCGCGCAACACGGTCATGCTGTCGATGGCGCTGGCCTGGGCGGAAGTCCTGGGATCAGGTGACATCTTCATCGGCGTCAACGCGGTCGACTACTCGGGCTATCCGGACTGCCGTCCCGAGTTCATCGACGCCTTCGAGACGATGGCGAACCTGGCGACCCGCAGCGGCGTCGAAGGCAAGAGGCTTCGGATTCATGCCCCGCTGATGCGTCTGTCCAAGGGCGAGATCATCGCTCGTGGCATCGAACTCGGTGTGGACTACGCGCAGACAGTGTCGTGCTACCAGGCCGATGCCAGCGGAGCAGCCTGCGGCGTGTGCGAGGCCTGCCGGCTGCGTCGCGCCGGCTTCGAGGCAGCCGGCATGGTGGATCCCACGCGATACCAGTAGAATCGACACCGCTACGCCCAACGGAAAATCATGCTGGACGAACCGATCATTGCCGCCTCCACGATCGCCTGGGCCGCCTTCGCGCTGGGCGCGGTCTTCGGCTTCGTCGGCAACAAGACCAGTTTCTGCACGATGGGTGCGGTGTCGGACATCGTCAATATGGGCGACTGGACGCGCATGCGCATGTGGATGCTCGCGATCGGCGTCGCGATCGTCGGCACCACCATGCTGCAGTTGACCGGCCAGTTCGACGTCACGCACTCCTTCTACACGGGTAATCGGCTGATCTGGTTCTCCAACCTGCTCGGTGGCGCAACCTTCGGGGTCGGCATGACGCTCGCCTCAGGTTGCGGCAGCAAGACGCTGATCCGCATCGGCGGCGGCAATCTGAAGTCGCTTGTGGTTTTCGTGTTCCTCGGCATCTCCGCCTACATGACGATGCGGGGCCTGTTCGCCGTCTGGCGGGTCGCGTTCATCGACTCGGTCGACGTGACCTTGAGCACCGGCCAGGACATTCCATCCATCCTCGCCGGCATCGGTCTCGCACACGACACCGCGCTGATCCTTGCGACCGGGATCATCGGCGGCGGACTGCTGATTTTCGCGCTGCTCGACCGCGAGGCCCGGCGTAGCGACATCCTGCTGGGCGGTATCATCATCGGCGGCCTGTCGGTCGCCGGCTGGTATCTGACCGGGCATGTCGGCTATGTCGAGGAACACCCACGCACGCTGGAGCAAGCGTTCATCGGCACCAACAGCGGCAGCGCCGAGTCCTTCACTTTCGTCGCGCCGATCGCCTACACGCTGGAACTGCTGATGCTGTGGAGCGATACCAGCCGCATCGTGACCTTCGGCATCGCCGGCACGCTGGGCGTCATCGCCGGCTCCGCGGTCTATGCGCTGCTTTCGCGGAGCTTCCGGATCGAGGGTTTTCACCAGTCCGACGATCTGGCACGCCACATCGTCGGTGCGATCCTGATGGGTTTCGGGGGCGTGACCGCCTTCGGTTGCACGATCGGACAAGGCATCACCGGTTTCTCCACGCTCGCGGTCGGCTCGATCATCACGACGGCCGCGATCATCGCCGGCGCCGCCGCGACGATGAAGATCCAGTACTGGCTGCTGATGCGCGAGGGCTGAAACCCGGCTCCGGCGCCGGCGCCCGGCTGGCCCGCCCTGTCCGCGATGTTGACCCGGTCAGCCGTGCTAACTATAATTGCGGTCTTTCGAAGGTCGGCGGGTCGTTAGCTCAGTTGGTAGAGCAGCGGACTTTTAATCCGTTGGTCGCGTGTTCGAGCCACGCACGACCTACCAAAAACCTCGAAATAAAACACGCAGATAGCCCAGCCGATTCGGTTGGGCTTTTTGCTTTCCGGTTTCATGCAAGCACGATGCAGGCGCTGTCGGGCGATAGCGGCGCAGGCCGAAGGCAAAGTCAGGCAAAGGGATTGCGGACCTGTAGGCGACCCAGTGCCAACCCATCGTGCAGATCTTCCGTATACAGCACTTCAGCATCCACCTCCTGTGCCGAGGCACAGATGAGGGCGTCGTAGAACGACAGTCGATAGCGTTCAGCCAGGTGAAGCGCGCGCTCATGGGCCGCGAGCGACAGCGACACGACCTCGCAGCACGCCTTCACGGCATCGAGTAGTTCGCGCACCTCGGACCAGGGCAGTTTCAGCTTTCGCCGGCATACCGAGGCCACCTCATTGAGCACCTGAACGCTGACCGTGCCGCCGCGTGCGAGCAGCGCTTCGGCCGCGTTGGCCTTGTGCTCGTCAGCCGAAAGCAGGTAGAGCACGACATTGGTATCGAGGAAAACCGGGCGCATCAGCGGCTACGGTCGTCTTCATGGGCTTCGAGTCGGTCTAAGCGGAAGTCTGCTGGCAACCGGCCTCTGAACCGGCGCAAGCGTGCCAGCAAATCCTGAGGCAGCGCCTTGCGGGCAACCTCGAGCGTTCGGTCGCCCACCACGTGCAGTTCAATCTCCTCGCCTTCCTTCAGTTCGAGGGCCTGAACCACTGCAGCGGGCAGGCGGACGGCCAGTGAATTCCCCCATTTGGCGACTTGCATGGCAGCTTTCCCGTTTGGATATACATTCCAGGATAAGTTTATCCTTGCTTTGAATGGCTGTCAGTATTGCTGGACGACTCTTCGGCAGACATATGCAAGCTCATTTCCGCGGCCCATTCGCTCGGGGCCCCGAAGGATCGACACAGCCCATGCCGGTCCGTTTTCGTGCGGCTTCCGAAGTACCCTCCTTTACAGGATCGGCACACGCCGCTATCGTCCTCGTTAAATCTCGACGTAACGCATGGCGCAATGGGTGCGCCGGGGAGCCATCCAATGAATATCAAGCACTTCGCCATCGTCTCGATAGTCGCCTCGATGTCGGCGCTGACCTTCGATGCTCACGCCGCGCAGACCGCGGTGCTGATCGAAAACGTATTCATTTTCGACGGCAAGGGCAGCGCCCGCGCAAGTGTCCCGGCCAACGTGCTGGTCGTCGGCAACACCCTCGAGGCCATCTCCACCGCGCCGCTGGCTCCGCCCGATGGGGCCGAGGTGACCCGCATCGACGGCGCCGGAAGAACCCTGATGCCGGGTCTCATCGACGCGCACTGGCACGCGATGCTGATCGGCCAGACGCTGATGGACGCGATGACCAGCGAGGTCGGCTACACGAACCTGCGGGCGGCGCAGGTGGCCGAGGCCACGCTGATGCGCGGCTTCACCACCGTGCGCGACATGGGCGGCCCGGTTCAGGGGCTGCGCCGCGCGATCGAGGAGGGGCGTTATCGCGGGCCGCGCATCTTTCCGTCCGGCGCGATGATCTCCCAGACCGGCGGCCATGGCGACTTCCGCCTGCCGCACGAGATACCGCGCGCGCCCAACCAGCCGCTGAGCCACACCGAGCTGACCCGGACCGCCGCGATCGCCGATGGCGCCGATGAGGTCCTGCGGCGCGTTCGCGAGCAGCTGATGCTCGGTGCGACCCAGGTGAAACTGATGGCTGGCGGCGGCGTGACCTCCATCTACGACCCGATCGACGCGAGCCAGTACACGCCGGAGGAGATCCGTGCTGCGGTGGCAGCTGCGGAGAACTGGGGCACCTACGTCACGGTTCACGCCTACACGAGCCGGGCCGTACAGATCGCGATCGAGGCGGGTGTGAAGGCCATCGAGCACGGCCAGCTGGTCGACGATGACACCGTCAGGCTGATGGCCGAGCAGGGCATCTGGTGGTCTCTGCAGCCCTTTCTCGACAACGAACTCGCGAACCCGCAGACCGGCGCGAACCGGGTCAAGCAGTTGATGGTCTCGGCCGGCACCGAGCGCGCCTACGAGCTGGCCAGGAAGCACAAGGTCAAGGTCGCGTTCGGCACCGACATCCTGTTCTCCGGCGATGACGGCGAGGGGCAGAACGCCCGCCTGGTTTCGCTGGAACGCTGGTATTCACCGGGCGAGGTGCTGCAGATCGCGACCGGCAACAACGGCGCATTGCTCGAGCTGACCGGCGAACGCAATCCCTACCGCAAACCGCTGGGCGTGATCGCCGTAGGTGCGCTCGCGGATCTGTTGCTGGTCGATGGCGATCCAACCGAGGATCTGTCGCTCATCAAGCACCCCGAAGAGCACTTCGTCGTAATCATGAAGGACGGCCGCATCTACAAGAATCTGCTCGACTGAGCACGCAGACACCCGAGGACAGCATGAATCCGACACGGAGCTTTCGAGACGTCGCGATTTTCATCGTAGCGGTGACCCTTCCGCTGAGCGCCGCAGCCCAACTCCGTGTCGATCCTGATGCGATCGACAACGACCGCTGGCACTACCGCATCACCCCCTACGCCTGGGGTGCGGGTCTCGATGGCACGGTCGGCAAATTCGACCGCCGTGCTGAAATCGACAAGAGCTTCAGCGACATCCTGCACGACCTCGATTTCGGGGCCATGGTCGGATTCGAGGCCCGCCGGGGCCGGGTCGGGCTGCTCGCAGAATTGATGTACGTGCGTGTGAGCGAGTCCGACCGGGTTCCCACGCCGTTCGGCTTTTCGGTCAAGGTGAACGTCACGGCCCGCACTACGACCGGCCTGCTCGCCGCAACCTACCGGGTTGCGGTCGACGACTGGGGCTATGTCGATGTATTGGGCGGCGCGCGGCACTGGTCGCTGCGCACCGACGTCAGGCTCGGGGGCCCGCTCAACCTTCGTGGCCGGAACACCGAAAGCTGGACCAATCCTGTGATCGGCGTCCGTGGGCTCCACCACCTCGGGCCGCGCACCTACGCTTTGGGCTGGGCCATGGCCGGTGGCTTCGGCGTCGGTTCGCGCAGCAGTTCCGACCTGATGGCCGGGCTGGGCTACCAGCTAAACGAGCAGGCAGCATTGCTGTTCGCCTACCGTCGGCTCGCGGTCGATTATCGGAACTCCGGCTTCGTGTTCGACACGACCTTGCAAGGACCGGTCATCGGGCTCGACTATCGGTTCTGATCACCCGCTTACTGTCACATCCAAGGCTGGAATTCATCATGACACGTTACCCGAACAAACCCGTTCTGTTGTCCGCGCTGCTGCTCGGCTTGTCGGCCTGCGCCACGGTCGCGGAGCCCGATCGCGCGGGGAGCGCCTCCATGGCGCAGACAGTGTATACCGCCCTCCATTTCGATTGTGGTGACCTGTCCGTGCTGCTCACCGATGTGGATTCCACCCCGGTCCTGGTAGCCGCAGGCGAATCGATTCCGATGCATCAGACCCGCGCCGCATCCGGCGTGCGCTACGAGGCGACGCAGGACGCCTCGACCGTGCTGCACATGAAGGGCGACGCCGCCTGGGTGGATTTGCGCGGACGCGACCGCGCAAACTGTACGCTGACCACCCCGCCCGCGCAGCCCTTCACCGCTCAGGGACAGGAGCCGCCATGGCGGGTACAGGTGATGGATGATGCCGTGACGCTCACCACCGGCTATGCCGGCGCGGCGCGCACACTGGCGTTGTCGAGTATCGAGCAGTCCGGTCTGACGACGAGGATGCAGGCTGCGGACCGCGCGGGTGTGATCGCGCTGGCGATCGTCGGTGAGGTCTGCCGCGACAGCATGAGCGGCATGCCGCATCCGTACTCGGTCGTGCTCTCGGGAATCGACGGCGCTCAACCCGGATGCGGTGGCCAACCGATCGACCTGCTGGCCGGGCGGGAATGGATCATCCAGTCGCTGGACGGCGTGACACCGACCGACGGCTCACCGGTGACGCTGCGCTTCCTGAAAGACACGGGTCGAATCGCCGGCACGGGGTCGTGCAATCGCTACCACGCCGGCTACACCCTGGATGGCGAGTCGCTGCGCTTCACCCACGCCGCGACCACGATGATGGCCTGCGCGCCAAACCTGATGGACCAGGAACAACGCTTTCACTCGATCCTGAGTGGCATCGACCGTTTCGACTTTGACCTGGACGGCCGGTTGATCCTGGGCGGCGCCAATGGTCAGTTGGTCGCCACAGCCTCGCCTCTGTCGGACTGAAGCCTCTGCCCCGGTCAACCGAAGAGGGCCATCCCGCCATTTCCGCCTTACAGTCGATCCTGACAGTTAGGCAGATTGGGTGAGTCCAGGTCGAGGAACTCGCCCGGCTCCGGCAGCGGCGAGTTCGGCAGCACCATGTCCTCCGGACGCAGCTGTTCGGTGAAGCCTTCGAGCGAGCCGAGGGAGTGACAGTCACGTGGGCTGACCGGCTCGCTCATCATGTAGGCGGTGACCAGCCGGCTCAGTGCGATCAGCGCTTCGCGATGGGTACGCTCCTGCGCATGCGAGGCGTCCGCGCCGAAGCCGATCAGCGCGGTCCGGATATCGTTGCCGGCCTCGACCGCCGCGGCCGAATCGGAGCGGTAATACTTGAACACGTCACGCCGGTGCGCGATGCCGTGCTCCTTGGCCAGGGAAATCAGTTTGTGGGTCAGGTGGAAGTCGAAGGGCCCGGACATGTCCTGCATACAGATCGTGGCGGCATGTTCCGACGTGTTCTGGCCTGGCGCGGCGATCGAGATGTCCAGGCTGACCATCTCGGCGATCTCGCCATGCAGGGCGGCCGAAGCGCCGGAGCCGACCTCCTCCGTGATGGTCAGCAGCGGGTGCACATCCACCGGCAGCGGCAGCTTGTGGTCGCGTACCGCCTTGCACGCGGCAAGCAATGCAGCCACGGCGGCCTTGTCGTCAAGGTAGCGCGAGTTGATCCAACCGTTGGGCTGGATCTCGGGTTGCGGGTCGAAGGCGATCCAGTCGCCGACATGGATTCCGGCGGCCTCGAGATCGGCCTTGCAGCGCGCGTCCACATCGACCCGCACCTCGACATGATCCCAGCCGACCGGCTGAGAGTCGATCTCATCGCCGAAAGCGTGGCCAGAGGTCTTCAACGGCAGGCAACTGCCGCGCAGATGTCCATCCTCGGTGAAGATGGTCAGTCGCCCACCTTCGGCAAAACGTGCCGACCAGTGACCGATCGGCACGATCCCGAGGCGCCCGTTGTCCTTGAGGCCGCGGACCATCGCGCCCAGCGTATCGAGATGCGCGACGATCGCCCGCGCCGGCTGCTTTTCCCGACCGCGCAAGGTCGCACGGATCGCACCACGCCGGGTCAGCTCATACGGAATGCCCAACGCCTCGAGGCGTCCCGCGGTGTAGCGCACGGCCGCATCGGTCAGGCCGACCGGGCTCGGGATCGCGAGCAGCTGCAGCATGGTCTCCTCGAGATAGTCGTAGTCGATACCGGGCAGGATGGCTGGGGTCATGGTTCTCCTCACTGACTTGTTCTTGTATTCGGGAACAGCAGATCGATGAATCGTTCCGCCGTCGGCTGAGGTTCGTGATTGGCGAGACCGGGACGTTCGTTGGCTTCGATGATGACGTAGTCGGGCTCATCGGCCGCAGGCACCAGAAAATCCAGCCCGGTCACCGGAATGTCGAGTTCGCGGGCCGCGGCCTCGGCCGCGTCGCGCAGCACCGGATGCAACTGGTCGGTCACGTCGTGGATGGTTCCGCCGGTATGCAGGTTGGCGGTGTTGCGCACCGTGATCCGGTGATCGAGCGGCGGCACGTCATCCAGCGCGAAGCCCTGCGACTGCACGCAGCGGCCGGTCTCGTCATCGACCGGAATGCGCGACTCGCCACCGGTGGCCGCCTGCCGGCGCCGGCTCTGCTTCTCGATCAGCGCGCGCACGCTGGATCGGCCGTCGCCCACCACCACCGGCGGGCGGCGCACCGCGGCCGCGACCACCTTGAAGTCGATCACGACGATGCGCAGGTCCTGACCCTCGCAGTATTGCTCGAGGATGACCCGGTCGCAGAACTGCCGCGCACGTTCAATGGCGGCCTCGACTTCATCGGCTCCGGTCAGGTTCACGCTGATGCCCTTGCCCTGCTCGCCCTCGACCGGCTTCACCACCACCGCGCCATGCTCGGCCAGGAACGCGTCGATCGCATCCCGCCCGGACGCCTCGGCTTGCGCCGGCACCCGGATGCCGGTCGAACCCAGCAACCTGAGCGTCACCCGCTTGTCCTGGCAGCGGCTCATCGCGATCGCGGTCGTCATCTCGGACAGCGACTCGCGACACACGATACTGCGTCCGCCCAGCGTCAGGCGGAAATAGCCGTTCTCGGCATCGAGCACCTCGACATGGATGCCGCGTATGCGCGCCTCATCGACGATCAGGCGCGCATAGGGGTTGAGGCGATCGACGCCCTCTTCGGGTCCGACGAACAGCGCTTCGTTGATCGCATTGCGCCGCTTGACGGCGAACACCGGAATGCGGGTGAAACCGAGTTTCTCGTACAAGGCGATGGCCTGCGCATTGTCGTGCATGACCGACACGTCCATCCACGCCCGACCGCGAGCCTGGTAGTGCTCGGCGAGGTAGCGTACCAGCGCCTCGCCGATGCCGGGATGCGCCGCCTGTGGCGCCACCGCCAGTGCCCACAGGCTGGAACCTCGTTGCGGATCGTCGAAGGCCTCGACGTGATCCAGCCCCATCGCAACACCGACGATCTCGCCGCTGCTGCGCTCTTCGGCCAGCGCATAGGTGATGCTGCGGCTCGCGCGCGCGCGCCAGACCTTCTGCGTGTCGACCGGCACCATGTTGCGTGCCCGGTACACCACGTTGATCGCAGCCACGTCCGAGCGCGTTCTGAGACGCCTCACGGTAAAGCCTTTCCGCGCCGCGGTGCCGGTCCGATAGCCGGACAGCTCGAGACGGAACGCGTCGGACGGATCCAGAAACAGCTGCTGCGGTGCCTGGGCGACCACGATCTGCGGCTGCTGGACGTAGAACGCGATATCGCGCTCGCCGCTGCCTTCCTTCAGCAGTTCGACCGCAAGCCGGGCCGGATCACGCCAGGTCTGTGCCGGCAACCAGCGTCCCCAGCCGCACTCGATGATCGCGTCCTCGGACATGTCCTTGAAGGCCGGCTGCCCGGAGGGCAGGTGCAGCGGCGTCCGTCCGGCGCGCAACACCTTGGTCAGTTGCTTTCTCATTCGTCCACTCCGAACAGTGTCGGCCCGGAAGCCGTCGCCGTCGTCACCCACGACCTCCCGAATGGGTTTGCAGCCACCATTCGAGCAGGCCGAGTTGCCACAACTTGGACCCGCGCAGCGGCGTGATGTGAGCGCCGGGGTCGGCGAGCAGCATGTCGACATGGTCCTTGCGGAACAGTCCGCGCTCGCGCGCGGCCGCACTGTTCAATGCGTCCCTGACCCGCTCCAGCACCGAACCCTGCAGATACTTCAGCGCCGGCACCGGAAAGTAACCCTTGGGCCGGTCGATGACGGCCGACGGGATGACCTTGCGGGCCGCCTCCTTGAGCACGCCCTTGCCGCCGTGCGCGAGCTTGTGCCGCGCCGGGATGCGCGCGGCGAGTTCCACCAGCTCATGGTCCAGGAACGGCACCCTTGCCTCCAGGCCGAAGGCCATGGTCATGTTGTCCACACGTTTGACCGGGTCGTCGACGAGCATCACCGTGGTGTCCAGACGCAAGGCCTTGTCCACCGGATCGTGGGCGCCGGGCGCATTGAAGCGTTCGGCGACATAGGCGGCGGATTCGTCCGCGGCCAGCCATTGCGGCGACACCACCGCGGTGTATTCGTCGAAATCCCGGTCGCGGAAGGCCGCGAGATAGTCGGCGACCGGCTGGGCGCTGCCATCGAGCTTGGGATACCAGTGATAGCCGCCGAACACCTCGTCCGCGCCCTGACCGCTCTGCACCACCTTGCTGTGCCGCGACACCGCCTCGGACAGCAGGTAGAAGCCGATACAGTCGTGGCTGACCATGGGTTCGCTCATCGCCTCGACCGCTTCCGGCAGGCGCGCGAGCAGGTCGGACTCCGGCACGAAGATGCGCTCGTGTATCGTCGAAAAGCGCTGCGCGACGATGTCGGCATACTCGAACTCGTTGCCCTTCTCGTCGCCGACATCCTCGAAGCCGACGTTGTAGGTGCGCAATTCCGACACGCCGGCCTCGGCCATCAGGCCGACGATCAGGCTGGAGTCCACCCCGCCCGACAATAGCGCCCCGACCGGCACGTCGGCGACCAGGCGTCGCTTGACCGCCGCGCGCAGGCCATCGAGCAGGATCTGCGTCCATTCGTCGAAGCTGCGCGCTTCGTCGGCCGGGTCGCGCGGATAGACGAGCGACCAGAATGTCTGCTCGCGGCGCCGGCCATCGGCCTCGATCTCCATCAACGTGCCCGGCGCGAGCTTGCGCACGCCGGCGTACATCGTGTGCGGGGCCGGCACGACCGCATGGAAGGACAGGTAGAAGTTCAGCGCGACCGGATCGATCGCAGTATCGACGCCACCGGCGGCCAGCAGCGCCGGCAGCGACGACGCGAAGCGCAGTCCGCCGGCGAGTTCGGCGTAGTAGAGCGGCTTGATGCCGAGACGGTCGCGCCCGAGCAGCAACCGACCGCTGTCGCGCTCCCAGATCGCGAACGCGAACATGCCGTTGAGCCGCTTCACGAAGTCCGCCCCCCACGCGTGGTAGGCCTTGAGCAACACCTCGGTATCGCCTTGCGAGTAGAAGCGATAGCCGAGCCCCTCGAGCTCGCGCCGCAGCTCCGGGTGATTGTAGATCGCGCCGTTGAACACGATGCCCAGCCCCAGATTCGGGTCGAACATCGGCTGCTGCGCCGATTCGGACAGATCCATGATCTTCAGCCGCCGGTGCCCGAACGCGTAGCCTCCCTGCGCAAACGCACCCCCGCTGTCCGGGCCGCGGCGACGCTGGCGCGCGTTCATACGCGCCAGCGCGACCAGATCCGGCTCGGATCCGTCGAATCTCAGCTCTCCTGCGATACCACACATACGTGTTCCTCCTGCACTTCGAGCGGCGCACCCGCACAGACGCCGACTGTGAGCGACGACCCTGGCATCGCGCGACGGTCGGTGCGTCAGGAAACGACCGTTTCCGGCGCATCAGTCATTGCATTGACGATAAATTGATATTATAGCAAATATGTTTGCACCAATCCTTCAGACACTTGACAAGGCCTGGAGTAAGCTCGTCACTCGCCGCCCCTGGACATCCTGACCGCAGCACATGCCCTCCGAATTCGAGCTGATCCACCGCCATTTCACGCGCCCCACCGACCACACCGATCTTGCGGTCGGCGATGACGCAGCGCTCGTCCACGTCGGCCAGGGCATGCAACTGGCCGTGTCCTGCGACATGCTGGTGTCGGGCACGCATTTCCTGCCGGATGCCGAACCCGGCTCACTTGGCTGGAAGGCGCTCGCCGTCAATCTGTCGGATCTCGCAGCGATGGGCGCACGCCCGCGCTGGGCGGTTCTGGCGCTCGCGCTGCCCGCTGCGGAGGAGGCGTGGATACGCGCGTTCGCCGACGGCCTGCATGCATGCGCAACCCGCTTCGGGGTGGATCTGGTGGGCGGAGACACGACCCGCGGCCCGCTGAACCTGTGCGTCACCGTCATGGGCGAAGTCCCCGCCGGTAGCGCGATCACGCGCGCCGGCGCGCGCAGCGGCGACGATCTGTGGATCACCGGGGCACCAGGACGCGCGGCGCTCGGACTGACCTGCCTGCGCGATGCGCTGACGCTCCCGCCCGACGGCAGGGCGGTCTGCATGGATGCGCTTGAACGCCCCACGCCGCGCGTGGAAATCGGACAGAGGCTGCGCGGTGTGGCCAACGCGATGCTGGACGTGTCCGACGGCCTGCTCGGCGACCTCGGGCACATCCTCGAATGCTCAGGCGTCGGCGCCACGGTCGAGGTCGCGCGCCTGCCGCTGACGCCATTGCTGGACTGCGGGGCCAGTCGCACCCATGCGCTGGATGCGCTGCTGTCGGGCGGCGACGACTACGAGCTGCTATTCACCGCGACGCCACCGCAGCGGCATCGCATCGAGGCCCTGTCGGCCGCCACGGCGCTGCCGATTACACGCATCGGCTCGATCGTGGCCGAAGCCGGCAAGCTGATGCTCAGAACCGCGGACGGAAGGCTGTCGCACCCCACCCGGCTGGGTTATGATCACTTCCGAGATCATGCAACCGACATTTAATTTTCTCGTCAGCCATCCGGCCCATTTCATCGCACTCGGCTTCGGGTCGGGACTGTCCCCGCGCGCACCCGGCACGATGGGCAGCCTGCTGGCCTGGCTGATCTATCCGCTGATCAAGACGCCGCTGCCGGACGTCGTGTTCATCGCGTTTCTGACAGCCTTCTTCGCCGCCGGCGTGATCGTGTGCGACCGGACCGGACGCGCGCTGGGGGTGTCCGATCACGGCGCGATCGTGTGGGACGAGATGGTCGCAGTATGGCTGGTGCTGCTGTTCACGCCGGCGAGCGTGGTGTGGCAGGCGATCGCGGTCGGCCTGTTCCGTTTCTTCGACATTCTCAAGCCGCAGCCGATACGCTGGGCCGACAGCCGCCTGAAGGGCGGATTCGGCGTCATGCTCGACGACCTCCTCGCCGCCGGCTACACGCTGCTGGCGCTGGCCGTGCTGGTACACCTGTTTGGAGCCGACCCATGGACGATGCACTGAGCGCACTGTCGCGCGAAACCGGCGATTGCCTGAGCGGGCGCGGATGGATGCTGGCCACGGCGGAGTCCTGCACCGGAGGCTGGATCGCGGAAACGGTGACCGCCACCGCCGGCAGTTCCGCCTGGTTCGACCGCGGCTTCGTGACCTATACGAACCAGGCCAAGCAGGACATGCTGGGCGTCACACCCGAAACACTTGCCCGCTGTGGCGCGGTCAGCGAGCAGACGGTCGCCGAGATGGCGCAGGGGGCGCTCGCCCATAGCCGCGCCCAGGCGAGCGTGGCGGTATCCGGCATTGCAGGGCCGGACGGCGCGACACCCGGCAAGCCGGTCGGGACGGTCTGCCTCGCGTGGGCACTGGACGGCGACGGCACGATCACCCGGACCCTGCACCTCGACGGCGATCGCGAAGCGGTGCGGCGCCAGGCGGTGATCCATGCCCTCGACACATTGAACAGACTTCTTCGCGGCCCGATGATTGCATAGCCGCGGGCGTGGCTGCGCACCGCGCTCACGCAATCTCTGTGCCATAATTACAGCTCGTTTTTCAAGGAACGGAAATGGACGAAAACAAGGCCAAGGCCCTGACAGCCGCGCTATCCCAGATCGAGAAGCAGTTCGGCAAGGGTTCGATCATGCGCATGGGTGACGGCAACGTCGAACGGGACATCCAGACGGTGTCCACCGGCTCGCTCGGACTGGATATCGCGCTCGGACTCGGCGGCCTGCCGCGCGGACGGGTGGTCGAGATCTACGGCCCGGAGTCGTCCGGCAAGACCACGCTGACGCTGCAGGTCATCGCCGAGATGCAGAAGCTCGGCGGCACCGCGGCCTTCATCGACGCCGAGCACGCACTCGACGTCGGCTATGCCGAGAAGCTCGGCGTCAATATCGAGGACCTGCTGATCTCGCAGCCGGACACCGGCGAACAGGCGCTCGAGATCTCCGACATGCTGGTTCGCTCCGGCGGCGTGGACATCGTCGTCATCGACTCGGTCGCGGCGCTGACCCCCAAGGCCGAGATCGAGGGCGAGATGGGCGATCAGCTCCCCGGCCTGCAGGCCCGTCTGATGAGCCAGGCACTGCGCAAGCTGACCGCCAACATCAAGCGCACCAACACGCTTGTGATCTTCATCAACCAGATCCGCATGAAGATCGGGGTGATGTTCGGTAGCCCGGAGACCACCACCGGCGGTAACGCGCTCAAGTTCTATGCGTCGGTCCGGCTGGATATCCGACGCATTGGCGCGATCAAGAAAGGCGACGAAGTCGTCGGTTCGGAGACCCGCTGCAAGGTGGTCAAGAACAAGGTGGCCCCCCCGTTCAAGGAAGCGATCTTCGACATCCTCTACGGCGAAGGCATCTCGCGCGAAGGCGAGATCATCGATCTGGGCGTGCAGCACAAGATCGTCGACAAGTCCGGTTCATGGTATGCCTACAACGGCGACAAGATCGGCCAGGGCAAGGACAACGTGCGCGAGTTTCTGCGCAACAACCCGGCGCTTGCGCGGGAGATCGAGAACAAGGTGCGCAACGCCGTCGGTCTGAACCAGATGCAGGCGGTCAGTCGGCCGCAGGCCGAAGTTGCGGCCAGCGAGGCCTGAACCGGGCGCGATGCCGGAAACCAGTCTCAGGGAGCGCGCGATCCGCTTTCTCGCCCGGCGGGAGCATTCGCGCGCCGAGCTGGCACGTAAGCTCGCGCCACACGGGACAACCGATGAAGTCGAAGCCGTCCTCGATCGCATGACCTCCCTGGGACTCCTCTCCGATGCGCGCTTCGCCCAGAGCTGGCTCAGGAGCAGGGCGCACCGTTTCGGGCTGGCCCGAATCCGTCACGACCTCGCCCAGCGGGGACTGGATCGCGACACGATCGATGCAGCGCTCGAGAACGAACCCCTGGACGACGAGCTCGAGCGCGCACGCGCGGTCTGGACGACCCGGTTCGGTTCGATCGCTGCCGACCGTCGGGAATGGGCAAGACAGGCCCGCTTTCTGCAAAGTCGCGGCTTTTCCACCGCCACCATCACCCGATTGCTGAGAGAACGCCCCGATGACGCTGCTTGATGTGGTCGGCCTGCAGAAGCGCTACAAGTCACGCACTGTCGTCCACGATGTCGGCTTCGAGGTCGACGGAGGCGAGGTGGTCGGCCTGCTTGGCCCGAACGGCGCGGGCAAGACGACCTGTTTCTACATGATCGTCGGGCTGGTCCGAAGCGACGGGGGCGGAATCACGCTGGATGGGATCGACCTGACGCACCTGCCGGTGCACAAGCGCGCCCGCCAGGGACTGTCGTACCTGCCGCAGGAAATGAGCGTCTTCCGCAAGCTCAGCGTTGCGGACAACGTGCGCGCGGTGCTGGAGTTGCAGGGGCTGGGGCGCGGCAAGCTCGAGACGCGCCTGGAAGAGCTGCTCGACGATCTCGGCATTGCACATCTGCGCGACAACCCGGCGGTGTCCCTGTCCGGCGGCGAGCGACGGCGCTGCGAGATCGCGCGTGCGCTGGCGACCAACCCACGACTGATCCTGCTCGACGAACCCTTCGCCGGCGTCGATCCGATCGCGGTGCTCGACATCCAGAAGATCATCCGCTACCTGAAGGAGCGCGGCATCGGCGTGCTGATCACCGATCACAACGTGCGCGAGACGCTCGGCATCTGCGATCGCGCCTACATCATCAGCGAAGGGCGGGTCCTGGCGAGCGGACGTCCGGACGAGATCATCCGCAACGAACAGGTCCGCCAGGTCTACCTCGGCGAGCACTTCCAACTGTGACTGCCGCTCGCGTCGCCTCATCATGAAACCCACGCTCCAGCTCAAGCTTTCACAGCACCTGACGCTGACACCGCAACTGCAGCAGTCGATCCGGCTGCTGCAGTTATCGACGCTCGAACTCAATCAGGAGATCGAGAAGTTCCTGCTCGAGAACCCGATGCTGGAACGCGAGGACGGTGACGAGTCCGCTCCAGGCCCGGCCCCGTCTGCGGGCACCACGAGCACCGGCGAGGGTGTGGATGGTCAGCGGGCGGGCGAGTCCGAGCAGGAACACGATGCAGCCAGCTTCGCGGATGACTCGGACTGGTCCACGTCCTCGGGTAGCAGCGCCAGCCGTGACGACGAAGACAACGACTTCCAGGACATCCAGGCAGCCGAGACCAGCCTCAGGGATCACCTCAACCAGCAGATCAGCATGTCGCCGCTGTCCGATCGGGACCGGGCGCTGGCGCGCTTCATCATCGAAGCGATCGACGACGACGGTTACCTGAATCAGACGCTCGAAGACTTGCTGGAATTGCTGTCACCCGAGCTCGAGGTCGACCTGGACGACCTCGCCATCGCGCTGCATCAGGTCCAGAGCCTCGAGCCGGCCGGCATCGGTGCGCGCAGCCCGCAGGAGTGTCTGAGCCTGCAACTTCGTGCGATGCCGGCCGACCCGAACCGGAATCTCGCGCAGATCATCGTCGAGCGCCATCTCGAACTGCTGGCCGAGCGCAATTTCGTTCGCCTGCGCAGGGTGATCGGTTGCAGCGAGGACGAACTGCGCGCGGCCCATGCGTTGATCTGCAGTCTGGACCCGCACCCCGGGGCGCAGTATTCGACGCAGGCGACCCGTTACGTCGTTCCGGACGTGGTGGTACGCAAATTGCGCGGCCAATGGGTCGTCAACCTCAACGCCGACGCGATGCCCCGCCTGCGGGTCAACGCGCTGTACGCCAGTATCCTGCAGCAGCATCGCGGCAGTGGCGGCGCGCTGACCGGACAGCTCCAGGAAGCACGCTGGCTGATCAAGAACGTGCAGCAGCGTTTCGACACGATTCTGCGCGTTTCGCAGGCGATTGTTGACCAGCAGCGCCAGTTCTTCGAATATGGAGACGTGGCGATGCGTCCGCTGACCTTGCGCGAGATCGCCGAACAACTCGAGCTCCACGAATCAACCATTTCGAGGGTCACCACGCAAAAGTTCTTGTCCACGCCGCGCGGCGTGTTCGAACTCAAGTATTTCTTCGGCAGTCACGTGGCCACCGATACCGGCGGCGCGGCCTCCTCCACGGCGATCCGGGCGCTGATTCGCCAGCTGATCGAGGCCGAGGACAAGAAAAAACCCGTGTCCGACTCGAAGATTGCCGAACTATTGGGCCAGCAGGGTATCGTGGTGGCGAGGCGGACCATAGCCAAGTATCGCGAGTCACTGAATATTCCGCCGGTCAGCCAGCGCAAGACGATCTGAAAACCAAGGAGCAATCATGAATCTCAACATCACCGGGCATCACGTCGAGGTCACTCCGGCCATCCGCGAATACGTCACGACCAAGCTCGACCGGGTCATCCGTCACTTCGACAACGTCACCAGCATCAACGTGATCCTCTCGGTGGAGAAACTGAAGCAGAAAGCGGAGGTGACCCTGCACGTGCGGGGCAAGGACCTCTTCGTGGAAAGTGACGATGTCGACATGTATGCCGCGATCGACGACATGACCGACAAACTCGATCGTCAGGTGATGAAATACAAGCAAAAGAATCAGGATCACGGCCACGATGCACTGAAGCACCAGGTTCCGGAAGTCTGACGCTGTCGCGAAACCGGGGACGCGAATCGCGGCCTCGTGACTGAAGAACTGGTACTTTCGTCGTAGGGTGTGTTTATAATCGCGCACGTTTCGTGCCAAACGCACCCTTCCATCATCTTTCACCGTAACGACTCCGGCGTCGCCGGGACCGTAAGGACATCCCTCAAAGATGAGCCTGATAGCAGACCTCCTGCCCGTCGCCAACGTCGTCATCGACCTCGAAGCCAGCAGCAAGAAGCGCGTTTTCGAGCAGGCCGGACTTATGTTCGAGAACAACCAGGGCATCGCGCGCGGCGACGTGTTCGATTCGCTGTTCTCGCGTGAGCGGCTCGGTTCGACCGGACTCGGCCAGGGCATCGCGATCCCGCATGGCCGCATCAAGGGCCTTCAGAACGCCGCCGGTGCCTTCATCCGCCTCAGCACGCCGGTCCAGTTCGACGCACCGGACGGGCGCCCGGTCAGCATGCTGTTCGTGCTGCTGGTCCCTGAACAGGCCAACGAACAGCACCTGCAACTGCTCTCGGAACTGGCGCAGATGTTCAGCGACAGCGACTTCCGCGAACGACTTGCCAACGCACCGGACGCCGAGACCATTCACTCCCTGTTCGTTTCCTGGGGCCCGCATGCGACAGACGAACGTCGCGCAGCTGTTTGAGGCGCAGCGCGGCCCGCTTCAACTGACGCATTTGTGCGGCGAGCTCGACCGCACGATCTCGGTCACCGAGGAACGCATCTGGCCCGCCGACCTGGTCGGCCACCTGAACCTGATGCATCCGGCACGCCTGCAAATCGTCGGCGCGGCCGAACTGGCCTGGGCACGTCGCCAGTCGCGCGAGAAGATCGCGCACCACCTCCAGGAGATCTTTTCGGTTCGCCCGCCCGCGATCATCATGGCCGACAACTGCGAAGTGCCCGGCATGGTGCAGTCGATCTGCGAAGCGACCAATGTCGCGCTACTGACCTCGCCGCTCGCGTCGGCCAGCGTCATCGACCAGTTGCGCCTGTACCTGTCGCGCCAGCTGGCCGAAAAGATCTCGCTTCACGGCGTGTTCATGGATGTGCTCGGCCTGGGCGTGTTCATCACCGGGGATTCGGGCGCGGGCAAGTCGGAACTGGCGCTGGAGCTGATTTCCCGCGGCCATGGGCTGGTGGCCGACGACGTCGTCGAATTCTCCCGCATCGCGCCGACCGTGCTCGAAGGCCGCTGTCCGGAACTGCTTCAGGACTTCATCGAGGTCCGCGGCCTCGGCGTGCTCAACATCCGCACGATCTTCGGTGAGACCGCCTGCCGACGCAAGATGCGGCTTCGCCTGATCGTCTATCTGCAGCGTCGACTGCCCGGCCAGGACGACCCGACGCGTCTGCCCATCCATCTCGAGACCCAGGACATCCTGGGGGTATCGGTGCCGCGCACGATCCTGCCGGTCGCGGCCGGGCGGAACCTCGCGGTGCTTCTCGAGGCGGCCGTGCGCTCGACGATCCTGCAGTTGCGCGGCGTGGATTCGACCCAGGAGTTCATCGACCGGCAGCAGCGGGCGATCGACCAGGAGCCCGACCAGCAGTAGGCAGCGTCTGGCTACGTCACCCATTTCCTTGCGTCATCCGCACCCCGACTGCTACGCTCGCTGTCCATTGCTGGCCCGGACCTACCCCGATCATGACTTCCGCAACACCGGATTATCTGGAGCGCATCCTCAACGCTCATGTCTATGACATCGCCGAGGAGACGCCGCTGGAACTCGCAACCAACCTGTCGGCCCGCACGCACAACCGGATCCTGCTCAAGCGCGAAGACATGCAGCCGGTGTTCAGCTTCAAGATCCGCGGTGCCTACAACAAGATGGCGCACCTGTCACCGCAGGCCCTCAAACGGGGCGTGATCTGCGCGTCGGCCGGCAACCATGCCCAGGGCGTGGCCATGTCCGCCCAGAAGCTGGGCGTGCGGGCCGTGATCGTGATGCCGGTATCGACACCCCAGATCAAGGTGGACGCGGTGCGTGCGCGTGGTGGCGAGGTGGTGCTGGCCGGGGATTCGTATTCGGACGCCTATGCCCACGCGCTGGCGCTCGAACGGGAGGAGAAACTGACCTTCGTGCATCCTTTCGACGATCCGGACGTGATCGCCGGCCAGGGCACGATCGGCATGGAGATCCTGCGCGCCCACTCCAGACCCATTCACGCGATCTTCTGCTGTGTCGGCGGCGGCGGCCTGATTTCCGGCATCGCCGCCTACGTGAAGCGACTGCGTCCGGACACCCGCATCATCGGCGTGGAAGCGGTCGACGCCGACGCGATGACCCGCTCGCTCGCGGCCGGCGAGCGCGTCGCGCTCGACCAGGTCGGCCTGTTCGCCGACGGCGCGGCGGTCAAGGAGGTGGGCGTGGAAACCTTCCGGTTGTGCCAGCAATATGTGGACGAAATGATCGTCGTCGACAACGACGCGATCTGTGCCGCAATCAAGGACGTGTTCGAGGACACCCGCTCGATTCTCGAGCCCGCGGGAGCACTCGCGGTCGCAGGCGCCAAGGAATACCTCAAGCGACACAAGCTGCGCGACAAGAATCTGGTTACGATCGCGTCCGGCGCGAACATGAACTTCGACCGGTTGCGCTTCGTCGCCGAACGCGCCGAACTGGGCGAGCAGCGCGAGGCGGTGCTCGCGGTGACGATCCCGGAGAGGCCCGGTTCGTTCAGGAAGTTCTGCAGTGCGCTCGGCAGCCGAAACATCACCGAGTTCAACTACCGCTACGCGGACTCCAGCAAGGCACACATCTTCGTCGGCGTCACCGTTCACAACCGCAGCGAAGTCGGGCGCCTGGTCGAGATGCTGGAACGCCATGAACTGCCGGCCCTCGACCTTACCGACGACGAGATGGCCAAGACCCATATCCGCTACATGGTCGGCGGACGGGCGCCGCAGGTGGAGCATGAACTGCTGTATCGCTTCGTCTTTCCGGAGCGGCCCGGCGCGCTGATGAATTTTCTGTCCAACCTGCGCTCGGACTGGAACATCAGCCTGTTCCACTATCGCAACCATGGCTCCGATTTCGGGCGGGTGCTGGTCGGCATGCAGGTGCCGCCGGACGACAAGATCGCGTTCCAGAATTTTCTCGATCGTCTCGGCTACCAGTACGCCGACGAAACCATGAATCCGGCCTATCGGATGTTCCTCGCCTGATCGTGGCCTGACGACGCTCCGGCGCAGTCGAACGCCCCGGCTTCGGTCACGATCCAGTCCATCCGCCGATCGTGTGCCTCGGGCGCGACGCTGTCGACCCGCCCCAACTCGAAGCCCACGCCGATCGCGACACTCGCCATCGCCACCAATGTGCGATCGAAATAGCCACCACCGTAGCCAATGCGGTAACCAGCCGCATCGAAGGCATTGAGTGGGACCAGCAGCGCGTCCGGCACCACCGGTTCGCCCGCAGGCGGGTGCGGAATGCCGTGACGGTCCGGCTGCAGCGCCATGTCGGGTGTCCACAGGCGGAACACCATCGGCGCTTCCCTGTCCAGAACGACGGGTAGCGCGGCGGCCCGGCCGGGCCCGGCGGCGAGCCAATGGGCCATGAATCTGCGCAGGTCGGGTTCGGCCCGGTACGGCCAGCAAAAGCCGAGCGTCTGCGGCGCGAGCCGCTCCAGCAGTGGCCTCAGATGGGCGCACAACCTGGATGTCAGCGCGGCGCGCGCCGTCTCGGTCAGGGCCTCACGACGGCCGATGGCCGTGCGCCGCAACATATTCCGCGGGCTTGAGGTAGCATTCCGGGTGGGCGGTCGAGTCATCGTTTCGTCAGATCTGCGATCACTGCCAAACCGCCATTACAGAGGTTTTCGGCAAACATGAGCAAGCTAATGCGCGGCGTCGTCGCGATCGTTTTCATCGGCCTGAGCGCTGCGGCCCCCGCACAGCAGGGTGACGACCGGATTCTAGCCGCGCGCGAGGCCTTGCGCACCGGTGACCGTATCACGCTGGAGCGACTGGCGGCGGCGCCCGAGCCCGGGCACGTGCTCGACCACTACGTTGCGTACTGGTTGCTGCTCAACAAGCTCGCACGCCCCGATCCGCCCCCGACCACCGAACTCGCGGCGTACGCGTCGGCCCATCGCGGCAGCGTCCCTGCCGACCGGCTGCAGGCCGCATGGCTGCGCAGGCTCGCCCGTGACGGCGACTGGCCTCGCTTCGACATGGTCTTCGCCGAGCATGAGAATCCGGACGGCGAACTGCGCTGCATGAGCTTTCAGGCCCGTTTCCACGCCGGCGACCGCCAGGTCTTCGACGACATCGCGCTGCAGTGGCAGCAATTGCTCGACGCGCACGAGGCCTGCACATCGATGCTGCAGTCGGCGGCAGCCAACGGCCATGTGTCGGAAGACGCGGTGTGGTGGCGGATCCGCCGCCAGGTCGACAGCCGCAGTCCGGACCGCGCGCACGTCACCGCCAGCTGGCTGCGCCAGGACCCGCGCCCCGATCATCGCGCGATGGAGCAGGCGATCGGGTCGCCCGCGCAGTTTCTCGACCGCATGCCGCCGAACTTCGCGGTCACCCGCGCCGGGCGGGAACTGGCCATCATCGCGCTGACCCGGCTCGCGCGCGAGGACGCCGCGGCCGCATATGTGCGCTTCACGCGCATCAACGACCGGCTGGATCATGACGAGCGCGCCTACGTGTTCACGTTGCTTGGTCATCATGGCGCATTGTCGCGCCTGCCTCAGTCCGACGAATGGTATCGCGCGGCCGGCGATGCCCAGATGACGCCCGTGCAGCGCGCCTGGCGCGTTCGCGCCGCGATCCGAAGCGCGAACTGGCGTCATGCACAGGCTGCGATCGAGGCCCTGCCGGAAGGCGAACGCCTGCAGCCTGAATGGGTTTATTGGCTCGCGCGTGCGTCGGCGGAACAGGGGCGCGGCGAGGACGCCGAAGCGCTGTATCGATCGATCTCGCAGGAAACTCATTTCTACGGCCTGCTCGCCGCAGAGGAACTCGGACAGGCCTTCCCGCCACCGCCCCCGGACCGTGCGATCGGCAGCGAGGTCCGGGGGCGGGTGGCCACCGATCCGGGCATCAGGGTTGCGCTGACCTTCTACCGTCTGGGCCTGAGCACGGAAGGCGCGCGTGAATGGTTTCGTGCAGTGCGCGATCGCGATCAGGCCTTCCTGCTTGCCGCGGCGCAGCTCGCGCTCGAACACGACCTCTACGATAGAGCCATCAACACTGCCGAGCTGGCAGATCCGAACGGCAGCTTTGGGCTGCGCTTCATCGCCCCGTATCGCGACGTGGTCGAACCGCAGGTCAGGCGGCAGGGGCTGGATCTCGCCTGGGTATACGGGCTGATGCGCCAGGAGAGCCGTTTCATCGTGCCGGCACGCTCGAGCGCCGGTGCCCAGGGCCTGATGCAGGTCATGCCGGCCACCGGCAAATGGGTAGCCGGCCGTATCGGCATGCGCGGATACAGCCGGCGCATGCTGAACGACCCGCATACCAATGTTCTGCTCGGGACCAGCTACATGCGGCTGATCCTGGGCGACCTGGACAACCATCCGGTGCTCGCGTCGGCGGGCTACAATGCAGGCCCGGGCCGAGCGCGCCGCTGGCGGGACGACAAACCGCTGGACGCGACGATCTACATCGAGACGATTCCGTTCGACGAGACCCGCGATTACGTCAAGAAGGTGCTGGCCAATGCGGTCGCCTACGCCGCGATCTTCGAGAACCGTCCGCAGTCGCTGAAGGCCCGGCTGGGCGTCATCGCCCCGGCGCCCGGCCGATCCGACCCGACCATTCAATGACCCAGCAATCAAGGTGAACAAGACATGAAACTCGAACGTGTGGTTTTGACCGGAGGCTCCGGTTTCGTCGGCAGCGTGATCGCCAACAGACTTTCCGAATCCGGTGTCAGCGTGATCGTGCCGACCCGCAGGGTGCAGCATGCGAACCACCTGCTGCTGCTCCCCACCGCCGAGATCGTCGAGGCGGACATCCATGACGATGCAAGCCTGGAAGGCCTGATCGCCGGCGCCGATGCGGTCGTCAACCTGGTCGGTGTGCTTCATTCGCGGCCGGGTACGCCTTATGGTCCGGATTTTGCGCGGGCCCATGTCGAACTGCCGGCCCGCATCGTCGCGGCCTGCCGTGCAACCGGCGTGCCGCGACTGATCCACATCAGCGCGCTCGGCGCCGACGCGAACGGACCGTCCGAATACCAGCGGTCCAAGGCGGCCGGCGAGGAGGCGATCCGCAGCGGCGCCAACCCGCCCGCCTGGACGATCCTCCGGCCCTCGGTGATCTTCGGGCGGGACGACAGTTTCATCAACCTGTTCGCCTCCCTCGTCCGGCTCTTTCCGGTACTGCCGCTGGCCGGTGCGGGCACCCGCTTCCAGCCGGTATATGTGAACGACGTCGCCCGCGTGGTCCTGCACTGCCTGACACACCCCGAAACCGCCGGCCAGACCCATGAGCTCGCCGGTCCGACCGCCTACACGCTGCGCGAGCTGGTCGCCTATGTGGCGCACGTGCTCGGCAAGAAGCGTCTGATCGTGCCCTTGCCCGAAAACATCGCGATGCTGCAGGCGCGCCTGATGGAACTGATGCCAACGCCGCTGATGAGCCGCGACAACGTGCGCTCGATGCGGGTCGACAACGTCACGCAGGGGGCACCGCTGCCGTTCGGCTTCGATGCCACCGCGCTGGAGACGGTCGCGCCCACCTATCTGTCGAACGTGACCGCACGGGCTGCCTATTATCCCAGCCGTACCCGGGCACATCGCACGGACGGTTGATGAAGGCTTTCGTGGTCGGCGGTGCGGTTCGCGACGAACTGCTCGGCTTGCCGGTACAGGATCGCGACTGGGTCGTGGTCGGCGCGACCCCGGAGCAGATGCTGGCCGAGGGATTCAGGCCGGTCGGCAAGGACTTCCCGGTCTTCCTGCACCCGAAAACCGGCGAGGAGTACGCGCTCGCGCGCACCGAACGCAAGACCGGCCGGGGCTACACCGGCTTCACCTTCCATACGTCGCCGGACGTCAGCCTGGAAGAGGACCTGCTCCGGCGCGATCTGACCATCAATGCGATGGCGCGCGACGAAGCCGGCCGGCTGATCGACCCGTACGGCGGTCGTGCGGATCTGGACGCGCGGCTGTTCCGCCATGTCAGCGCGGCCTTCGGCGAGGATCCGGTCCGCATCCTGCGCGTCGCCCGCTTCGCTGCCCGCTTCGCCGACTTCGACGTCGCGCCGGAGACGCTCGCTCTGATGCGCGACATGGTCGCCCACGGCGAGGTGGACCACCTGGTGGCGGAGCGCGTGTGGCAGGAACTGGCGCGCGGCCTGATGGAGATTCGGCCGTCGCGCATGTTCCGCATGCTGCGTGACTGCGGCGCGCTTGCGATCCTTCTGCCGGAACTCGACGCGCTGTTCGGCATCCCTCAGCCTCGCCAGCATCACCCCGAGGACGACGCGGGCGAACACGTGCTCGCGGTGGTCGATCATGCCGCTGTCGCCGGACGGGTCCTCGCTGTCCGCTGGGCCTGTCTGCTGCACGACCCGGGCAAGGCCGACCCCCCTGTGGACGGGCTGCCGCACCATCAAGGTCACAAAACGACGAGCGCCGCGCATGCCGAAGCGATCTCGCGGCGGCTGAAGGCGCCCAACGAATGCCGTGATCTCGCGATCCTGTTTGCTCGCGAGCATGGGATCCTGCATCGTGCCCACGAATTGCGACCGGCCACGATGGTGTCGCTGCTCGAGCGCTGCGATGCGCTCAGGCGGCCGGAACGGTTCGAACTGCTGCTACAGGCGGCCGCCAGCGATCGCCTCGGGCGTCCGGGCACATCTGCGCGGGACTGCCCGGAGAATGCGCACTGGCGCGGCGCGCTGCAGGCGGCCCGGTCAGTGGACGCCGGGGCGATCGCGATAGCCTGCGGCGAGCGCAGCGAGATTCCTGCGAGAATCCATGCGGCCCGGGTGGCGGCGGTCAGTTGTGCGCTGGGACCCGAATCCCACTGAGACCGTGACGCACTCGGCTTGAAAGCGATCAGAAAGCGCGCAAAATTCCCCATGCGACCAGCGACAGGAGTACGGTACTGGTGAATGGAAAGTGATAGGAGCGGCCACGAATCGTGAACCGGACATCGCCCGGCAAGCGCCCCAGGCGCAGTCCACGCGACAAATCCTGACGAAACAGGCCGGTGACCAGCACCAACAATACGACCACGACGACCCACTTCAGCATTATCCTCTCCGCCAGGCAAGGAAACATTAGACCCCGGGAACCCCTGACGCCGCAAACCACGCAGATCCCGAAAGCCAGGATCCGGGCGCAAACCCACAGAGAGCATCCATCAGATGATCACGCTATACACCTGGAGCACGCCGAACGGTTACAAGGTGTCGATCGCCCTGGAAGAGCTCGGCTTGCCCTACGAAGTCCGACCGATCGACATCACGCGCGGGGAGCAGCATTCACCCGAGTTCCTGGCACTGAACCCGACCAACAAGATCCCGGTCATCGTCGATGACGCCGGCCCCGGGGGTCAGCCGATCACGGTCTTCGAATCGGGCGCGATCCTGCTGTATCTCGCCGGTAAGACCGGCCAACTGCTGCCGTCCGACCTGCGCGACCGGCTCGAAGCAATGCAATGGCTGATGTTCCAGATGGGCAGCGTCGGCCCGATGCTCGGACAGGTCCATCATTTCCTGCGCTTCGCCCCGGAACTGATTCCGTACGCGATCGACCGATACTCGAAGGAGGCGCTGCGCATCTACGGCGCGCTCAACACCCGCCTTGGCGGTCGCGACTGGCTGGCAGGGCAGACCTACTCGATGGCGGACATCGCCACCTTTCCATGGATTTCCCGGCATGACTGGCAGGGCATCGATCTGAAACGCTTTCCCGAGGTCAATCGCTGGTTCGAGGCGATCAAGGCCCGTCCCGCGGTTCAACGCGGCATGAAGGTACCCAAATGAATTCAAACCGGTTCGGTGACCTCGAGGTCATCTCCCGCTCACCCAAAGGTGAGCCTGTCTCCCCGACGCCGCTGCTGTTCGTGCACGGCGCCTACACGGCCGCCTGGTGCTGGGAAGAGCACTTTCTGCCCTACTTTGCAGATCAGGGCTTCAACTGTTACGCGGTCTCGCTGTCCGGCCATGGCGGCAGCCGCAAACGGGGCTATCTGGACGGCTTCTCGATCGCCGATTATGTCGCGGACGTCGCCGAGGTGGTCGCCAGGCTGCCGGGGGCGCCTGCCCTGATCGGACATTCGATGGGCGGCATGGTGGTGCAGAAGTACCTGGAGCAGCAGGACGCGCCCGCCGCGGTGCTACTGTGCTCGGTTCCGCCGCAGGGATTGATGGGTTCCGCGCTCGGCCTGATGATGAGCAAGCCCAACCTGCTGACCGATCTCAACCGGGTTCTGGGCGGTGGACAGCCCCATCCCGAGAGCCTGCGCGAGGCGCTGTTCCATCAGCCGATCGACGCCGAGATCATGATGCGCTACTACCACCGGTGTCAGCCGGAATCGCATCGGGCGATCTGGGACATGACGCTGTTCAACCTGCCTCACCCGGGGCGCATGCATCGCCCGCCGATGCTGGTGCTCGGTGCCGAACACGATCACCTGATTCCACCGTCGCAGGTGCATATGACCGCCCGGGCATACGACCTGGAGGCCGAGATCTTCACCGACATGGGTCATGGCGTGATGCTGGAGCAGTCCTGGGACAAGGTCGCCGCGCGCATCGCGGAATGGCTGAAGAGCCAGCTCGACTGAGCCGTCCGCGCACGGCGTCGCGCGGCGGCCTACAGCGTGTGCAGCCGGTTGCCGCGGCGAAAACCGATCAACCGATCCGGCATGCCTCTGCCCACGGCCAGCACCTTGAACAGCTCGCCCATCTCCTGCGGCGTCGTGAGGCGTTGCACCGCCCTCGCCGCACGGATGTAGTCCGCGCCGTCCTCCGGCCTGCGCCGGTCCAGTGCTTCGAGGATGCCGCAGTTGAACAGGAAGTTCGCCTGACTCGCATAGCCCAGCACATCCAGGCCGGCGTCGTAGGCCGCCTCGGCGATCGACGTGAAGTCGACGAAAGCCGTGATGTCGTTCAGACCCGGCCACAGAAACGGATCGGCATGCGCATGATGGCGGTAGTAGCACAGCAAGGTGCCGCTCGAGCGTGACGGCAGATAGTACTCGGCGCGCGGATAACCGTAGTCGACCAGCAGCAGCGCGCCCCGCTCTAGCCGTTCCGACCAGTCCGACACCCACGCACGTGCGGCCAGATTGAGCTCGGTCACGTATTCGCCAACCTCAGGCCGGGGCAGGTCGAGTGCTTCGGCGGCGTGCCTGACCGCGCCGGTGGCCGGCGTATCCGCCCAGCGCAGCTGGCCGTGATCGTCGACCGCCACGCCGCGCTCGAACAACCCCTCGGGGCGAGACACCGCGACATGCAGCGGCATCACGTCGAGCACTTCGTTGGCGACGATCGCCCCCTCGAAACGGGACGGCAGGCAGTCCAGCCAGTGCACCCGCTGCGCCAGATGCGGCACCTTGCCGTTCAGCGTCGCCTGCTGACGCGCGCGCAGTTCCCCCGACAGCTCCAGAATCGCGTAACGTTCCGGCAGTGCGGCGCGGCGCTCGAGTTCGAGCAGCAGATCCGCCGCCAGCAGACCGGTCCCCGCGCCGATCTCGATCAACCAGGGCGCGGACAGGCGCATCACCTCCTCCACCTGCACGGCCAGCGCCTGGCCGAACAACGGCGTCAGCTCCGGCGCGGTGATGAAATCACCGCCGGGGCCGAACTTTCGTGCGCCGCCGCTGTAATAACCGAGTCCGGGGGTGTAGAGGGCGCGCTCCATGTAGCGCGAGAACGGAATCCATCCGCCGGCTTCCGCAATCTCGTCTACGATCAGGCATCGCAGACGTTCGCTTTGCGCCAGCGCATCCGGCGAAGGTTTGGGCAGTGACATGCGGAGTCCGTCGGGATGATGGACGCGTATTCTAGCAAACACGCGCATGGGTCGAGCGCGAACGAGGTGTGAGCAATGAAACACGAGGACGATGCGGAAGTGGTGCTGGTGACCGGCGCGGCACGGCGTGTCGGGGCGGCCATCGCACGCGCGCTGCACCGGACCGGTGCCGACGTCGCACTGCATTACCGCAGTTCGGACGCGGATGCGCAGGCATTGGCCGCGGAGCTGAACCGGGTTCGCCCGGGGTCCGCGTCGCTGATGCAGGCCGACCTCGGCCAGGACGATGCGCCTGAACGGCTGATTGAAGCGGTACTGGCGCGCCACGGCCGCCTGACCGGCCTGGTGAACAATGCGTCATCCTTCTTCCCGACCCCGCTCGGGCAAATCGACCGGCGGGCGTGGGACGACCTGATCGGTTCCAACCTGAAGGGTCCGTTGTTCCTGAGCCAGGCCGCGGCCGGAGCGTTGCGCGCAGCGCGGGGGGCGATCGTCAACATCGTCGACATCCACGCCGAACGCCCGTTGCGGCACTATCCGCTGTACTGCGCCGCAAAGGCAGGTCTGCTCGGACTGACGCGCGCGCTGGCACTGGAGCTGGGCCCCGAAGTCAGGGTGAATGGCGTCTCGCCGGGTCCGATCGACTGGCCCGAGGACGGGCAGTTTCCGGAGGCGGAGCGCGCCGCGATCATCGAGCACACGCTGCTCAAACGCGTCGGCGATCCGGACGACATCGCCGGTGCAGTGCGCTTCCTGATGTTCGACGCGCCCTATGTCAGCGGACAGATTCTGGCCGTGGATGGCGGACGAAGCGCTCACCTTTGACGGCTGGCGCGGTCCGGCACCCCATGCGGATCCGGGGATCCGCATGAACGCGTATAATTTGCGCGCCATTCAGCCAGGACCCTGCAGTGAACCCAGCCCCCGACTTCACCGGCGATACGACCAGCCGCTTCTCCAACACCTTTCTGCGCCTGAAGAAGAAGATCGAGCGCAGCATGGGCGAGGCGATCGCCGACTTCAACATGATCGAGGACGGCGATACGATCATGGTGTGCGTGTCAGGCGGCAAGGATTCGTACACGATGCTGTCCGGCCTGCTGGCCCTGCGCGAGCGCGCACCGGTCGATTTCCGCGTCATCGCGATGAATCTCGACCAGCAGCAACCGGGCTTCCCGGCTGATGTGCTGCCGGCCTGGTTCGAGTCGATCGGCGTCGAATACCGCATCGTCACCGAGGACACCTACTCGATCGTCAGGGACAAGATTCCGGAAGGCAAGACGACCTGCTCGCTGTGCTCGCGTCTGCGTCGCGGCATCATCTATCGGACCGCCCGCGAGCTCGGCGCAAACAAGATCGCGCTCGGTCATCACCGCGACGACATCATCGAGACGCTGTTCCTGAACATGTTCTTCGGCGGCCGGATCAAGGCGATGCCGCCTAAGCTGGTCAGCGACGATGGGGCGCATGTCGTGATCCGCCCGCTCGCCTATTGCGTCGAAAGCGACATCGCGCGTTTCGCGCGGACCATGGACTTTCCGATCATCCCGTGCAACCTGTGCGGCTCCCAGGAGAACGCTCAGCGCAAGCAGATCAAGCACATGCTGCAGGCCTGGTCCCGGGAACACCCCGGACGGATCGAGTCGATCTTCACCGCGATGGCGAACGTGGTTCCATCCCACCTGGCGGACAATGACCTGTTCGATTTCAAGGGCCTGACCCGGGATACGGTCGTGCCCGAGGGCGATATCGCGTTCGATCCGCCGCAGTGGCAGGCGCCTGCGCCCCGGACCGACGACTTTGCCCGCGTGATCCACATCCGGGATGAGCGCCCCGGGCCATGATGCGCTTGGGCTTGCATCGAATGGCGCGCTTGGCCATCATGGATGACGTTTGCACGACAGCACGTGATGCGTGATCCGACCACCTTTCGCAGCCACCCACCCGAACAGAGCATGGGCGAACGCAAGAATCTCTGTGTCCTAATAGTCGAAATCGTGGGTGGCCCGACCACCAATGCGACGACGTCGGGCGCTCTTGAGATCCGCCATGCGATCGACCGCTGCCTTCGACGGGTGGAACTGGCGATCGAGGCCAATGCCGGCAGCGTTTTGCTGCGCGACCGGTTCGGCATCTCCGCGACCTTCGAGCGCTGCGACCCGGCAATTCTCGCAGCATGCGAGATGCTCGAACGCACGCAGAGCCTGCCGCCGCTGCGCGGCAAGCGTTTTGCGATCAGTGTCGGCATTCACTACGGCACGGTCGGAACCGGGCAGGAGGATGCAGGCGAAGGCCTGGACATCGCCCGTCGCCTGGCCCGGGTTTCGCGCAGCGGCGAGGCCCTGGCCACCGGCGCGGCGGTGCTGCAGCTATCGGCGACCACCCGCCACTTCGCCCGGCCCACCAATACCGACAAGGCCAGGATCTCCGACCTGGAGTGGCCGATCTTCTCGGTCGCCCGTCAGCCGGAATCGGTCATTTCGCTGCCCCCGGCCACACGCCTGCTGCAACGGCTGAGAATCCGGCACCAGAACGAGATCATCTTCGTCGACGAGTTGCGTCCGATCGTGCTGTTCGGGCGTGAGCTCGGAAACGATATCGTGATCATGGATCCGCGCGCGTCACGCCAGCACGCGCGCGTCGAGCGTCGGCGTGGCGGCTTCATGCTGATCGACCAAAGCACCAACGGCACCTGCCTGCTCGAGGACGATGCGGTCGAGCGCTGCATCAAGGGTAGCGAGGTGGCGCTGGTCGGACCAGGGCGAATCGGTTGCGGCTTCTCGGCCAACGACGTCGAGCGCGACCTGGTTTTCTTCGACATCGTCTAGACACGCCTGCACGAGAATCGTCGGCTGGCGGACCGGGATCGCGCGGACTACCGCGACCCGACAGGCACGGTCAGCGCCCGAAATGCACGATGCGTGAGAATCTTCCGTCCCTCTGGCGGTCAGACTGCAGTAAAATAACTCTACAAATCAATACCCTACGACTGTAATGGATATTGCGGCCGGTGATTCCGCACTGCAATAAGTTACAATCGACCGCTTTCCCGTCGCCTTAGTACCGGACCCGCCCATGACCCAGCGCCTGCGAGAAATTCCCTACAACTACACGTCGTTCTCGGACAGGGAGATCGTGATCCGCCTGCTCGGCGACGACGCATGGCATACGCTGCAGTCGCTTCGCGACGAGCGGGTCACCGGACGGTCGGCGCGCATGCTCTACGAAGTGCTGGGCGACATCTGGGTGGTCCAGCGCAACCCCTATCTGCAGGACGACCTGCTGGACAACCGGGGCCGGCGCAAGGCGCTGGTCGAGGCCTTGCGGCACCGCCTGGCCGAGGTCGAACTGCGACGGGCCGAGAGCGCCAGCGAGGACCCCGAGCGCGCAGGCAAGGTATCGCGTCTGATCAAGGCGGCCGAGGCCACGGTGCGCGAGTTCGAATGCTTCTTCGATGACACCGCGGCTTTGCGCAAGCAGGTGCTTAAAACACTGGCGCGCCACACCCGCAAGGACAACATCTGCTTCGACGGCCATGCCCGCGTGTCGCATGTCACCGACGCGACCGACTGGCGGGTCGAATATCCGTTCGTGGTGCTCTACCCCGACACCGAGGAGGAGATGGGGCCGCTGGTGCGCGACTGCATCGAGCTCGGACTGACCATCATCCCGCGGGGCGGTGGTACTGGCTATACCGGAGGAGCCATCCCGCTGGACGCCCGATCGGTGGTGATCAATACCGAAAAGCTGATCCAGATCGGCAAGGTCGAGGAAGTTTCCCTGCCCGGTGTGACCGAGCCTGTGGCAACCATCCGCACCGGCGCCGGGGTCGTGACCGCGCGCGTATCCGAAGCGGCCGCTGCGGCCGGTCGGGTGTTCGCGGTCGATCCGACCTCGGCCGACGCGTCATGTGTCGGTGGCAACATCGCGATGAACGCGGGCGGCAAGAAGGCAGTGCTGTGGGGTACCGCGCTCGACAATCTGGCGTGGTGGAAGATGGTCACGCCGGATGGCAACTGGCTGGAAGTCGAGCGACTCAACCACAACCTGGGCAAGATCCACGAGCAGGAGACGGTCGCGTTCTGCCTGAAGCGCTTCGACTCGAGCGGCAAGACCCTGCTCGGCGAGGAGACCCTGACCATGCCCGGTGCGGCCTGCCGCAAGATCGGGCTGGGCAAGGACGTCACCGACAAGTTTCTCGGCGGTCTGCCCGGCGTGCAGAAGGAAGGCACCGACGGGCTGATCGTCGCCGCGCGCTGGGTGCTGCACAAGATGCCGCCGGTCACGCGCACGGTCTGTCTCGAGTTCTTCGGCCAGGTGCGGGAGGCCGTGCCGGCCATCGTCGAGATCACCGACTACTTCAAGCCGGGCGGCGCCGGCCACGCGGCGGGGGTCCAGCTGGCCGGCCTGGAGCATTTGGACGAACGCTATGTGAACGCGGTGGGCTACACCACCAAGGCCAAGCGGCACGGCCGGCCCAAGATGGTGCTGATCGGCGACATCGTCGGTCATGACGAAAACGCGGTGATGACCGCTGCATCCGAGGTCGTGCGCATGACCAACGTGCGCGGCTCGGAAGGTTTCATCGCGGTCAGCCCGGAGCAGCGCAAGCGCTTCTGGCTGGACCGTTCGCGCACCGCGGCGATCTCGCGCCATACCAACGCGTTCAAGATCAACGAGGACGTCGTGATCCCGCTGCCGCGCATGGGCGAATACTGCGACGGCATCGAACGCATCAACATCGAACTGTCCACCTCCAACAAGCTCGCACTGTGCGACGCACTGACCGAGTTCCTGCAGGGCGAGTTGCCGCTCGACATGGGTGACGCCGGCATCGCCAAGGACGTGCTGATCGGCGACCGGCGCCAGTCCGCGCTCGACTACATCGCCGCGGTACGGTTGCGCTGGCAGTGGCTGCTCGACCATCTGGACGCGCCGCTCGACGAAGCCGAGGCGCAGTTCGATGAATTCGGCGTGCAGGCCGGCGAGCTGTCCAATCGCGCGGCCGATCCCCGACTGTTCCACCGACTGCAGGACTATTCGGTCAGGATCTCGTGGAAGACCGAGCTGCGTCCGCGTCTGGAGAAGATCTTCGACGGCGTCGTGTTCGGCCCGGTACTCGAGCGCATCCGTCAGATCCACAAGGATGTGTTGCGCGGGCGGGTGTTCGTCGCGCTGCACATGCACGCCGGCGACGGCAACGTGCACACCAACATCCCGGTCAACTCCGACAACTACGAGATGCTGCAGACCGCGAACCGTGCCGTGGACCGGATCATGGCGCTGGCCCGTTCGCTGGACGGCGTGATCTCGGGCGAGCACGGCATCGGCATCACCAAGCTCGACTACCTGACCGACGACGAGATGGCGGGTTTCTGGGCCTACAAGCAGAAAGTCGACCCGGAGGGTCGCTTCAACCGCGGCAAGCTGCTGCGTCGCAGCGGCGGCATGCGCGTGTCGCCCGGCAATCTGGACAACGCCTACACGCCCAGCTTCAACCTGATGGGTCACGAATCGCTGATCATGGAGCAGACCGAGATCGGCGACATCGCGCACGACATCAAGGACTGCCTGCGCTGCGGCAAGTGCAAGCCGGTCTGCTCCACGCACGTGCCGCGCGCCAATCTGCTGTACAGCCCGCGCAACAAGATCCTCAGCACATCGCTGCTGATCGAAGCGATGCTGTACGAGGAACAGACCCGGCGCGGCGTGTCGCTGGCGCACTGGGCCGAGTTCGAGGACGTGGCCGATCACTGCACCGTATGTCACAAGTGCGAGAAACCCTGCCCGGTCGATATCGATTTCGGCGACGTGTCGATCAAGATGCGCAACCTGCTGCGCAAGCAGGGCAAGAAGTCCTTCAATCCCGGCACTGCCGCCGCCATGGCCTTCCTGACCGCCAAGGATCCGGCCACGATCAAGCTGATCCGCAAGGGCATGATCGAATGGGGCTACAAGGCGCAGCGACTCGGCCACAAGGTCGGCAAGTCGCTCGGGCTGATCCAGGATCAGGTCAATGCACCACCGGCGACGCTGGGCAAGGCATCAATCAAGGCGCAGGTGATCCATTTCATCAACAAGCCGATGCCGGGCAACCTGCCCAAGCGCACCAGCCGCGCGTTGCTGGACATCGAGGACGACAAGGTCATCCCGGTCATCCGCAACCCGCAGGTCAAGCGCAACGAGTCCGACGCGGTGTTCTACTTCCCCGGCTGCGGGTCCGAGCGCCTGTTCAGCCAGGTCGGGCTCGCAACCCAGGCGATGCTGTATCACGTCGGCACGACCACCGTGCTGCCGCCAGGCTATCTGTGCTGCGGGTATCCGCAGACGTCGGCCGGCTTCGAGGACAAGGGTCAGCAGATCATCACCGACAACCGGGTGCTGTTCCACCGGGTCGCGAACACGCTGAACTATCTCGACATCAAGACCGTCATCGTGTCCTGCGGGACCTGCATGGATCAGCTGCTGAAGTATCAGTTCGACAAGATCTTTCCGGGTTGCCGCCTGCTCGACATCCATGAATACCTGCTGGAAAAGGGCATGAAGCTCGACGGCGTTTCCGGCACCCGCTACATGTACCACGAGCCCTGCCACACGCCGATGAAGCAGTACCAGGGCATCGAAGTGGCCAACACGCTGATGGGAACCCGGGTCGACCTGAACGACCGCTGCTGCGGCGAATCCGGCACGCTGGCGGCAAGCCGCGCCGACATCTCGACCCAGGTTCGCTTTCGCAAGCAGGAGGAGATCGAGAAAGGTGCTGCGGCGCTACGCGAGGATGCGCCAGGCGCGCCGGTCAAGATCCTCACCTCGTGTCCGAGCTGCCTGCAGGGACTGAGCCGCTATGCAGACGATGGCAAGGTCGAAGCCGACTACATCGTGGTCGAGATGGCGAAACACGTGCTCGGCGGGAACTGGATGCAGGAGTACGTCAGCCGCGCCAACGAGGGCGGCATCGAGCGGGTGCTGCTGTAGGCCCGCGAAGGCCCGCGGTCACAGCGCGACTTCAGCGAAATCCGGGGTCACCGCTGCAGTCTGCGAGTGCGGTCTGCAGCATGTCGAGAAAGGCACGCGTCTTGGCGGGCATCAGCCAGCGGCCGGGGAAGACGGCCCACGCGGCATTCGCGGGCAGGGACCAGTCCGCCATCACGCGGCGCAGTTCTCCGCGACGCACGTAGGGCGCGGCAAAGTAGTCCGGCACGGCGGTGATGCCGGCGCCGCCGCGGGCCAGCCGGATCAGCAACTCGGGTGAGTTCGCGGTGATGCTGCCCGGCGGCGTACCCTGCCAGCGGGCCCCGCCGCGCATCAGCGTCCAGCCGATCGCCTTGCCCGTTCGTGCCAGCAGCCGCAGCGAAGGCGCCAATTCCACCCGCGTCGCCAACGACGTCGTCGCCCGGCTGAAGGCCACCAACCCGCACGCGAAGCTCGAGCTGTGCAATCTGGCGCGCGACCCCGCCCTGCTGATCGACGAGACCGTGCTCGGTTTTCCCGGCATGACCGACATCCGCTTCGTCTACGCGGAAGGCCTTAACATGGGCGACGACGCGATGAAGCAGGGTTTTGCCGAAGCCGAGGCCGACATCGCCGCGGCGCTGGCCTGATCCGGCGCACGGCGCCTTAGAGAAGAACGACGCCGGGCGCCACGCTGCCCGGCACACTGCCCCCAACCCCACCGCCACCCCGAGCCAGGAGCGCTGCCATGTCCGTCCGCCAAGCCGAAACCGTCACCCATCCGCGCACCGTCGAGCGTCTGGTCGCTGGCCAGGCCACGTCGGACGGTGCCGGCGTCAAGCTCACCCGTGTCCTCACCCAGGCGCTGCAGCGTCGGCTCGACCCCTTCCTGATGCTCGACGCCTTCGGCAGCGACGAGCCCGACGACTACATCGCCGGCTTTCCGGATCACCCGCACCGCGGCTTCGAGACCGTCACCTACATGATCGCGGGGCGCATGCTGCATCGTGACAGCGCCGGCCACGAGGGTCTGCTGGAGAGCGGCGGCGTGCAGTGGATGACCGCCGGAAGGGGGGTGATCCACTCCGAGATTCCGCAGCAGCAGGAAGGGGTCATGGAGGGTTTCCAGCTATGGCTGAACCTGCCGGCCAGGGACAAACTGTGCGCGCCCTGGTACCGCGACTTCGCCAGTGCCGAACTGCCGCGCTTCACCACCGAGGCAGGCGTCGATGTGACCGTGATCGCGGGCGAAAGCCATGGCGTGAGCGCTGCGGTCACGCGCGAGGCCACCGCGCCGATCTACGTCGATCTGCACCTGCCGGCGGGCGCGGGTTTCAGTCAGACGCTGCCTGCCGGGCACAACGCTTTCGTTTATGTCTATCGAGGCGAACTCAAGGTGGCCGATACCGTCGTGCCCGCGAAGCGTATGGCCATCCTCGCCAACGACGCGGGCAGCGACGGCGTGCTGATGGAGGCCGGCCCTGACACCCGCGCGCTGCTGATCGCCGGCCGTCCGCTCGGCGAGCCGATCGCGCAGTACGGCCCCTTCGTGATGAACACCGAGCAGGAGATCTACCAGGCGGTCGCCGACTACCGAGCCGGCCGGCTGGCGGTCTGACGCCGCCTTGACCGGCGGCATTGCCGGCCGACGGCATCACGCTGTGCCACGCGCGACAGTTGCCTACAGTCCGAGCGGCATATCGGGCTGGAGCCGCTCCCACAGCGCGGCCATCGTTTCGGCCGCGCCGGCGCGGAGCCGATGTCGGACCAGGTGGCTGACCTCGGTGTCACCCGGGTTGATCTCGACCGTCGGCACGCCGGCCTCGCGCGCCCACCACACCGGGCCGGCGATGTAAGGGAAGACGCTGGTCGTGCCGATCGTCACGACCAGATCGACGCCGCCGGACAGTACCGCCTCGAGCCGCTGGATCTCGCGCTCGGGCAGCATCTCGCCGAACAGCACCACATCGGGCCGCAGCACGCCGCCGCAGATCGGGCACTCGGGCGGAATCCGCATGCCGGAAAAATCCGGCACCCGCCGTGAATGCGGACATTCGGTGCAGCGCAGGCGGTGCACCGTGCCGTGGATCTCGATCAGGTTGCGTGAGCCGGCCTCGGCATGCAGGCCATCGACGTTCTGGGTCAGCACGCACACGCCGGGACGCATCTGCTCCAGCGCCGCGATTGCGAGGTGCGCCGCATTCGGCTGGGCGCCACGACAGTTGGCCTCGATCTCGGCGATGTACTTCCACGCGACATCCGGCCGCGCGACCATCATCGCCCCGGACAGCGCCTCCTCGATGGTCAGGCCGTCGTCGGTCAGGCGCTCGTGATACAGCCCGCCGATGCCACGATAGGTGGGCAGGCCGGAATCGGCAGAGATGCCGGCCCCGGTGATGAACAGTATCCGCTCGGCCGCCCCCATCAGCCGCGCGACCTCATCGAGAACCGGGTTCATGCGGCAGCCTTCTCGACCTCGACCAGGCAGTCGTACAGCACCGGTCCACCGCCCATGTCGGTCAACGCCGACGAGGTCACCGCATTGGCGTTCTCGCCGTCGCCCGACAGTTTCTGCCACCAGATCGACGGGCTCACCGCCAGACCGGCACGCACCCTGTCGGTGATGACCGCCCGCGCATGGAATGCCCCCCGGTCGTTGAAGATGCGCACCCGGTCGCCATCGGCGATGCCACGTCCAGCCGCGTCATCCGGATGGATCTCCAGCCTGGGACCGCCCTCCTGCTCGAGGAAGCGCGGCATGTTCGCGAAGCTGGTGTTCAGGAAGTTGCGCGCCGGGGGCGACAGAAAGGCCAACGGATAAGGATTCGCCTGGCCGGGATTGCTGACCGGGGACTCCAGCGGCGGCACCCAGGCCGGCAGCGGATCCAGTCCTTGCGCCTGCAGCGCGGCGCTGAAGAACTCGCACTTGCCGGACGGCGTGTAAAAACCACCCTTCGCGAACGGCGCGAACGGTCGCGGCAGGTTGAGCCTGGCCCAGCCCTGCGACGCCAGCAGTTCCGGCTTGAGTCCGAGCGTCCTGTCGTCGCGGCGATTGAACACGGCCGCAACGATCGCGTCGTCCGAATCCTGCAGGGGCGCGTCGTCGAAACCCATGCGGGCTGCGAGCAGGCGGAACACCTCGCTGTTCGGCTTCGCCTCGCCCAGCGGCGCGATCGCGGGCTGGTTGTCGATCGCGTAGAAGTGACCGTAGGCCTTGTGCACGTCGCGGTGTTCGAGCTGACTGGTGGCGGGCAGCACGATGTCGGCGTAGTCGGCGGTGTCGGTCTGGAACAGCTCATGCACGACGCAGAACAGATCCTCGCGCGCAAACCCCGCACGCACCCGCCGGCTGTCGGGCGCGATCGCGACCGGGTTGCTGTTGTAGACGTAGATCGCCTCCAGCCTCGGGTCGTCGGCGCCGAGCAGCGCTTCGCCGATCTGTGCCATGTTGATCGTGCGCGGCGGAAAACGCCGTGGGTCCGGATACAGGTCGGGCCGCTCCAGTGCGCGCTGATCGAGCGGGAAGTTGCCCGATGTCGACAGCAGTGCGCCGCCGGCCGGGTGCCGCCACGCCCCGGTCAGGGCCGGCAGGCACGCGATGTTGCGCACCGCCATGCCGCCCCCGCGGCAGCGATTCAGGCCATAGTTGAGCCGGATCGCCGAGCGCTTCTCGCGCCCGTAGTCGCGCGCGAGCGTACGGATGACGTCGGCCGACAATCCGGTCAATGGCGCCGCCCAATCCGGCGAACAGCTGCGGACCCGCTCGGCCAGCGCGTCGAAGCCCAGCGTGTATCGGCCGATGTAGTCGTGGTCGAGCAGGTCCTCGTCGATGAGCACATGCATCATCGCCAGCGCCAGCGCGGTATCGGTACCCGGCCACGGCGCGAGGTGCAGGTCGCATTTGTCGGCGGTCTCGGTGCGTCGCGGATCGATGCAGACGAGGCGCGCGCCGCGCCGCTTCGCCTCCTGCATGAAGCGCCACCCGTGCAGATTGGACACGACCGGATTCCCGCCCCAGATCAGGATCAGGCGCGAATCGACGATCGCCTCCGGATCCATGCCGATCGACTTGCCTATGGTCGCCTTCCAGCCCGCAGTGCCGGCCGTCGCACAGATCGTCCGATCCAGCAGCGACGCGCCCAGGCGATGAAAGAAACGCATGTCCATGCTGGCGCCCTGCACCAGCCCCAGCGTGCCGCCATAGCTGTAGGGCAGGATCGCGCGCGGGTCCCTGGCCGCGATTCCGCCGAAGCGCGCCGCGATCGTGTCCAGCGCCTCGTCCCACGAGATCCGCTCGAAGCGACCCTCGCCCTTGCGACCGACCCGCTTCATCGGGTGCAGCAGCCGCTGGTCCGAATACACCCGCTCGAGGTAGTGGGCGACCTTGGTGCACAACGCGCCATGCGTGAAGGGGTGATCGGACACGCCGCGGAGCTTCACCGCCCGGCCGTCCTCGACCGTGACCTGCATCGCGCAGGTGTCCGGGCAGTCGTGCGGACAGGCCGCATGGACGGTGCGCGCGTCGTTCGGATTCATGTGGCCTCCTGCACCAGGCGTTCGTGTGCGGATCGACACGGGTGGGTCACGGGGTCACGATGCGGCGTAGCGATTTCCCGTCCGGCACATCGCCCGGCAGCCGTCGCAATCCGCAAGGCTACTGGCGGTGGCCCTCGCCCGACGCGATCAATTCCGCGTAGCGGCGCCGGTCGGCCGCATAGCGCACGCGCACCGCGTCCATTTCGGCCTCGCGTGCCTCGATCATCTTCACATTGGCATTGCGCTCGGTCTCGATGATGCGCAGCCCCGACTCGATCTCGCGCGGCAGATCGCGCCCCTGGTAGAACTCTGCCTCCCGCTCGTAGCGCGCGCGCTGCTCGATCAGTTCGGTCTCGCGTTCGCGCAGCGGTGCGATCCCGCGCTCGATCTCCGCGAGCTCGCGCGCCTCGCGCGAGTCGATGTCGTCCAGACTCAGGTAAGTCTCGAGCAAGGCCCGGTCGAGCCGGCGCTGGACCTCCAGGCGGGCCTCCTCCTCGCGGCGGCGACGCTCCTCCGCATCGCGACGCGCGATCTCCTCGGCGGTGGGCGGGGCGGCGACATGGCGACGCAACACCCCCTGCGGAGAAATCTCACGATAGGCCTTGCCGTAGCAGGCTGCCGGCAACACGTCGCCGCACACCGGCCGTCCGCGATCGTCGTCGCAACAGTAGATCGATCGTTGCACCTGCCCCTGCGCGATCGCCGCGGAACTCAGCAAGGTGGCCGCAAACGCGGTCAGGATGAGACTAGTGCGCAGCAATGCCGTAGGTATCACGATAGGCCTTCACGGTATGGAGGTTGGCGGCCAGCTCCGGGCTGTCCGAAAGATAGTCGATCAGGTCGATCAGCGTGGCCACCGCAATCACCGGGATGCCGAAGGTCTCGCGCACCTCCTGCACGGCCGACAGCGTACCCTTGCCCCGCTCCATGCGGTCGAGCGCGATGACGACTCCGGCCGGCTCGGCACCGGCCGCGCGGATGATGTCGACCGACTCCCTCACCGAGGTCCCGGCCGAGATCACGTCGTCGAGGATCAGCACCCTGCCGGCCAGCGGCGCGCCGATGAGCGTGCCGCCCTCGCCATGGTCCTTCACTTCCTTGCGGTTGAAACAGAACGGGCGGTTCTCGCCGGTCTCGGCCAGGCGGATCGCGACGCCGGCGACCAGCGGGATGCCCTTGTAGGCCGGCCCGAACAGCATGTCGTAGTCGAGCCCGGAGCGCCGCATCGTTTCCGCATAGAAACCACACAACGCGCGAAAGGACGCACCGTCGTCGAACAACCCCGCGTTGAAGAAATAAGGTGAATCCCGCCCCGCCTTGGTGATGAAGGAACCGAAACGCAGCACGCCCTTGTTGCGGGCGAGCTCGATGAAATCACGGCTAGAATCCATATTCGACGAACGGAAGGAACAAGTCTGCGAATGTTACGCGTCATCACCGCCAACCTCAACGGCATCCGCTCGGCCGCCAGAAAGGGGTTTTTCGAATGGTTGCCGGCCCAGCACGCCGACTTCGTGTGCCTCCAGGAGCTCAAGGCTCAGGCCCCAGACATGAGCGCCGACATGCTGAACCCGCCCGACCACTTCGGCTACTTCCACTACGCCGAGAAGAAGGGCTACAGCGGCGTCGGCATCTACACGCGGCGCCAGCCCGACCAGATCATCGAGGGGCTGGGCAACGCCGAATTCGATGCGGAGGGCCGCTACATCGAAGTCATCGTCGACAATCTGAGCATCATCTCGGTGTATCTGCCCTCCGGCTCCAGCGGCGAGATCCGCCAGGACGCCAAGTTCCGCTTCATGGACATCTTCTATGCCCATCTGGCCGAACTCGCCGCGCGCGGCCGCGAGGTGATCCTGTGCGGCGACTGGAACATCGCGCACCAGCAGATCGACCTGAAGAACTGGAAGAGCAACCAGAAGAACTCCGGCTTCCTGCCTGAAGAACGCGCATGGCTCGGCCGGGTCATAGCCGAGCTCGGCTGGGTGGACGTCTACCGCCGCCTGCACCCGGACGCCACCGACGAATGCTACACATGGTGGTCCAACCGCGGCCAGGCCTGGGCGAAGAACGTCGGCTGGCGGCTGGACTATCAGCTGGCGACCCCGGCCATCGCCGCCAGTGCGACCCGCGCGGACATCTACAAGACCGAGCGCTTCAGCGATCACGCTCCGCTGACCGTCGACTACGACTTCAGGCTGTGACTCGCAAAGGCCAAAGACAGCTTACGACCCTCAGCAGTCATAGAAATCACCGCAAAGCTGCCGATCAGCGAGAAGGGTCTCCCGTGAGTATCGCTTCCAGGAAGCTGCCGTTCGCCACCGCACCCACTCCGCCATTAACGGCTTTCAGTCCGTGCGGGAGATTTTCATCTCGGTGGTTGGTAGTCTGCGAAAGCCGCCCTAGTAATTCAGACCGTAGATTGTGAGGTGGGCATAGCGTTTCACACCGATCCGTCAGCGTCGTGATTTGCCACAGTTGAATTTCAGTATCAATTCTCGGGCATTTAAGTGTCGGATTTTTTTACACTGAACCAGGTGTTTCGACATTGATATGCACGATTACTAGTTAGCGACCAGAAAATTAATCATTTTTATCAATGGCTTATTAAATATTTAACCATTTTGGTGCGAAACGTGCTTTAGACGCAAGACAGTGCCGTCGTTCGGTTCAATTCAACCCTGCTTTTGTTCGCCATCACTCTAAAAAAGGGAAATCGATGTTTACCTACAAATCCTCTTTCAAACCCTTGGCGGTTGCCGCACTGTTTCTCTGTGCTAGTGCTTCGCACGCCGCGTTCATCAATACCTTCACGAGCCTGAGCGCATTCAACGCCAGTACGACCCTGCAAGGCACTGACCTGTACAGCGGATTGCCGAACTTTCTAAGATCACCGATAAATCGAAATACGCAGTCGGGAGAGATTTACAACTACACGGCTAGTACCCCTAATACTAGTTTTTTTGGTAGTTCTATTGGTTTTGTTAAAGGTGGCTCGTCGGAAAACCCTTTTCTGACGACTAACGAGGCTACCAACACCATTACCATTAATGGCTTCTCGCCGTCGATCAATGCTATCGGCGGCAATTTCTTTGGCAACAACTTTTCCGGCCTCTTTGCCGTTGGGGACATTGAGCTAACGTTCGCCGATTCCCTAGGTGCATCGTTGACCCTGACCATTTCTGCGGCGGAGTTGACCAGTTTCCGTGGCGTGTTGTCGGACGGTTCAATCACCGAACTAGCTATCCGGTCAGTGCAACCCGACAGCGGCTTCCTGTGGCCGTCGGTTGATAATTTGGTATTAGCCCAGAGCAGTTTGAATGTGCCAGAACCCGGCTCCATTGCTCTCATTGGCCTTGGCTTTGCTGGCCTAGCAGCAGCGCGCCGTCGTAAATCGGTCTGATATCATCAAATCGCAATGGCGGCACCTTCGGGTGCCGTTTTTCGTGTGCGCCCAGCATGGGAGCACTCCTGCGGGTGCAAGTCCCGCCGTAAGTTGATCTGCCAAAGCGACAACGCGACATTGGAAATTTGACTGGCCGTTCTGTGTCGGTATGCGACTGACGTCTCTTCGACTTCATCGCCGAGAAGCTTCCATCAGGTACGAGAATTTTAGATGTAACCGCCACCGGCAGGTGATGGCCGGATTGCGACGTTCGCACTCGACATCGGCGTGGCGAACCGTCTACGGGCGTCTCCTCCGTCCCGTTGCAGTCACCGGCGCTGCGGGGAAGCGGTCTTACCGTGTGACCGGCAGGACGAGGACCGACGCGCGGCCTTGCCAAATTTTGCCAAGCCGACCAGTCTGCCTCGATGAGTACGATGAATATTTCTTTGCCCGACAGCCTGAAATCATTCGTGGATGAGCAGGTGGGCGAACGGGGCTATAGCACCAGCAGCGAGTACGTTCGCGACCTTATCCGTAAGGATCAGGATCGTCAGCGATTGCATCGAGCGCGGCTGGCCTGCGCGCCTGGACGCTGTCGGCCTACCCCCACCTCGTCCTCTACGTCGAACGCCCGGACCACATCGATGTCTGGCGCGTACTGCACAGCCAGCCCGACATTCCCGTCTGGATGCAGGACCCTGACGCCTTCGCCTGACGCGAGCGCCCGGCACACCAAGGGCCAGTTCTCACGGACCGCCTACCGGCGCTCCATTCCAGCAGTCGATGCCGCCAGGGCCACGATCATCGCGAACGGATAGGGCGACGCGCCAAGGTGGGCGGCCACCGCCAGCGCCACCGGCGCCATCAGGATCGCAGTGGCGGTGTTCGAGATGAACATGCCCAGCACCGCCGTGAGCAGGATGATCGCGGTGACGAGCAGCACCAGCACGAGGACGAGGTCGGTATTCATGACGCGGGCTCCTTGTGCGCCGCAAAACCCGACGGCATCGGACAGCGCTGGCAGTAGCGTCCCTTCATGGACGATGTTCGAGCGGAACTTCGCGATTCCACG
>NZ_JBLLNL010000006.1:0-224001 GCF_048158365.1 Denitraticella aggregata | reverse complement strand
ATTCCGCGATTTCGATTATACCGCCTGAGCTGATGAACCATTAAGGATTGAAGTGTGGAGACCGAAAGCATCCTCGAGATTGCCGGCCGCCTGACTGCTCCGGTTGTCGTCAGGCGAGGGATTTCAGTTTGAAACGCTGCAGCTTTCCGGTTTCAGTGCGAGGCAGCGCGTCGACGAAACGAATCTGTCGCGGGTACTTGTAGGGCGCGACGGTGTTTTTCACGAACTCCTGCAGTTCGGTGGCCATCTGCTCACTCGGCCGGCACTCTGGCTTGAGCACGACGAAGGCCTTCACAATCTGGCCCCGGGCCTCGTCCGGTACGCCGGTCACGCCGCACTCGGCCACGGCCGGATGTGCGAGCAGCGCCCATTCCACCTCCGGGGCCCCGATGTTGTATCCCGACGACACGATCATGTCGTCGATCCGGGCGTGGTAATAGTAGTAACCGTCCTCGTCCCTGTGAAAGGCGTCGCCGGGCAGGTTCCAGCCATTGCGGACGTAATTCTTCTGACGTTCGTCGGACAGGTAGCGACATCCGGTCGGCCCCTTGATCGCGAGCTTTCCGACCTCGCCGGCCGGCAGCGGATTCATGTCGTCGTCGACGATCATGCCGCTGTAGCCGGGCAGTATCCGACCGAGCGATCCCGGGCGGTAGTCCTCGGGCCCGGAGCCGAGATAGATGTGGATCATCTCGGTTCCGCCTATGCCGTCGTGAATCTCGATCCCGGTCGCATCGCGCCATCTGTCCCGGGTGTCGGTCGGCAGGGCCTCGCCCGCCGACACGCACTTGGCGAGCGAGCCGAGGTCTCGCGTGGAGGCCAGATTCGCCATCTGTCGATAGGCTGTGGGTGATGTAAAGCAGATGGTCGCCCGATGTTCGGCGATCGCATCGAGCAGGCGCTCGGGATTGAGTCGCTCGAGCAGGACCGTGCTGGCCCGCGCCCATAACGGAAAGCACAGCAGGCCGCCGAGTCCGAACGTGAACGCCAGCGGCGGCGTGCCGATGAAGACGTCGTCCTGGGCCGGCTTGAGGCAATGACGCGGAAAGACTTCGCACATTGCCATCACGTCCCGGTGGAAATGCACGGTGCCCTTGGGCACACCGGTGGTCCCGGACGTGAATGCGATCAGGGCCGGATCGTCGGCTGCGGTGTCGATCGTGTCGAAGCGTCCCGACTTCGTCGCCGCGCGCGCGTCCAGGTCGCCGCCGGAACCGTAATGCACAATGTGTGCGAGCGCAGGATGTTGTGCCTGGGCTGCGGCCAGCTCATCGGCGAGCGTCGAATCGCACAGCGCGTGTGACACCTCGGCGATCCGGATCACGTCGCCCAGTTCCTTCGCACGCAGCAGCGGCATGGTCGGTACCGCCACGCCGCCCGCCTTCAGGACCGCGAGCCAGCATGCGGCGAGCATCGGATTGTTGCCGCTGCGCAGCAGCACCCGGTTGCCGGGGACGAGGCCGAGATCCTCGACCAGCACCGCTGCGATGCGATTGACCTGGTCCAGCAAAGCCCGGTAGGTCCAGCGTGTGGACGCGCCGATGATCGCAGGTCGGTCGCCATGGCCCTCTTCGATGGCCTTTTCCAGCAGTTCAGCACAGGCATTGAGGCGATCCGGAAACTGCAGTTCCGGCCGCTCGAAGATCAGTTCGGGCCACTGATCTGCGGGTGGAAGGTGGTCACGGACGAAGCTGTCCCGATGGGCGCTGTGGGTCATGGTTGTCTCCTCTACCGTCTGCTGCGACAGGCGATGCGACGCATCCGACCGGCCCGTCATCGTCATTGCAATCCTTGCACTCCAGTTTCGAAAAAAATCACGAAGCTGTCAAGAACTAAATAATTTAACAGTAAAGTAATGCTTGCGTTCCCGAACTGGAATCAGATCGTCAGGGTGCCGACACTGGCGCCTCCGCATACGTAGAGCGTCTGGCCGGTGACGAATCCGTTGGCCGGGTCGGCGAAGAACATCACTGCGCGGGTGACGTCGCCGGGCAAGCCGATCCTGCCGACGGGAATGTTGCGGGCGAGCGCAGCTTCACGTTCGCTGCCTTCCGGAACGACATCGTGGAACATGTCGGTCTTGATGGGTCCGGGCGCCACCACGTTGACGGTGATTCCCTTGGGGGCGAGTTCGAGCGCCCAGGTGCGGGCCATGCCGATCATTCCGGCCTTGGTTGCCGAATAGGCGGTACGGGTCTGAAGGCCCAGTGCCCCGCGGGACGACATCATCACGATGCGGCCGAAGCGTGCGGCTTCCATTCCGGGCAGAACCGCCTGTACCAGGCTCAGCACGGATCCGAGGTGAATCTGGGTCAGGCCGTTGAGTTGGTCCAGTGTCACGTCGGCAAGCAGGTTGGGCCAGATCACGCCGGCGTTGTGCACCACATGACTGACCTTGAAACGGGATGCGATCTGCGCACTTGCAGCCTCGGTCGCGGCCGGATCGAGCAGGTCGACCTGAACGGCGTGCAGGCGAGGGTGAGCCCAGTCCGGAGCCCGTCTTGCCATCGACACGACCTCGTAACCCTGTTCCAGCAGGCAACGACAGATATCCGCACCGATGCCGGCGCTGCCGCCGGTGACGACCGCTGTATGCCGATCATTCATGGATGCGCCCTCATTCAAGCGTCGGCGCGAGCGCGAGCACGCGCAAGGGGCTGCCCGAGCCGCTGCGAATCTTGAGCGGCGCGGCCAGGATGAGGGTGCCCTGTGGCGGCAACTGATCCAGATTGGTCAGGCACTGCAGGCCATACCGGTTGTTGCCATGCATGAAGTAGTGGCAGGGGTAGGGCGGATTCAGATGCTGGGCCTGGCCGGCATCGGTACCGACCGACTCGGTGCCGAAACCATGCACATTGCGTTCCTGGATCAGCCAGGGTACGACCTGGGCATCGGGGCCGGGCGAGTGCGCGCCGTCCTCCGCCATGTTGAGGTAAGCCTTCGGCGTGGTCCGCTTGGACCAGTCGGTACGCATCAGCACCCAGGATCGTTCCGGAATCCGACCGTGTCGTTCTTCCCAGGCCTTCACGAAGTCGATGGTCAGCAGGAAGTCCGGGTTGTCGCGCGACTCGGCCGAAGTATCGATGACGACCGCGTGGGCAATGAAGTTTTCGACCGGAATGGAGTCGACACAGTTGTTCGGCTGGTCCTTGCCCGACACCCAGTGCACCGGCGCGTCGAAATGCGTGCCGGTGTGCTCCGACATCGAGAAGTTGTTCCAGTACCAGGCCGGACCACGTTCGTCATAGCGGGAGATCTCTTCCAGCCGGAACGGCCAGGCCTGGCCGAACTCCGGCGGCAGCACGATGGTGGGAAACTCCGGTGTCAAAGTCTGGGTGAGGTCGACCAGCTTGAGCCGGCCTGAAAGCAGTTCCTGCAGGAATTGCCCGAGAATCGGATTGGGGGTGCTCATCGAAGAACTCCGTTGAAATGGCAGGCAGGAATAGAGACCTGGCGCGGATGGCCGGCAACCCACGCGGAACGGACGTTCCACCGCCCGGCCGGAAAAGCCGCGATCAAGCCCTCAGCTCCCGTTCGACCGCCTTGTGGTTTTCGCGCAGCCGGGTGCGCAACTCCTCGGCGACATCGCCCACGTAGGCATCCTCCACGCCGTCCCGCAATGCCTTGACGACGGATCCTGCAATCGTCGAGGGTGCAAGCTTGGGCGGGGGCGTCAGCTGGTCCCAGCTCTCTTCTGCCGGGCCCGAGAACACGTTCAGCACCCTTACGCCGGCTCCATGAAACTCCGATCGCAAGGTCTTTGCGACCGACAGTGCAGCGGCCTGCGCAGCGCTCCATGCACCCCGGGCAGGGAGTGGGGACAAGGCGTAGATCGAAAGCAGATTCACCCACGCGACCGCATGGTGGGTGCCGTCAGCGGCGCGAAAACAGAGTCCGGGGCCAAAGGCCTGTGCAACGCGCATCAACCCGAACACATTGATCTCCATCGCGTCCTTTGCGAGGATGACGTCACGTCGGGTCATCACGCCGCCGTCCCGAAGATGGTCGGCGGTGTTCACGACGATCTCGACCCTGCCCCCTATCGAGGCTGCCAGCCGGTCCACCGAATCGGTGTCGGTCACATCGAGCTCGACCACCTGCAGGCGTGGATCGGATGCGGCGAAGGCGTCGAACACCGGGTCGGTCTTCCAGGTCTGACTGTCGCCGATAAAAACGATGTTCGCATCGGCGGCCAGCATAGCCTTCGCGACCGCCATGCCGATCTCGCTGCGTCCGTCGGTGACCAGCACCCGCCGATACTTGGGGTCACAGGTGGATTCGCGAAGCTGGGCGTCGTCCTGCATGGCGGGTGTATCCTTTTCCGGTAGGGCATGGAGAACCGCCTGGCCGCTGCGGTCGAGCTTGAGCACAAGTCTGACCCGAACCCCGTCACCAGCCACATCCTGATGCACATGGGCCACGACCGAAGGGCCTGCGTCCATTCTGACCGTGCCGATTCGCCAGGGCAGGCGTTCCCTGAAGTAGAGATCGTTGCTGTGACGCAGCACGGTGGTCGCGACGACTTCGCCGCCATTGGGCACGGCCTGCCAGGCCAGCCGGTCGGACAGGCACTGTCCGCACACCTCTCGCGGGGGATACTGAACGATGCCACAGTCGGCGCACACCTGTAGTTCGAAAAGGCCTTCTGCGGCCGCACGGGTCAGACCCTGTGCGGCACGGCTGCGCGGTGAGGGAGGGCGTGTCGGCAGACGCGTGCGCGCATTGGGATTCTTCTTGCGGGGCCGGGCGAGCGGTTCGGTCATGCGGCACCCCTCTTCAGCAGGGCAGCCCCGGAACACAGGCCGCGATCGTAGTTGATCATGCCGAAACCGGAGACCAATCCGATCGCCGCCCCTTCGACCTGCGTCGGCCCGGCACAGCCGGTGAGCTGGCGCAAGGCCTCGACCATGCCCAGATAGCCGCCCGCAGCACCAGCCTGACCGACCGACAGCTGACCACCTGAGGTATTGAACGGAAAACTTCCATCCACGGTGAAGGTGTGGCGACGGGTGAATTCGGGGGCCTCGCCCTTGGCGCAGAATCCGAGATCCTCGAACTGCATCATGTTGATCACCGGGTAGTCGTCATAGGTCTGCAGGAAATCGACATCCTCGGGTCCGATTCCGGCGTGCTCATACAACGCGTCCCTATCCATTTCCCAGCCTCCACGAAACTGGATCGGGTCTTCCGGAAACGCGTTGTGCCGCTCGATGGTCGAGCCGATGCGGGCGAAAGGCAACCGCAGCGCGCCTGCCCGTGATTCGCTCATGACCAGAAACCCTTCGGCGCCCGCGCAGGGCATGACGCAATCGAAGAGGTGAATCGGATCGGTGATCGGCCTTGCGTCCATGTATTGCTTGAGGCTGAGCGGTTTCTTCATCAGCGAATGCGGGAAGCGGAGCGCGTTGTCGCGTTGGGCGACGCACAGCTTTCCGAAGTCCTCGCGCGTGGCACCGTAGCGCCGCATGTAGTAGTCGGTCAGCAGCGCAAAACTCGCGTTGGGCCCGCCCGCGCCGTAAGGATAGACCGCGTCCTGGGCAAACTGCGAGAACTGGCTGACCGTGTTGCGAAAGGAATCGACATGGTTGGTGTCGCCGGCGATGCACGCGATGACCTCGGCGTCGCCACATTGCACCGCGCGTGCCGCGCGGCGAAGTGCGACCACGCCGCTCGCGCCCCCCATCGGAATGTGGTCCAGCCAGCACGGACTCATGCCCAGATGCTGCATCAGGCCGACCGCGGTGTCCGGTCCGAGCGTGAAGCTCGACACGCAGACTCCGTCGATGTCCGTCTTGTTCACGCCCGACGCACGAATCAGGGCGCGAAGTGCCCCCCCGAGCCACCAGTGCGCGCTGCGGGTCGAGTAGCGTACATACGGGACGGTGACCGGAACGGCTGCAACCACTCCATCGTAGGATTTGCGCGGTGTCATCCGGTATCTCCCTGACGTTTCTTGAGCCCGCGGGTGTCCACGCAGTTGGGTGCATCCAGCAGCGAATGGGCGAGCGCCTTCAGCTCGCCGCGCTGTATCTTGTTGGTCGCGGTCAGCGGCAGACTGTCCACGAAGACCACATAGCCCGGCGCCTTGAAGTACGCGAGTTCGGCGAGACACCACTCGACCAGTCCGGTCGCGGTCTGCTCCATCGCCGCCCGGTTGACCGGTGTCACCACCGTCACCACGCAGGCCATGATCTCGTCGCCTCGCACTGGATCGGGAACCGCTGCGACCGCGACCGACTTGACCTGTCGGTGCTGCTGCAGCACGCTCTCGACCTCGACCGCGGCGATGTTCTCTCCACTGCGGCGGATCACGTTCTTCTTGCGGTCGACGAAATGCAGTTGGCCGTCGGCGTCTCGGCGTACGATATCTCCGGTATGGAACCAGCCGCCTGCCCAGGCTTCGTCGGTGGCGACCTCGTCCTTGAGATAGCCGGCGAAGAATCCGTAGCGCGGATCGTCGCCGGCGTGCTTGACCAGCAGTTCGCCCTGCTGTCCGACCGCGGCTTCGTGCCCGTCGTCCGTGACCAGGCTTACCCGCACGTCCTCGCCTTCACGTCCGAAGCAATTGCTGCCGACCTGCCGCGGTTCCCTGTTCGCGATGATGACAGCGCCGGCACCGGTTTCGGTCATCGCCCAGGCCTCAAGCAGTGGAAATCCGAAGCGGTGCTCGAAAGCGGCGTGCAGCGTGCGATCGACGCCTGCGCCGAAGGCGAAGCGCACATGATGGTTCCTGTCCTCCGGACTTTCGGCTGCCTTCATCAGCATGGCCGGCATCACGCCGAGATAATGGACGACCGTGGCACCCGACGCGCGCACGCTGCGCCACCAGCTGCGAGGGTGAAAGCGATCCAGCGGAATCAGGCAGCCACCGGTGAAGATCATCGCCATGGCCGAATACGCCATCGCGTTCATGTGAACCAGGGGCAAGGGCGTGATCATCCTGTCGCTTCCGTCACGCAGCTCGGCCAGTCCACCGATGCCGGCGTACCATCTGCCGGCATGCAGGAAGTAGCGGTTCGGAAGGATGCAACCCTTGGGACGACCGGTCGTGCCCGATGTATAGAGCAGCGCGCACTCGGTCAGCTCGTCCGGAGCGGTGCCCGCCAGCGGCGGGGCCGAATCCGGTACGGGCGGGGCATCGCCGTCGGCCATCACAGCCATGCGGCGACCGGCCCGCCTGGCCCCCTCCAGGAGATCGCCGTGTCGGCCGGGTAGCGCCACCGCGAGCGCGATCCCGGAGTGGCCGATCAGATACTCGAGTTCGGCCGCGCGCAGGTCCGGATTGATCGGCACCACCGACGCGCCGAGCGCGTTCAGCGCAAACCAGTGAAAGAAGAAGGCCGGGCGGTTCTCCAGCAACAGACCGACCCGATGGCCGTGGCCATAGCCTGCGGCCGCATACGACGATCGCAGGAACTCGATCTGCGCGGCCGCCCCTGCATAGCTGATCTCGCCTGCTTCGATATCATAGAGGGCAGCGGTCTCGTCCAGTATGCACAGAAACGGCCTGGGCGCCCAGCGCGTGGCCGCGAGCGAGAACGCCTGATGCACGGTTGAAGTCAAGTTGAATTCCTCGTCTACATGAACAGCTGGATGTTGCCGAAGGCCGCATCACAGTTGACCAGATCGACTCGCTTGAGCCGGATCCGCAGTTTTCCGTCATCATCGACCAGCGTGTAGGTGCTCCAGCCGGCATAAAGCGTCTGGGTGTCGAGCCGCGTCTCCACGTAGTGGAAGGCGCATCGAACCGTGTATTCGCCGGCGACCGGATTGGACGCCTCGACGGTCGGCGCCTGCAGCAGGTGGTGGCTGCGGCTCATCGGCTGCTGCGAGAAGGTCCGCTGGCCCGACAGCCGCTCGACCCGGATCTTCAGCAGCAGCTTGTCTTCATAGAGGAGGGAAGTGTGCAGCCTCGGATCCTGCTGGTCGCGTGCGAGTGGCATCCAGTAGTAGCCGTCCTCGGCGAACAGGCTCAGCCAGTCCTCGAAGCGCTGTTCGTCCAGCATGCGCGCCTCCGCGTAGACGAAGTCGCTAAGTTGCTGCGGGGTGATTTCCTTGCTCATCGTGACTTCCTCACATGCTTTCGGTCATGAACCGGGCCCACGCGCGGAACTGGTTGCGCATCTGCCACTCGTTGGTGCCGTTGGTGACCACGTTCTTCTGGTCCCTTTCAGCCGGATCGAACAGACGCGCGACATTGACCCAGTCACGTCCGCGCGATCTCAGCCCGTCCTGGGCGCGCTCGTACATCTCGAGATCGTCATGTCCGACCACCGACGTGGGTGCATTGATCAGCCGGTTGTACATCAACGTGCGCTCGAGCAACAGGTCGGGCGCACCGACCAGGCGGAAGGTCCACGACTCGACCAGGGTCCTGTCCACCGCGATCGGCTTGAACAGGCGCAGCGTCTGAATCGGCCCCTTCACCATGATGTTCGGGAAATAAACGGTGTTGTGACGGGTGTCGCCGAGAATCCTGGATGCCCGTTCCTCGCCGTAGGCCGCGACCATCTGGTCCCAGTAACCGGGCACCGGCGAGTAGGCAGCATGGATCGAGTCGGCTACGCCAGTGTGCCCGTGACCGTTCTCCCAGATACGAATGCCCATACCTTCGAAGAATTCGTAGCTCGACATGAAGGGCGCGAACAGTTCGACCGCCATCGGTTTCGGGGTGCCCTCCGGCGCCTGTTCCCAGGCCTTGACCGCCGTCCCCGCCGACGATTCATGTGCGACCATCGGATGGCAGGTGTCGGTCTGGTTGTCCACCAGCATCTTCCAGTTGCAGTTGTGCATGTAGCGCAACACACCGCCCGCGATCTCCAGTCGGCCTTCGGGCGACCTGTCGATCATGTTGTCCAGCGTCGAAAGCGATTCGCCGAAGAAATCCCCGAACGAGATACCGCCCGGGTTCAGCTTGCAGAAGACGAATTCCCGATAGGCCCGAACCTCCGGAACGGCCGCCATGCCCTGACTGCCCTCGCAGGATTCGAACCCGGTGTTCTCGTAACCCTTCTTCAGCGGAACGCCAAGCAAGGAACCGTCGGTTTTGAAGGTCCATGCATGATAGGGGCATCGAAAGAACTTGCCGGTATTGCCGCAGACACCCCCCGCGACCTTGACGCCCTTGTGTGGACAACGGTTGTACAGCACCTTGATCGAACCGTCGCTATGGCGAACCATGACCACCGCTTCGCGACCGACCGTGGTGGTGTAATAGTCGCCCTTGTTCGGCACCTGGCTTGCGTGGCCGACATAGACCCAGGTATTGGCGAAAAGATGCTCCATCTCGAGGTCGAAGACCTCGGGGTCTGCGTAAACGTCCTTGTGTACCTCGAGATCCCGCACCAGCGCGCGAACCGCATCCGGGTTATCCCTGTATTTGCTCATTGCCGTCTCCTCCTGCGTCACTGCGCTCAAAGATCCAGAACCAGCCGCGGCGACTTCGAGCGCGAGACGCAGATCTGGATCAGTTTGCCTTCTGCCTTCTCGGCGTCGGACAGGTAATAGTCGCGATGGTCGGGCTCGCCTTCGAGCACCACCGCCTGGCATACGCCGCATTCGCCGCGCTTGCAGTCGAAGAAGGGGTCGAGCCCTTCGGCTTCGAGCACGTCGAGAATCGTCCTGTCCGGTGGCACCTCCAGCACCTTTCCGGCCTGACGCAGTTCGACTTCGAAGCTGTCATCGGTGGAGGAGGGCGCCGCCGTCGCAAACAGTTCGAAATGAATCCGTTCCGGCGGCCAGCCACGTGTCCGGGCGCCTTCGATCGCCGCGTCGATCATGGCCTTGGGTCCGCAGGTGTACAGGTGCTGGTGCGTGTCCAGCGCATCGAGCAGGGCGCCCAGATCGAGCCGGGTATCGGCTTCGTCATCGGCATGAACGATCAGGGCCTGCTCCGCGAGTCCGGTGAGTTCATCGATGAAAGCGAGTTGGTCGCGACTGCGTCCGCTGTAATGCAGCACGAACGGGCGGCCGCTGCGTCTGAGCGCTGCGACCATCGATGCGATCGGCGTGATGCCTATCCCGCCGGCGATCAGCACGACCGGTCCCTCGCCCTGTTCGGCCGGATGGAGCGGAAATTCATTCTTCGGTCCGACGACTCGGAGCCGGTCGCCAGCCTTCAGCGCGTGCATATGCGAAGACCCGCCCTTGCTCTGTTCCTCCAGCCTGACCCCCAGTCGGTAGCGGGCGGGGCGTTCGAAATCCGCCTGCTCGGTCGAGAAACTCACCAGGGAGTAACAGCGCGGGTCGCGCAATCCGGGGATGCTCACCTGCAGATGGGCGCCCGGCGAGAACGGCGGGAGAGAGGTTCCGGCTGGCGCGCGCAGATGCAGGGTGCGAATCAGTGGGGTGCTCGCGCATGTTTCGCAGATTTCGAGTTCCAACTCTTGCATGACAGTCGTTCCTGGGTGGTTCAGGCCGGGTTGCGGCTGAGACTAGGGTTTCCGGGGGAGGTCGGCGCCAGGCGCCCCAGCGCTTCATCCAGCGTGCGTCCCTGCTCGTCCGCCAATGCAGCGACGCGCAGGTCTCGGAGCCGGGTGGCGGCGTCGGCCTGTCCGGCCAGCGCGTCTGCGGCATTCATCAGTTTGCGGAACCGGTCGTCACCCCGTTCATGGGTACCCGAATAACCCTTGACCAGACGACGACAATTGAGGACTTCCACCGCCAGGTCGTAGTCCCTGGCGACCAGGTGCTTTGCCCGGGCCAGCCAGTCGTGAATGCCGGCAAACTCGATCTCGTGTCGCAGCGTCCTTCTACGGAAACGACGCATGCCGGCCAGGCCGTAGAGCGACAGAAACCACAGCAGCGTGCCAGACCTGATCCGACGCCCCTTCTCCATGCGACGCTTCACGAAAGCGCCGATCGATGTCGATCGTTGCAACCAACGGCCAAGGCCCGCGGGCAACGTTCCGCATATCTCCTCTAGACGAGGATGCATGAACTCGGTCGTGTAGACGATCTGATCGCCGGTGGCGCCCACTTCGGCACGCACCCGTTCGAAACGACTGCCGCGGGTCTTCAGGTCGGCAACCCGGATCACGTCGTCATAGGACATCGCGACCGCGAGATAGCGCGCGGCCGCGTGGCTGAGTGCCCATTGCCGTTGTTCGCCGCGATGTTCGCGGTCCATTCCATGCAGCGCGGCAAGGAGGTCCAGATACTCGCCCGCATAGTCGAGATCCTGATAGTCGATCAGACGACGCAGGCCGGCTACCAGCATTGGCTGAAGCGCGGCCGGAAAGCCGTTGCGAACCTTGCCGAGCAATGCGTTCACGGCCGGATCGCCGGCTGTGTCAGGGACGTCCGGTTGGGCGCGGCTGGTGTCGATCTGGTCCGGCCTTGCGGGTGCCGCGCGGGCGGCATCGTAGGCGTGCGAAAAAGCACGCAGGCTCGCGTCGACGCCCTTTCCGGAGTGCCGGATCGTGTCTTCGAAGGCTTCCCGGGGGAATGGCAGGGCATCGCTGCCGGCGATCGCACCGAACAGGCTGGCGGAGATCACGCTGCCCGCTTCGTCAGCCATCTTCTGAAGATCGAAACAGACCATTCGCTTCGCAGCTTCACGGCCGGCATCGATCACCTTGTTCGGATCGCCTATGCCATTGCCCAACGCCGCCTTCTCGGCGACGGCCAGACTGCGGTGGCTCGACGTGATCAGCAGCGTACGGTCAGGGGTCACCAGGCCTCGCTGCATCGCGCGTCCGGCTTCCATCAATTCGGCGGCCACGACCAGGTCGACATCACCCGGGGTCGGCATCATCGCGAGAGCGGGCGGGCGGCCGGCCCGGGCCACTGCGGATTCCGGGATCAGCTCCAGATAGTAGATCGTCGCCCCGGTGCGTTGCGCAACCCCCGGCACAGATGTCGTCTGGGCCCACCAGTGCCCGGATTCCGCCATCTCAACGATCCAGTCGGCCAGTACGCCGCCACCTTGACCCCCCATTGCGAGGATCGCGATCTTGATCGGCTCGTCATCGAACAGCGTGATCTTGTTCATGCGCTCGATCTTCCTTTCTCACAGAGCGTGGCGAGCGAGCCGCGCCGCACGACGACGCTGCAGGAAACCGATCACCGACGCCCGTATTCGCGCAATGAAGCGGTCGAAGCCGCCTGGATTGTGAATGACGTCGGCACGGTAGAAGGACGGGCAGAGCACCGCGGCTTCGGCCACCTCGCCGCAGTTGCCGCATGCGACGCAGCTGTTGTCTACATGGGCGACAGGATCTTCCTTGAGCGGATCGCCACTGTCCTTGACGGTCAGCGACGGGCAGCCCGAAAGACGGATGCAGGCGTGGTCTCCGGTGCACACATCAGGGTCGACGCCGAAGCGCTGCTTCACGACCCGTTGGCCGGATCTCACGGCCTGGTTGAACAATGGCTTTTCGCGACGCTGGCGGTTCAGCATGCACTCGGACTGCGCAATGATGACCTTCGGCCCCTTCACCGGCGTGGTCAGTGCTTCCTCCAGGGTCGCCTCCATCTTCGCGACATCGTAGGTCCGGTCGATCACGCGCACCCACTCGACGCCGACGCCTCGCACCGCCTTGTCGATCGGATTATTGGTCATCCGGTCGGGGTTCTTCGCCCGGGAGGACAGGATGTCCTGTCCTCCGGTCGCGGCCGAATAGTAGTTGTCGACGATGACGATCACGCCGTCGTATTTGTTGAAAACGGCGTTGCCGATGCCGGACGCGAGACCGTTGTGCCAGAAGCCGCCGTCGCCCATGAACGCGATCGCACGCTTGTTCGACCTGACGTTGAAGGCGGACGCACTGGAAGCGCCCAGGCCATAACCCATGGTCGTGGCACCGAGGTTGAACGGCGGCAGGATCGAGAACAGGTGACAGCCGATATCGCAGGAAATGTGGTGTTCGCCCAGCTTCTGCTGCACCAGCGTGACCGCCGAGAAGATCGGCCGTTCGGGACAGCCTACGCAGAACCCGGCAGGCCGGGCGGGTACGACGCCGGACAGGTCGGCGATTTTCGGATGAAAGATGATCGGACTCGCTGCCGGTTTGCCGACGGGCGCGTCATGCTTGACGTCAGCCAGAACGGTGACAGTTTCGTCTGCCACCGCGGGTGCCTGGGTCGCGAGCACATCGGGTCGATGGAGCTGCAGAAACGCATCGATACCCTCGCGCATCACCTGGGTCGTGTATTCCCCTGCCAGGGGCAGCACGTCCTTGCCGGACAGATGCGCGAGCACCCCATGCTTGCGCAGGATGGAATGCAGATTCTGTTCAATGTAATCGGGCTGTCCCTCCTCGAGCAGCAGCACGGCCTGCTTGCCCTCGCAGAAGCCGAGCACTTCCTCATCGATGACCGGGTAGGTGACGTTCATCACGTACAGCGGTATGCGCGAATTGCCGAAGCTGTCGGCCAGGCCGAGAAGCTGCAGCGCACGAATCACCCCGTTGTAGAGTCCGCCCTGGAGAATCAGTCCGATGTCCTCGATGTCACCTTCGAAGAACTCGTTGAGCTTGCGATCTCGGATGAAGCGAACCGCCGCCGGCCAGCGCTGCTTGATCTTCTCGTGCTCATGCACGAAGGACGCCGGCGGCAGCACGATGCGACTGGTGTCACGTACCGGGTTTTCCAGCGCCTGGGCCAGCGTGAAGCTGGGGCGCCGGTTCTCCTTGGTGATGAAGCGGCCATGCACGTGACAGGAGCGAATCCGCATCTCGAGGATGACCGGGGTGTTGCTGGCTTCGGACAGTTCGAAACCGTCCTCCACTGCCTTCACGATGGACTCGAGGTTTGGGCGGGGGTCGAGCAACCACATCTGCGATTTCATTGCAAAAGCGTGGGTGCGCTCCTGGATGATCGACGAACCCTCGCCGTAGTCCTCACCGACGATGACCAGTGCGCCGCCGGTGACCCCGCCCGATGCGAGGTTGGCCAGGGCGTCTGACGCGACGTTGGTGCCGACCGTTGACTTCCAGGTCACCGCGCCACGGATCGGATAATTCACGGAGGCTGCGAGCGTGGCCGCCGCCGTGGCTTCCGAGGCGCTTGCCTCGAAATGCACGCCGAGCTCCTCGAGAATGTCGTTCGCATCGGCGAGGACGTCCATCAGATGCGAGATCGGCGAACCCTGATAGCCGGCGACATAACCGACACCCGATTGCAGCAGGGCCTTGGTGACGGCAAGAATGCCTTCGCCGCGAAACTCCTCGCCGGCCGGGACCTTGAGTTGCTGTACCTCCTGTTTGAACGAACGTTCAGCCAAGGTGCGTCTCCCCGTTCGAACGCCGGCAGCACTCCGACGCCATTGTTGGAGCTGGGTGCCCGGCATCGATAACCATCCGGACCAGCAAGACCACTATCGGTTCAGTCACTGTCTCGAGTTCCGTTCAGCCAAGCATCGCTTTGGGCAGGTAGAGCACCATGTCGGGGAACACCCACATCAGCCCGATGCAGATGACGTAGGCGAGCAGGAAGTAGCTGACGCCCCTGAAGATGGTGCGGACCGGGATGTCAGGCGCCAGTCCATGAACGATGAACACGTTCACGCCGACGGGCGGGGTGATCGCACCCATCGTCGTCACGATCGTGAGTATCACGGTGAACCAGATCGGGTCATAACCCAGCGCGGCAGCCAGCGGGAAGAAGATCGGGATCGTCACCACGAGAAATCCGAGCGCATCCATCAGCGCGCCACCGATCAGATAGATCAGCAGTACTACCAGAAGGATCGCGAACGGTTCCACCGGCAGCGACGTGGCCCAGTCCGCGAGCTCGAACGGCAGGCGCGAGACGGTCAGAAATCGGCCGAAGAGCACGGCGCCGGTCATCAGCAACATGACCATCGCGGAAATTCGCAGGGTTTCGACCAGAGACTGGATGATCCCCCTGAGTGACAGACGTCGACGCAGCAGACCCACCATCAGCGCGCCGAAGGCACCTGCCGCACCGGCTTCGGTCGGCGTGAACCAGCCCAGGTAGAGCCCTCCGATGACGAGCATGAAAAGGATCATCGTCTCGATCACGCCCGACAGCGACGACAGCTTCTGCCTCATGCTGGTCCGGGGGCCGATCGGACCGAGCTTCGGGTCGCGCAGGCACAGGAGCAGGATGGTCAGCAGAAACAGCGCCGTCAGCAGCGCGCCCGGGATGATGCCGGCAAGGAACAGGCGCAACAGGGACTGTTCGGTCTGCATCGCGATCACGATCATCACGACGCTAGGCGGAATCACGATACCGAGCGTACCGCCGATGGCCACCGCGCCGCTGCTGAGGGTCGGGTGATAGCCGTATTTGCGCATTTCCGGCAACGCAATCGTTCCCATAGTGGCCGTCGTGGCGGAGTTGGAGCCGCATATGGCCGAGAAACCCGCACTGGCGAGGACGGTGGTGCCGGCGAGCCCGCCAGGCAGTCGACCGAACCAGGTGTAGGCTGCGTTGTAGAGTCGTTCGGTGATCCCGGCGCGGTAGGCGAACTGCCCCATCAGCACGAAGAGCGGGATCACGCTCAGTCCATAGGACGAGAACTGCGACCACACATTGGTCGAGAGCAGATGGGTTGCCGCCGGTACGGACAGCAGGTAGGCATTGCCGAGCACACCGGCGAGCAGCATCGCGAAAGCGATCGGCATGCCCAACAGCATGAACACAAACATGACTGCCAGCCCGATCAGGGCAACGGTGACGGGATCCACTGGATATATTCCTGCCGGTTCGGGGTTCTAGGAGCGACCGTGCGGAACGAACAGATTGATCGTCGCGCGCACGAAATCGACCAGCAGGCTGAGCGCAAGCCCTGTGCAGCCGACTGCGACCACATACACCCATGGATAGACGACGACTCTCAGCGTTTCGGACAGGGAGCCGGTGCGTTGAAGAACCTGACCGTATTTCGCGACATACCAGGCCACGGCGACAAAAAGGAGCAGAGCCAGCAGGCAGGTCACCAGGTCGACCGCGGCTTTCAGGCGGGGACCAAAACGGTTTTCGAGCAGTTGAACTGCGACATGTCCCTTATGCTGCTGGACGGCACCGAGTGCAAGCGCCATGGCACAGGCGGAAAGCCAGCCGATCACTTCATAGGAACCGGCCAGTGTCACGCCCCATGCCCGCAAGACCATGTCGGTCACCGTCAACAGCAACAATGCGAGCAGTGCGAGGCCAGCGAACCAGAGCAACACCTTATTGACGAATGTGCTGAATCCCTCGAGCCATTTCATCACAGTCTTCTCCAGTGGCGTCCCGTTTCGCTGGTCGATCGGATCAGTCCGCCTGCTGCGCGGCGAACTGGTCGCGCAGTTCGTGCAGGCGCTTCAGATAGCCCTCGGCGTCGAAGCCCTTCGCGGTCAGGTCCCGCACCCATTCCGCTTCCATCGGAGCCAGCTTCGCATCCCAGTTCGCACGCTCTTCGTCGGTGAGCGAAACGACTTGCAGGTTATGTTCCTTCTTGCTCCATTCCAGGGCCGCCCCGACGTTCTCGTTGTCGTGATAATTTCCGGTCCAGGTCGCCATCTCGGGACCCAGTTCGTCGATCACGGCCTTCACGTTGTCGGGCAGACCCTCCCAGCGCTTACGGTCCATGACAGCGGCGAAGCTGACCACGACGGTCGGGTAGTCGGTGACGTACTTCAGGGATTCGGCCAGCCGGAAATCCTGCAGAACCTCGCGCGAGGTCATGGCCCCGTCGATTACGCCAGTCTGGACGGACTGAGGCACTTCCGGCATGGGCATGCCGATCGGCGCGGCGCCGAGCGCGCTGAGCACCGGAACGCCGGTCCCCGCCGCGCGAAGTTTCATGCCGCTGAGCTCGGCTGCGTTCGAGGCCGGCGTGCGTGACATGATGTAGCCCGGTTCGTTGGTGAACATCGCGATCACCTTGAAATTCTCGAACTCCTTGGGCTGGACTTCCTGGGTCAGCGCCCACAACGTCTGACTTGCGACCGTGGCGTTGGGGAAGCCGAGCGGCAACGAGGTGCCGGCGGTCAGCGGAAACCGGCCCGGATCATAGGAAGGCGCACCCAGGCCGATATCGGCGACACCACTGCTTACACCGTCAAACATCTCGCGTGCGCCGAGCAGGGTGCCGCCCGGGAATGTCTGCACCTGGACCTGACCGTTGGTGCGCTCGTTGATCTGCTGCGCCCAATGTTCCATCTGCCTGGCCGGGAAGGTCGTGGCCGGTGCAAAGAAGGCGTATGTGAGCGTGATGGCCTGAGCATTGACGACCGCGGGAGAAGCGAGAACGACCAGGCCTGCGATCATCGAACAGAGTCGAGTGGAACGAAATGTCGAGCGATTCATGTTGTCACCTCATGTTTGTGGGCATAACAGGTCAAACGCGTGCCGTCGGGTAAGACACGTGATGCTGCTCTCCAAGCACGGTTCAGGCCCGATCGACGCTCGGTGATAAAAAACTTTCGACCGTCGCCGAAAACGACCATCCTGACCTCGGATCTCCTTGCGTGGCATCGAACCGATGCCTTTGCTTCTGTCCTGATAAATAATTTAAGGATAAAACAATCGGGGGTCAATAGAAAACATGAAATTTCATCTGGTTTGAAAAAATGCATGCAAAGACAATTACATAGTTGACTCCTTATGGTGCATCGCCGCACTGGAGTGGTGCAGATGATCCGGCATTGAAAGCATCGGCTATTCTGAACTTGAACCCGTCGGTACGCACCTGTGACTCTGGATTCATTGATGCGGAAGTCGCCGCGGCGTCTCGCTGCGCTTCCTACTTTCTGGTTCAGAAGAGGGATTGGAAAGATGCTCCGGCTGACTAGACACGGTTGCCCGGTGGTCAGCGGTTCGGGTGTGCCGCGGTTTTCGTGCTCAAATATAGTCTCGATCATTGACGAGGAAATGCGTGTGAGCGCGCTCCCGCACGAGAATGCCGGCAAGGGCGACCAGGAAGGGCCGGCTCGACGGCCGCGCTTCATCGACGACTACCTGCCGTATCTGCTCGCTCAGGCCAGTCAGCGTATTTCGGGGGAGTTTCACCGCGAGGTCAACCGTGCAGGTCTGTCGGTGACCGAATGGCGCATCCTGGCAAGCCTCGAAGGGAGCGACGGGGAGAGCATCGGCACGCTCGTTCAACTGACGTTGACGAAGCAGCCGACGCTGAGCAAGGTCGTTCAGCGCATGGAAGCCGAAGGCCTGGTCCGGCGTCACGGTCTCAGAGCCGACCGGCGCCAGACCCTGGTCAGCATCACACCGCACGGACATCGTCTCACCGAATCGCTCAGAGCGCGCGCTCGTCAGCATCAGGCAGCCATTCTGGAGCCTTTCGGACTGGACCAGGCCATGACCCTGATCGGCATGCTGAAGGCGCTTCTCGCCCTTCATCCGCATGCGGGGTCGATCGACGAGGATCGCAGAACGCGGTGACGGCAGCGACCGTCGGGCGCGGGATCAGGGACCGCAACGAGTTCGGGCAGGGTGTTGACAGAATAGTTTAGACATGAAATATTATTCGCTAAATGGGCAGGCATCGTCGATGTCCTGCAAGCCTGACCCGGCCGAGCCTGCCGGACAATCGAAGGAGCGACAGCATGCGCATCGTATGTATTGGCGGAGGACCGGCAGGACTCTACTTCGCGATCCTGATGAAGAAGCTCAACCCGTCCCACTCGATCACGGTGGTCGAACGCAACAAGCCCTATGACACCTTCGGCTGGGGCGTGGTCTTCTCCGACGCCACGATGGATAACATGCGTGAGTGGGATCCGGTGACCGCCGATGCGATCCAGGTCGCGTTCAACCACTGGGACGACATCGAACTGCATTTCAAGGACCGCTCGATTCGCAGCAGCGGTCATGGGTTCGTCGGCATCGGGCGCAAGAAGATGCTCAACATCCTGCAGGACCGCTGCGAACAGCTTGGCGTGGAGCTGGTGTTCGAGACGGACGTCGAGTCCGATGCAGAGTATCCGGATGCGGATCTGATCATCGCCTCCGACGGGATCAACTCGAGGATCCGCAGTCGCTACGCGGACGTCTTCAAACCGGACATCGTGACGCGGCCCAACCGCTACATCTGGCTGGGCACGAACAAGCTCTTCGATGCGTTCAACTTCATCTTCGAGAAAACCGAGCACGGCTGGTTCCAGGCGCACATATACAAGTTCGACGACCAGACGACCACCTTCATCGTCGAGACGCCGGAGCATGTCTGGAAGGCACACGGGCTCGACCAGTTCAATACCGACCAGTCCATCGAATTCTGCGAGAAGCTGTTCGAGAAGCACCTCGACGGTCATCCGCTGATGAGCAATGCGCGCCATCTGCGCGGCTCGGCGTGGCTCAACTTCCAGCGGGTGAAGTGCGACAAGTGGTACCACTTCAACGGGAAGAGCCATGTCGTGCTGATGGGGGATGCGGTGCACACCGCGCACTTCGCGATCGGGTCCGGCACCAAGCTCGCACTCGAGGATGCGATCGAACTCACCCGTCTGTTCAAGGAAGAGGGCGACACCGCGGAGCACATTCCCGATGTACTCGCCCGATACCAGCAAGTGCGAAACATCGACGTGCTGCGGCTGCAGAATGCGGCCTGGAATGCGATGGAGTGGTTCGAGGTCTGCGACGCGCGCTACTGCGACACGCTCGAGCCGGAGCAGTTCATGTACTCCATGCTGACCCGCTCACAGCGGATTTCGCATGAGAACCTGCGTCTGCGCGATGCACAGTGGCTGGAGGGCTACGAGCGCTGGTTCGCGCAAAGCGCGGGCGTGCCGGTCAGACCGGATGAGCAGGCGCCGCCGCCGATGTTCACGCCCTACACGCTGCGTGGGCTCACGCTTGCGAACCGGATCATCATGTCACCGATGGCCATGTACTCGGCCGACGACGGTGTCGCGGGGGACTTTCATCTGGTCCACTTCGGCTCGCGCGCGCTCGGTGGTGCGGGCCTGTTGTACACCGAGATGACCTGTGTATCGCCGGATGCGCGCATCACGAAGGGCTGCGCCGGAATGTACAAGCCGGAGCATGTCGGTGCATGGAAGCGAATCGTGGATTTCGTCCATGCCAATTCTGGTGCGAAGATGGGTATCCAGCTGGGGCATGCCGGCCGCAAGGGTGCGACCAGGCTGGCCTGGGAAGGCATCGACGAGCCGCTGGAGTCGGGTGCGTGGGAGCTGATTTCGGCATCTGCACTGCCTTACCTGGAACACTCCCAGGTGCCGCGTGAAATGAATCGTCACGACATGGACCGAGTGAAGGCCGATTTCGTGCGCTCGACCGAGATGGCTGCGGAAGCCGGTTTCGACATTCTCGAGTTCCACTGCGCACATGGCTACCTGATGTCGAGCTTCCTGTCGCCGCTGACCAATCGACGCACCGACGACTATGGTGGCACGGTCGAGAACCGGGCGCGCTATCCGCTGGAGGTTTTCGCCGCCATGCGTTTGGCATGGCCTGCCGACAAACCGATCTCGGTCCGTCTGTCCTGCCACGACTGGTTCCCGGGCGGCAATACGGCCGACGATGCGGTCGAACTGTCGCGCCTGTTCAAGGCGGCCGGTGCCGACATCATCGACTGCTCGTCGGGCCAGGTGTGGAAGGGCGACAAGCCGGTCTATGGCCGCATGTACCAGACGCCATTCGCCGACCGGATCCGCAATGAAGTCGGTATCCCGACCATTGCGGTGGGCGCGATCTTCGAGGCGGACCATGCCAACAGCATCATCGCGTCGGGCCGTGCGGACCTGTGCGCGGTGGCCCGACCGCACCTGGCCGATCCGTACTGGACATTGCACGAGGCGGCCAAGGTCGACTTCCCGGGGCTCGCGTGGCCGAAGCAGTACCTGTCCGGCCGCGCGCAGTACGAGACCAACCTCAAGCGTGCCGCCGCGGTTGCGGGCGGTTGAGGCGGCTTCGGTATGGAGACACTGACCAGGTCGGCAGGCAGTCCGCCGGGCACCGATCTCGCGGGCTCACACGCAGTGGTCACCGGTGGCGGTAGCGGCATCGGAGCGGCCATCGCATTGGAACTGGCACGCCTGGGGGCGACGCTGACCCTGGTGGGACGCCGCGCCGACGCGCTGGAGGCGATGCGTGCGCGTCTGCACGGGCAAGGCCACGGCATCGCGGTCGCCGACATCACCGATCATGACGCGATTCATGTGGCACTGGATCAGGCCGCAGGCGCACGCGGACGGGTCGACATCCTGATCAACAATGCTGGGGCGGCCAGAAGTGCGCCGGCGGCGCGCACCCCGCTTGAACTGTGGAACGAGATGCTCGCGGTGAACCTCACCGGCACCTATAACTGCGTGCACGCGGTCTTGCCGGGCATGCAGGCGGGCAGGGCTGGCCGCATCGTGAACATCGCCAGCACGGCGGGGCTGGTCGGGTATGCGTATGTCTCCGCCTACTGCGCGGCCAAGCATGGCGTGATCGGCTTCACGCGCGCGCTGGCGCTGGAAGTGGCTAAGCAGGGCATCACCGTCAATGCGGTCTGCCCGGGGTATACGGACACGCCACTGCTTGGGGATGCGCTGGACAACATCGTCGCCAAGACGGGGCGCAGCGAAGACGAAGCCAGGACGGTGCTTGCCGCAAGCAATCCGCAGGGGCGCCTGGTGAGTCCGGAGGATGTGGCGTGCACGGTGGCCTGGTTGTGTCTGCCCGGATCGGAGGCGATCCACGGGCAGGCGATTCCGGTGGCCGGTGGCGAGGTCATGGCCGGTTGAACCATGTCGATGTCCATGTGACATCGAATGAAGCAAGAATCGATTGCACGGCTGGCGTGCTTGCCACAGGCACGCGGTGCCAAGTGATCAACGGACAACGCAACGGACTGCCGCCACCAGCGAGGACATGGTTGCACCACGATCGAACAACAGAATCAGGAGAACGGAAATGGCTGAACTGTCGATGCAGGACCACAAGCGTCCCTTCAAGGGCTACAGTGCGCGCCACTTTCAATGGACGTGTTCCGAGGATGGACGGGTCGCGACGATCACGCTGAACCGTCCGGACAAGAAGAACCCGCTGACCTTCGACTCGTATGCCGAACTACGCGACCTCTTCCGCGACCTCAATTATGCGAACGACGTGCGGGCGGTAGTCATCACCGGCGCCGGCGCGAACTTCTGTTCGGGCGGCGACGTGTTCGAGATCATCGAACCGCTCACCCGGATGAGCATGCCGGAGCTGCTCGAGTTCACGCGGATGACCGGCGATCTGGTCAAGGCGATGCGCAAGGCACCGCAACCGATCATCGCCGCGATCGACGGCATCTGCGCCGGGGCCGGCGCGATGCTTGCCCTCGCGTCCGATTTTCGCCTCGGAACGCCCGACACCCGGACGGCCTATCTGTTCACGCGCGTCGGCCTGGCGGGCGCGGACATGGGGGCCTGTGGCCTGCTGCCGCGCATGATCGGACAGGGCCGGGCCACCGAGCTGCTGATGACCGGCCGCGCGATGAGCGCCGACGAGGGGCTTGCCTGGGGTTTCTTCAGCGCCTTGCATCCGTCAGCCCACGTGCTGGACAAGGCGCTCACGCTGGCGCGCAACCTTGCCGATGGGCCGTGGTTCGCGCATACCGTCACCAAGACCATGCTGAACCAGGAATGGAACATGGGCATCGAGGAGATGATCGAGTCCGAAGCCCAGGCCCAGGCGATCTGCATGATGACCGGTGATTTCCGCCGTGCCTTCGAAGCGTTTGCGGCCAAGCAGAAGCCCGTCTTCGAGGGCAATTGAGGGCCGGCAAGCAATGCTGCTTCACGAGCGTTTCCTCACCGGCCCGAGGCTCAGGGCCAACGGGTAAGGCTTAGACAATGGACAGAACCTCTCTCGAACTGCCGTTCTTCGGCCCCGAACACCGCCAGCTGTCGAACGCGATCTTCGACTGGGCCACGGACTCGATGCCGCAGGTCGATCATCATGACACGGACAACGCCTGCCGCCAGCTGGTGTCGGCACTCGGTCAGGCCGGCTTCCTGCGCTACTGCGTGCCTGCGGCCCATGGTGGCGCGCTGGAAGAACTGGACTCGCGTTGCTTGTGCATCGCACGCGAAACCCTGGCGTATCACGACGGACTGGCCGACTTCGCGTTCGCGATGCAGGGGCTGGGTAGCGGCGCGATCACCTTGGCGGGCAGCGAGTCCCTGAAACGCGAGGTCTTGCCCCGAGTGGCCGCGGGCGAATGGATCGCCGCCTTCGCGCTGACCGAACCGGATGCCGGCTCGGACGTCGGGGCGATGGCCTGCGAGGCGCGGCTCGAGGGCGACCACTACGTGATCAACGGCGAGAAGACCTGGATCTCCAATGGCGGTATCGCCGATGTGTATTGCCTGTTCGCCCGCACCGGCGAAGCGCCCGGCACGCGAGGCATTTCGGCCTTCGTCATCCAGCCGGACATGCCGGGCTTCGAGGTCGCCGAACGGCTGGACGTGATTGCGCCGCATCCGCTCGCACGGCTGCGTTTCACCGACATGGCGGTGCCGGTCGCGAATCGCCTGGGTGCTGGTGGCGAAGGCTTCAAGATCGCGATGCGAACACTCGACATCTTCCGCGCGTCAGTGGCCGGGGCTGCGCTCGGCTTCGCGAGGCGGGCTCTCGACGAGGCACTGAGCCATGCGTGTGGCCGCAGGATGTTCGGCCACACGCTGGCCGATTTTCAGCTCACGCAGGCGAAGCTCGGCGACATGGCCACGGACCTCGATGCGGCGGCGCTGCTGACGGCGCGCGCCGCGTGGAAACGTGACGTGCAGCGCCAGCCGACGACGCGCGAGGCGGCGATGGCGAAGATGACCGCGACCGAAAACGCGCAGCGGGTCATCGACGCTGCGGTGCAGATGCACGGCGGCCAGGGTGTGCGTAGCGGCGTCAAGGTCGAGTCGCTGTATCGCGAGATCCGCGCGCTTCGCATCTACGAAGGTGCGACCGAGGTGCAGAAACTCATCGTCGCGCGCGAATTGCTCAAGCGCTGACGCCCACACGGTCCATCTGGAATCCCGTCGGCATGCTCATCGACATCAGCCCCGCCATTCATCCGTCGCTCCCGGTGTGGCCCGGCGACGCACCGGTCGAGTTCGAGCGCACCTGGAGCATCGGTCCGGAGTGTCCGGTCAATGTGTCGAAGATCAGCCTGTCGACGCACACCGGCGCGCATGTCGATGCGCCGTTTCATTTCGACGCAGACGGTCAGACCATCGACGAGTTGGCGCTGGATACCTATGTCGGCCGGTGCAGGGTCATTCATGTCTTCGGTGCGCGCGGGACGATCACACCGCAGCAGGTGGCTGGTCATTTAGAAGACTGCCCGCCGCGCGTGCTTTTCCGCACCTACGAGATGGCGCCGCAACGCGCTTGGGACAGCGCATTTTGCGCGATCGCGCCTGAAACCATCGACCTGCTCGCGGCTGCGGGCGTGCGGCTGGTGGGGCTGGACACCCCGTCGCTGGATCCGGAAAGCTCGAAGACCATGGACGCCCACCTGGCGGTATGCCGTCACGGTATGGTCATCCTGGAAGGCCTGGTGCTGGACGCTGTCGCCGAGGGGGACTACGAACTGATCGCGCTGCCGCTCAAGCTCGCGGGACTGGACGCATCGCCTGTGCGCGCGGTGCTCAGAACCATCGATGGACGGAGGGCATGATGATGACGACACGATCCTTCCTCGTTCAGCGCGATGCCGAGGATCCACTGCGTGGCTTTCGCGCGCGTTTCGCACTGCCGACCGGCGTGATCTATCTCGATGGCAACTCGCTCGGCGCACGACCGGTCGCGACCGGCGAACGCTTGCGCCACGCGATCGAGCACGAATGGGGCCAGGACCTGATCCGGAGCTGGAACAGTGCCGACTGGATCAACCTGCCGGCGCGGGTCGGCGACAAGATCGGCCGGTTGATCGGTGCGCGGGACGGCGAGACGGTGGTCGCGGACTCCACGTCGGTGAACCTCTTCAAGGTGTTGGCTGCCGCGCTCGCGCTACGCCCCGGTCGGCACCGCATCGTGTCCCAGCGCGACAACTTTCCCACCGATCTCTACATGGCCCAAGGGTTGGCCGGCTTCCTTGGAAAGGGGCATGAACTGGTGCTGTTGCCGGACGATCCGGATGTCGAGACGGTGGAGTCCGCACTGGACGACGACACCGCGGTGCTGATGCTCACGCATGTCAATTACCGCAGCGGCCGCATCCACGACATGGAGCGCCTGACGACTGCGGCGCATGCGGCTGGCGCGCTGACGATCTGGGATCTTGCCCATTCGGCTGGCGCCCTCGTGGTCGACCTGAACGCGGTGCACGCCGATTTCGCGGTCGGTTGCGGTTACAAGTATCTGAACGGCGGGCCCGGCGCGCCAGCCTTCCTGTGGGTCGCCGAGCGGCACCAGAATGGTTTTTCGCAGCCGCTGTCCGGCTGGATGGGACATGCCGCGCCGTTCGCGTTCGATGCCGACTATTCCCCGGCCCCGGGCGTCGCCCGCTATCTGTGCGGAACGCCGCCGGTTCTGGCGACGACGGCACTCGAATCCGGGGTGGACCTGATGGTCGAGGCCGACATGACCCAGATCCGGCACAAGTCGGTCGCACTGACCGAACTGTTCATCGAACGGGTCGAGGTCCGCTGCCCTGGTCTCACGCTGGCCAGTCCAAGGGATTCGCGCATCCGCGGCTCGCAGGTGAGCTTTCATCATCCGCAGGGCTATGCACTGATGCAGGCGCTGATCAGTCGAGGGGTGGTGGGCGACTTCCGCGCACCGGATATCGTCCGCTTCGGTTTCGCGCCGCTCTATGTCGGCTACTGCGACGTATGGGATGCGGTCGAGACCCTGTCCGACCTGCTGAGCACCGGCGCCTGGGACAGGCCCGAGTTCCATGCACGCGCTGCAGTGACCTGAGGAGGCCTGTCAGATGAACCCGACCCATCAGCCTGCCATGGCGTCCGCCGACGGCGTCTTCGTCGCCCATCACCCGGTGCGGTTTTCGGACTGCGATCCGGCCGGCATCGTGTTCTTTCCGAACTATTTCCGCATGCTCAATGCGGTGGTCGAGGATTGGCTCGCCCACATCGGCCACCCGTGGACCGAACTCCTGGTCCGGCAACGTGTCGGCACGCCCACGGCACAGCTCGACACGCGTTTCGAACGACCGTCGCACTTCGGAGACACGCTGCGCTTCGAGCTCGGTGTCGAGAAGCTCGGCAATGCGTCGCTGGTCCTGCACCATGCCGTCAGTTGCGGCGGCGAAACCCGTTTTACCGCCGATCAGGTGCTCGTGGCGACCTCGCTCGACACCCATCGTGCAATTCCCTGGCCGGCGGATGTCCGTGCGGCCATCGCACATTTCAAGGAGAAAACGTGATGCACAGAGTTCTTCAACCGGAAGGATGGATGCAACCCAAGGGTTACGCCAACGGCATCGAGGCGCGCGGCCGCCAGATCTTCGTGGGTGGGCAGGTCGGCTGGAACGGACAGTGCGAGTTCAAGAGCGACGATCTCGTGCAGCAGACGCTGCAGGCGCTCCAGAACATCCGCGACGTGCTCGCGGTCGCCGGTGCCGGGCCCGAGCACATGACGCGCATGACCTGGTACCTGATCGACAAGAGGGAATACAACGCGCGACTCAAGGAGATCGGAGCGGTTTATCGCGAGGTGATGGGCAAGAACTTTCCCGCGATGACGGCAGTTCAGATTGCCGATCTGGTCGAAGAGGGTGCGAAGGTCGAGATCGAGGTCACCGCAGTCATCCCGGACTGAACCGACAGCCTCCTGGTCCGCCTCACGAAGATGGGCGCACAACGGGTCGACAGCAAATGGTGCAAAGACGTCCCCGGGTGACAGGATGCAGTTGTTGTTGCCAGACGTAATAGCCTTCGCCCTCGCGCTTCGATTCGCCTAGACTCGGAGCATTACGTGCGAGCACTTTTCACTGACGGAAATCTCATGATCGATCTGAATCTTATCGGCAGATTGGCCGCTGCCATCTCACTCGGCGCGCTGCTGGCCACACCGGCGTACGCGCAAAGGCTGGACGGCGCTGGTGGCGGCCGAGTCGAGCGGGCGGAGCAGCATGGGCAGCAGGGGCGTGGACAGGCTCAGCCTCCAGCCAGGGGCGGACCTCAAGGCAACCGCGGCGGAAACCGCGATGAGCAGCGGGCCCAACGCGACGGCCGGGCGGACGCGCCCGCGATCAGCGTGCATTTTACGGATCGCCATCGCACCCAGGCCAGGAGTTACTATGCTGACCAGATCCGCGCGGGGCATTGCCCGCCCGGTCTGGCGAAGAAGCGCAACGGCTGCATGCCGCCCGGACTCGCAAAGAGGTGGCGGCTGGGTCAGCCTCTGGGTCGTGACGTCAGCTTCTACGATCCGCCGTCGGCGATCATCAGGGCCTTTGGCGCGCCGCCGCGCAATCACCGCTATGTGCGGGTCGACAATGACCTGCTGCTGATCGAGATCGGCACCCGACTGGTCATCGACGCAATCGAGGGCCTCGGCAACATGTAGACCCCCATGGAGCGGGCGAGGGCGCAGGCTCAGCGTTGTACCGGGTTCAGCACTGCCGCCTCGCATAGCAGCGTTCGTTGCTGCTCGAGGTAGTGCAGCCAGGCTAATCGGGCGCGCCCGTGGGCCTCGGCCATATCGATCGGATACCTCAGCAGGCTCTCGACGGCTCTCGGCCCGTCTTTCCAGGACAGCATGCGTAGCGGTAGCAGCACCTCGGTGCTCACGCTCGCGGCGTGCGCGTCGCTGACGAGGCGATGCGCCGCCTCCTGCGTGCGTCGGTACAGGCTGACATGGTCCGGATGCGTCTCGCTTGCCAGGTCGGCGAGCATCTCCGTGATGTCGAATATCGTGATCAAGACCGTCCTCTTAGTGCGCGGAAGTGCGCGGTAAGCAGCATTCGGAATCGATTCGGCACATCTTGTGGTGATTATGCAAAAAAAAGCGGGTGTCGCGATACCCGCATGCGGCAATCCTGCAACAGATGCGAGTTCTTCTCTGCGGACTTTCTCACGGATCACGCACATGCCGGAATCGATGCCGGGTCCGGTATGCTTCCAGTCGAAACCATGCGGGAAGATCTTGATAAGCGCCAGTCCGGTCACGCTCGAAGGATATGGTGTGCGGCTCGAACCGCTCGCGCCAGGTCATCGGGACGAACTCGCCTCGGCGGCGGACGGCCGCCTGTGGGAGTTGTGGTTCGCATCGGTCCCGGCGCCGGATCAAACGGCTGCATATGTCGCCCAGGCGCTCGCGGGACAACAGGTGGGGCACATGCTGCCATGGGTGGTGCGGGAGTCGGCCAGTGGAGCGATCTTCGGCAGTAAGCGCTTTCACGACATCGTGGCCGCGGCCGATCGTGTCGAGATCGGTTATACCTGGTACGCGAAGCGCTTGCAGCGCAGTCATCTGAACACGGCCTGCAAGCTGCTGTTGCTGGCAAATGCGCTCGAAGCAGTAGGGTGCAAGGTGTTTGGCTTGCGCACCGAGCGTTTCAACTTTTCATCGAGGCGGCCGATCGAGGCCCTCGGCGCACACAGGGACGGCATCCTGCGTCACCATGCACTGCGCGCCGACGGTTCGGTCCGCGACACGGTCATGTACGGCATTCTGGCGAGCGAGTGGCCGGACATCAGACGTCACCTGGAATTCCGCCTGCAGCGATGGCAGGAAAGGGGGAACTGAGTGTCGCGGTAACTCGCCGGCCGAGGGTAGCATTCCGCCCGCGTATTTGCGCTAAAGATCCCGGCTCCGAACATTCAAGCATGGAGACAACATGACCAAGAATCCTTTCGATATGTCCGACGACCCGGTCGTGCCGCTCGATGACGGCGCCGCCGACCACCTCGCCGGCATGTGCCTGCCCGACGTCGCGCTGCAGAGCACCGATGGCACGGTGGTGAATCTCGCCCACCTTGCCGGCGCCTGGGTGATCTACGTGTATCCGCGAACCGGACGCCCCGGTGAGCCGAGCCCGGATGGCTGGAACGAGATTCCCGGTGCGCGCGGCTGTACGCCGCAAGCGTGCAGCTTCCGCGACCACCATGCCGAACTGGCGGAACTGGGAGTCAGGGTGACCGGATTGAGCGCACAGAGCAGCGAAGATCAACGCGAGGCACGCGACCGGCTTCATCTGCCTTTTTTGCTGCTCAGCGATGCGTCGCTACAGTTGAAGGGCGCGATACGAATGCCGACCTTCGTCGCGGCCGGCAAGGAGCTGTACAAGCGCATGGCGATCGTCGTGGTCGATGGCCGGATCGTAAAGGTCTTCTATCCGGTGTTTTCGCCCGCGCGGAACGCGGAAGAGGTGCTGGCCTGGCTCACGCAGAATCGCGAACTCATCCCGGTCGGAAGCGCCTGAGCCGCACTGGCACTGGCCGGGGGCGTGACGTGAGGCGTCGCGCCGAGCGGCCCCGTCGATTCGCGAGTGCCAGGCTCGTCCGACGGTCGCGTCGAGTATGTCCGCGAACGTCAGGGACTGGCGTAGGTTCGCTGATTCGACATAATGTAGGCGGACGCCGGGAGGCGGGGACGACAAGGTGAGGTCGGCCGCCGATCAGTAACTAAGTTTGCAGGATGACCCGCATGGAACAACTGGCGTGGAGTGACGCGCTGATGACCGGTATCGACGTGATCGACCGCCAGCACCGTGGACTGGTGGACATGGTCAATGCGACCGCGAAAAGGCTGGTCGGCGATGACGAGCTCGGTGCCGAGGAGGTTCGCGCGCTGGTCGGGTATCTGAAGGATTATGCCGAGGTCCATTTCGGTACCGAGGAAGCGCTGATGGCCTTGTGCGAATTGTCGCCCGGCTACGCTCAAGACCATCATCGGAAGCATTCCCGCTTTCTGTCGCATGTGGATGACATGCTCGACCAGCTCAGCGAACGTGCGGTGCCGGACGGTCGTCAGCTTCTGCGCTTTCTCGGACGATGGCTCATCGGTCACATCCAGGGCGAGGATCAGGGGCTCGCCCGGAAGCTGCGCGCTGCGCAGAAGGGTGCCACACGCGAACTTGGCGATCTTGCCGCAGCCGGTTCGACGGCTGGCCCCTCCAGCGCGATCGCCGTTGCACCGGCCTTCGATCTCGCGCTCGCGCAGGGCACTGCCACGCTGCATGCGAGCGAGGAGGACGTGCTGGCGCTGATCGACAAGGATGCGAACGCGGCGGTGGTGATTACGCTCGACGTATCCCTGCTTCCCGGCGTCATTGTTCACGCCAATGCGGTAGCGGCGAACTTCTTCGGATCCGATCCAGAAGGACTTCAGGATCGATCCAGCGCGGCGCTGTTCTCGGCGGCACAGATACAGCGCCTGCCGATCGTGATGAGTCAGGTGCTGATGTCCGGTCGCTTCGAAGGGCTGATCGAGTGCGTCGGGACGGACGGGGTGGCCAGACCCGTTTCCGCGCGCATCACGCATCTGGTGCTGCACGGACGGATGGCGATCCTGATCGTATTCTCCGTGCCGGCGGCGTCGGCGAACGCGTTCGCTGCGACTGGGCCGGCGCACGTGCCGGGCGGACGCGTGCAATCGGACGAAACGATACTGGCCCTTCACCCGTTGTTCCAGGACCTCGCTCGGGACGAGCTGGGCATGCTGGAGGGAGTCGCCAAGCTGATCCGGCTTTCCAAGGGGCAGACCCTGTTCCAGAAGGGGGACGAACCGGCGGGCCTGTTCATGCTGGTCAGCGGACAGATCAGTCTGGTCGCATCCAACAGTCGCAACGAGGAGCGGGTGCTGGATATCGTCGATCCGCCCGGGGTTCTGGGCGATGTCGAGATCTTCGCACGGCGCCCGTCCAGCGTGACCGCGCAGAGCCTGGCGCCGTCGGTCCTGCTGTTGATACCGGCCGATATGTTGCGTGGCCTGCACTTATCCAGTGTTGCGTTCGCGGCAGCCGCCGCGACCCATCTGGGGATGAAACTGTATCGATCCACCGCCCGGATCGAGGCCTTGACGCTGCATACCGCGCTGGAGCGGATCATCGATCATCTGCTGGAGCATGCGCGTCCTGTCGATGACGGTGGCGTCGAGGCGGTGCTGCCGGCACAGAAGCAGGTGATCGCGTCCTATCTGGACATCAATCCCTCCTCGCTGTCGCGGGCCTTCCAGCTGCTTGCCGAGAAGGGTCTGCTCACGATCAGCGGCCGCTATGTTCACATCCTGGACCCGGCCGGTCTGGTCCGGCTGCGCGCGCAAGGCGCGATCGGCTAGCCGGGCGCAGTCCGCCGTCGCAAGCGCTCGGGCATCGGTCCGTCGGAACCGGTGATCCGGTCACGTGTGCGTCAGCGCATCCCTGGCGCGCTGCTGCGGCGGAGACGCCCGTAAGGCCTGACGGTACGCACCCACAATGCCGAGCAGGTTCAACAGCAACCACGAACATTCCAGGGCCACCAACGCGCCGGCGAACTGCAGCAGGCCTGGATGGGCGGTCACGACCCCGAGTACGAGCATCGTGACCGCAACCGCATGGGCGGTCAGCTGCGCTTTCGCCGGTTTCTCGGGTTGGAGCTGCTTTACATTGGGGGCCTTCAGGCCGACCTGGGTCAGGTGAAGCCAGGCAAGAAACGGCACGATCTTGTAAAGCATGCCCTGGATGATGCTGACGAAACCACCATAGAGCACCAGCACACCGCACAGTACCGGAAGTACCGGATGGTCGATGAAGTCCTGCGCCAGCAACGGAACCAGACCGCCCAGCAGACACAGGATTCCGAATCGATAGGCGCGAAAGCTCGCGTCCGGACGACCGCGCCGGGTCTTTCGCAACTGACCGAGGGTGACCACCAGAAAGCTCGTAGCCAGCAAGCCCAGCCCCCAGGTCATGACGGACGCAGCCAGCGGCCAATCCAGTACGACCGGTACGGACCACAGCAGCAGCGCCAGTGCGCTCGTGATCGCCCACCAGCGGGTCAACAGTACAGGGTAGGGTGGCGTGATCTGGAACATCGGCACCACGATCCAGCTCGTCGCCGCAAGCAGGATGCCGGCACCGCCGAACAGCGCCCACCCGACATGCAGCTTCAACGTGGTCATCAGCGGCAGCCCGAGACCCCTGGCCAGGATGAACGTGACCGTCAGGCCCAGCATCACCGCGACCGCAAGTCCGATCAGCGCAATCCGGATGTCCCGCTGGCTTCCGCTTCCGGATGGCGCGCGCAGCAGCGCGAGTGCCGCGGCGGCAACGAACGCGGCCATGCCTGTCCCGAGCAACCAGCTCGCCAGGATCAGCCACGTGGGCGTCATCGTCAGCAGGCCGCCTGCCAGCGTCAGCGTGCCGGCGCTCAGCAGCGTGTGGACGACGATCGCACTGCGCCGCACCGCGGGCAGGCCGCCGCCGCATACGACCGGAAGGATCTGGAACAGCGCGCCGACCATGACCATCAGCATGAAACCGACGGTGATCAGATGGGTCGTCGCGAGCGCACCCGGCGTCCACCGCGAGTCCATCAGGTCCGGCATCAGCACCAGCATCGATCCGGCAGCGACGCCGAACAGCGGCGCAGTGAGAAAAAACCTCAGCGGCGCCGAAAACGGCGGCGCCGCATCATAACCCAGCCCGTGCCCCAGGCTCATGGCGCGGTGATGCCGATCTCGACCACGCCATCGTCACGGATCGTATGACCGTGCTTGTAGCCGTCCCGGTCCAGGATCCGGAAAAGTGGCCACGGCATGCGGTCCAGCAGAACGGTCAGGCTGTCGCCTGCGGGGAGATCGGCGAGTGCTTCCATTACCATCTCGAACGGCTGTGGGGGCTCGAGGCCACGTGCATCGACGATTTTCGCGCTCACCACGTGGTCCTCCCGCTTCGAGACGCGGCCCGGTCATGGTTGCCGGCCACGTTCTCGGCCTGCGCAAACGGTTCATCGCGGTCGCGGTGATCGTCGCCCATCCATCCGGTGATCAGTTTCATCATGCGCCCTCCGTTCGCGTCCAATGGATTCTTCCGAATGGTGGCCGGCGTCGCCTTGATGTCAATCAACACCGACCGATGACGGACCTGCACTGCGCACCCGTGTCAGCGCGCAAACGGGTTAGAATCCGCCGTTCTTCGTTCAGGATTGAACTAATGGCGTACGGCGAACGACCGAATGCGTGGGTCACGCTTTTCCTGCCCTTCGCGCTCGGCTACTACCTATCGTATCTGCTGCGTACCGTGAATGCGGTCATCTCGCCCGATCTGACGCGCGATCTCGCGTTGTCCGCGGCCGATCTCGGTTTGTTGACCAGTGCGTACTTCCTGACCTTCGGCATGGCCCAGATCCCGCTCGGCATCGCACTGGACCGCTACGGACCGAAGCGCGTCGAGGGTTTCCTGCTGCTGCTGGCGGCGATCGGTGCGGCCGCGTTCGCCCTCGGCGAGACGCTCGGGCAGCTCGGACTGGCACGCGGTTTGATCGGACTCGGCGTGTCGGCCTGCCTGATGGCGGGGCTGAAGGGCTTCGCGATGTGGTATCCGCCCGAACGCCAGAGCTCGATGGTCGGCTTCATCATGGCCGCGGGGGCGCTGGGCGCGCTGACCGCGAGTGCGCCGGTCGAGGCGATGCTGCCGGTACTGGGTTGGCGCGGCGTGTTCTGGGTCATCGCGGCGCTGGCTGCCGGTGTGGCGCTGTTCATCTTCCTGTCCCTGCCCGGCGACGCGCTGCACACGTCGAACGACAGCATCCCCGAAGCGTTCAGGTCGGTCGGACACATCTTCGTGTCACCGTCATTTCTGCGATTCGCGGGTTCGGCGATGTTCTTCACCGGCGGGTTCATGGCCTTGCAAAGCCTGTGGGCCGTCCCGTGGCTGATGAACATCAACGGCATGTCGCTGACCCGCGCAGCGAGTTATCTGATGGTGCTGAACATCGGCATGCTGGCCGGACAGTTGTCCATCGGCATGCTGGGCACGCGGCTGAACCGTCGCGGCGTGCATCCGCTCAACATGATGCAGTTCGGCTTCACGATGATGCTCGTGGTCCAGCTCCTGATCCTGTTCGACTGGGGCCCGGTGATGTTGTTGTGGTTCCTGCTGGGCGTGTTGTCGTCGGTCAACTCGCAGGCCTACCTCGCGTGTGCGTCGCACTTTCCGAAGGAAGCCTTCGGCCGGGTCAGCACTGCGATCAACCTGATGGCGTTCCTCGGGGCCTTCACCGTCCAGTGGGGATTGGGCTTGGTGCTGGATCTGCTGCAGGGTGGCGGGTGGTCGGCCGCAGGCGCCCTGCGGGCCGCTTTCGCCGGACTCATCGTGCTTCAGGCCGCGAGCCTGGTCCCGTTGTTGTCACGCGGTCGAAAGGCGGTTCAGACGAACTGACCGGCGGCATGGCCCGAGGACCAGGCCCACTGGAAGTTGTATCCGCCCAGGTGTCCGGTCACGTCCATGACCTCGCCGATGAAGTAAAGACCCCGGCAGCGGACCGCCTCCATCGTCTTCGAGGACAGCGCATGGGTGTCGACGCCGCCGAGGGTCACCTCGGCCTTGGCGTAGCCCTGGGTTCCGGACGGTGTGATGGTCCAGCCAGACAGCGCATCGGCCACGGCCTTCAGTTCGGCCGGTTGGAATTGCCGCATTGGTCTCTCCCAACCGTGAAGCGCGCACCACGCCTGCGCGAAGCGACGGGGCAGCTTTTCCGACAACAGGTTGGCGAGCAGGCTCCGTTCGTCCGCATGCCCGGACAACCAGGCTTCGGTGTCGGTACCCGGCAGCAGGTCGATGCTGACCGGCTCCCACGGGCGGTCGTCGTAGGCCTGGACCTGCCAGTAGCTGCTGACCTGCAGGACCGCCGGTCCCGACAGTCCGCGATGCGTGATCAGCATCGCGTCGCGGAAGCGTGGGCCGTTGCAACTGGCCTCTACGTTCAGCGACGCGCCGGCGAGGGCCTGAAAGCGTTGCAGGGTTTCCGGCGGCAGCGTCAGCGGCACCAGTGCCGGTCGTGGCGCCACCATCGGAATGCCGAACTGTTCCGCGACCCGATAACCGAACGGGGTGGCACCGATCTTCGGAATCGACAGCCCGCCGGTCGCGATCACCAGGCTCGCGCAGTGCAGTCGGCCGCGCGTCGAGTCCAGGGCGAAGCGCGACCCGTCTTCGTCGATCGGCTCGATTGCGGTGACGCTCGCCGGCATGGCCCACTCGACGCCGGCACTATCGCACTCGGTGCGCAGCATCGCGATGATGTCCTGCGCCGAGTCGTCGCAGAACAGCTGGCCGTGCTCACGCTCGTGAAAACGGATGCGGTGGCGCCCGATCAATTCGATGAAATCGTTGGGTGTGTAGCGGGCGAGCGCCGATCGCACGAAATGCGGATTGCGGCACAGAAAATTCTCGGGGCCGACCTTACGATTCGTGAAGTTGCAGCGACCCCCGCCCGAGATCCGGATCTTCTCGGCGAGTTTGACTGCGTGATCGACGAGCAGCACGCGCCGACCGCGATGGCCGGCCTGCGCCGCACACATCATGCCGGCCGCGCCGGCGCCGATCACGATGACATCGAAACGGGGATGTGACACGTTTTCAGCCTGAATCCGGGAGATGGGGGACGATACGTGTCGTTGGGCACTTCGCAAAGTGGAGGGTGCTAACGAGCCCGCGGGGCGAGATCACACTGTCACCCGATGAGGGGGGCAGGCGGGCCAAACTCGACTTCCGACTCGCCCGCTTCGCAGATCAGGCCGCAGCGAGCGCCTGATCCAGGTCGGCGATCAGGTCGTCGACATGTTCGATCCCGACCGACAAGCGGATCATGTCCTCGGTGACGCCCGCCGTGGCCATCTCCTCGGGGGAGAGCTGCCGATGCGTGGTCGAGGCCGGATGGCAGGCCAGCGACTTGCAGTCGCCGATGTTCACCAGGCGGGTGACCAGTTGCAGCGCATCCTGGAAGCGCGCACCGGCTTCCATGCCACCCTTCACACCGAAGTTCAGGATCCCCGACGCGCGCCCCCCCATGTACTTGGTGACCAGCCCGTAGTCCCTGTGGTCCTCGAGGCCGGCGTAGTTGACCCAGCCGACCTTGGAATGGTCCCTCAGGAAGTTCGCGATCTTCACGCTGTTCTCGCAGATACGGTCCATGCGCAGTGCGAGCGTTTCGATGCCCTGCAGGATCAGGAAGGCATTGAACGGCGAGATCGCTGCGCCCATGTTGCGCAAGGGCACCACGCGGGCGCGACCGATGTAGGCCGCCGGGCCGAGCGCCTCGGTGTACACGACGCCGTGATAGGACACGTCCGGTTCGTTCAGGCGCCTGAACTTCTGTTTGTGATCGGCCCACGGGAACTTGCCGGAATCGACGATGACTCCGCCGATCGAGTTGCCGTGACCCCCCAGGTACTTGGTCAGCGCATGCACGACGATATCGGCACCATGCTCGAACGGACGGCACAGGTAGGGTGACGGCACCGTGTTGTCGACGATCAGCGGCACGCCATGGCGGTGGGCGACGGCTGCGAGCTTCTCGAAATCGGTGACGTTGCCGAGCGGATTGCCGACCGATTCGCAGAAGATCGCCTTGGTGCGCTCGTCGATGAGCCGGTCGAAGGTATTCGGGTCGCGGTAATCGGCGAAACGCACCTCGACGCCGTATTGCGGTAGCGTATGCGCGAACAGGTTGTAGGTGCCGCCGTACAGCGTGCTCGACGTGATGATGTTGTCGCCGGCCTCGGCGATGGTCTGGATCGCGGCGGTGATGGCTGCCATGCCCGAGGCCATCGCCAGTGCGGCGATGCCGCCTTCCATCGCGGCGACCCGCTTCTCGAGCACGTCCTGGGTCGGATTCATGATGCGGGTGTAGATGTTGCCCTGTACCTTCAGGTCGAAAAGATCCGCGCCATGTTGCGTGTCGTCGAATGCATAGGATGTGGTCTGGTAGATCGGTACCGCGACGGCCTTGGTGGTCGGATCCGGCGAATAGCCGCCATGGACGGCGAGTGTCTCGAGTTTCATTGGCGAGGCTTCCTTTTTTGTCTGCTGGAGCGCGCAACGAGTATAACCATCGCGCCTCGCATACAGAAGCGACGTCGGACGCGTGTTCCGGGGCGCGCAAGGAGATGGCGGATCCGCAGCGACTGCGATGATGCGGCTTGCAGCGCAAGGTCCAGCGGGTACCATAGGCGGACTCGGACAACACGCCGGATCGAACCATGAAGAAATGCAGGGTAGTCGTGCTGCTGTCGCAGAAGGGCGGGGCGGGCAAGACCACGGTCACGATGCAGCTTGCGGCCGGTCTCGCATTGCGGGGCCATAAGCTGGGTGTGATCGACCTCGATCCGCAGCAAAGTGCATTGCGCTGGGCCGAATCCGCGCCGGATGCGCACCCTTTTCCGGCCGCGGTGCGCGCGGCCAGCGGCGACACCCGCGAGATTGCCGATACGCTGAAGGCGTTCGCGAAGGGTTTGGACTGCGTGCTGATCGACTGCCCGCCATCGATCGAACATTCCCACACGCTGACCGCACTGGATCTGGCCGATCTTGCACTGGTGCCGGTGGTGCCCAGTCCGCCCGATCTGTGGTCCGCACGCGCGGTCGAACGCCTGATCCTGCAGCGTATGGGAAGCAAGGGGCGCCTGCGTGGCGCGATGCTGCCCAACCGCGTGCAACGCACTGCGCTGGCCGGTAACGTGCTGGAGGTGATGCGGGAGTTCACATTGCCGGTGCTGAACGCGTCGCTGTCGCAGCGCAATGCGTACGCACAGAGTGCCGTGATCGGTGCATCCGTGTTCGATCTCGGCAAGGCGGCCGAGGCGTCACAACTCGAGGTCAACTGGTTGGTGGATGCAGTGCTCGAACTGCTGGAGAGAGCTTGATGACGACAAGTCACAGAACCCAATCGGCGCTGCGCGCAGCGCTGCAAAAAGAGGATGCCGCGCTGGTGAAGCGATTGCCCGACACAGCGGCAAAGCGTGCCACGACACCGATCAAGGACTCGCCCGGCGGCCCTGCGGTATCTGAACCGACGCCGGCACGCAAGCCTGCGGTGCGCCGCCGGACGACGGGTGCGTCCGCGGCAGCAAAGGCGGACGCTGTCGCCCGCAAGCCGAAAAAAGTCGCGGAGTCACCCTCGGGCGGCGTGGCTCGACCGCCGGTCACGCCTGCGGCAGGGCCGGTCGCCGATGCGGCGGTGGCCGAGCCGCCCAGGGCCGAAAAGCGCGTACGCGAGGACTTCGTGCTATCGGTCAAGGACGTCGAACGGCTCAGACGGGTGCAGTCCGCGGTCGAAAAGGCTGCGCCGAAACCGTCACGCTCGGCATTGCTGCGGGTCGCGGTCAGGTTGCTGGGCGAGCAGGACCCTGCGACGCTTGCGACAGTTCTGGAAGGACTGCCGCCGCTGAAGAAGAAGGGCAAGCGCGGCAAGAAGTGATCCGGATGCGCCCGGCAGCGGCAGGATCGTCACCCGCTCAGTGAAAGTCGCGGCTGCGCGCGTCCAGCTCGCCCAGCAGTCCGGACAGGTCGACCACGCGGCCGGCCTGCAGATGTACGACGCTGCCCTGACGGCTGATCTGACCATAGACGCCGAGCAGGCGTGCCCCCAGCACTTCCCGACGCTGACGCTCGATCAGTTCCGGACGCACGATGATGTTGATCAGGCCGGTTTCGTCCTCGAGCGTCACGAACATCGTCCCCCTGGCGGTGCCGGGACGCTGACGGCAGGTGACGATGCCGGCCGCCCGCGCCAGTTGCCGGTCGGCGCAGCCGGCGATGTCGGTCGCGCTGAGAAAACGCATGCCGGCGAGCCTGCTGCGCAGCAGGTTCAGCGGATGGCGGCCGAGCGTGAAACCGAGGCGGGCGTAATCGGCCGTCAGGTCTTCGGCTTCGGACGGGGCGACCAGACTGGCCGGTGATTCGGTGATCGGCGCGCCCTGCAGCACGCCGTCGGCGGGTCGGCTGCCGGCCGCCAGCCACAGCGCCTGACGGCGATTGCCGGCCAGACCCGCTAGCGCACCGGCGGCCGCGAGCTTCTTCATGTCGGGCGGGTCGATGCCGGCGCGTGCGGCCAGATCGTCCACCGACCGGAAGGAGCCGGACTGGCGGGCTGCGACCAACCGCTCGGCGGTCTCGCGCGCCAGCCCCTTGACCAGACGCAGGCCGAGTCGAGCAGCCGGTTCGGGTGATGGTGAAAAAGGCAGCGCGCCGTTCGCATGCCCGGCACGGACCACGCCGCCGGTCGCGGCCTCCAGCGTGCAGTCCCAGTCGCTCGCGCACACATCCGGGCCCCGTATCTCCACGTTGTGCCGCCGTGCATCCTGGATCAGTTGCGACGGGGAATAGAAACCCATCGGCTGGCTGTTGAGCAGCCCGCACAGGAAGGCGGCCGGTTCGAAGCGCTTGAGCCAGGCCGAAAAATACACCAGCAACGCGAAGCTCGCAGCATGGGACTCCGGAAAACCGTAGCTGCCGAAGCCTTCGATCTGGTTGCACAGGCGTTCGGCGAAGGCTTCGCAATAGCCGCGCTCCGCCATGCCGGCGAGCAGGCGGGCACGATGGCGCTCCAGCTCGCCCTTGCGCCGCCACGCCCCCATGGAGCGCCGCAACTGGTCGGCTTCGCCCGGCGTGAACCCGGCCGCGACCACCGCCAGCTGCATGACCTGTTCCTGGAAGATCGGTACCCCGAGGGTGCGCTCGAGCACGGCCTGCACGCCACTGCACTCGTCTGGCGCCGACGCGGCGGGGCGCGGATAATCGATCGCTTCACCGCGTTCGGCGCGCGCGCGCGCGTCCAGATACGGATGCACCATGCCGCCCTGGATCGGCCCGGGGCGCACGATCGCGACCTCGACCACGAGGTCGTAGAAGCGCCTGGGTTTCAGGCGCGGCAGCATCGTCATCTGCGCGCGCGACTCGACCTGGAACACACCGACCGAATCGGCCTCCGACAGCATCCGATACACCGCCGGCACCTCGCGCGGAATGTCGGCCAGCGTGAAGCGCCAGTTGCGCCAGCGCGACACCAGTTCGAGGCTGCGCCTGAGCGCCGACAGCATGCCCAGCGCCAGCACGTCGATCTTGAGCAGGCCGACCGCATCGAGGTCGTCCTTGTCCCACTGGATCACGGTGCGGTCGGCCATCGCCGCATTCTCGATCGGCACCAGCTCGTCCAGCCGGCCGCGCGCGATCACGAAGCCGCCGACATGCTGCGACAGATGGCGCGGAAAGCCGATCAGCGCATGGGTCAGTTCGACCAGCAGACGTACCGTCGGAGCGTCCGGATCCATGCCGGCCTCGCGAATGCGTTCGGGCAGGATATGGCGCCCGTCGAACCAGAAATGATCCCGGGTGAGCCGCTCGATCCGGGCCAGCGGAAAACCCAGGGCCCGTCCGACGTCGCGCAACGCACTGCGGGGACGGTAGCGGATGACGGTCGCGGCCAGCGCGGCGCGCTCGCGGCCGTATCGGTCGTAGATGTACTGGATGACTTCCTCGCGCCGGTCGTGCTCGAAATCGACATCGATGTCCGGCGGTTCGTTGCGCTCCCTGGAGATGAAGCGCTCGACCAGCATGATGCCCAGTTCCGGATCGACCTCGGTGATCCCCAGCGCCCAGCACACCACCGAATTGGCCGCAGAGCCGCGTCCCTGGCACAGGATGTCGCGGCTGCGTGCAAAGCGGACGATGTCGTGCACGGTCAGAAAATACGGTTCGTAACCGAGTTCGGCGATCAGCGCGAGTTCATGTTCGATCTGGGCGCGCACCCGGACGGGCACCGCATCCGGGTCCGGACTGCCGTAACGCCAGCGCAGGCCGTCCTCGACGAGGTGGCGCAACCATGAAGCGGCCGAATGTCCGTCGGGCACGATCTCGTCCGGGTAGGCGTAGCGCAGCTCGTCCAGGCTGAAGCGGCACTGACCGGCGACCCGCAGGGTTTCGGCCAGCAGCGCGGGCGCATGGCGCCGTGCGAGCGTGTCGCGCGGATGCAGGCAGCGCTCGGCATTGGGCGCGAGCCGCAGCCCGGCTTCGGCGACCGTGGTGCGCAGGCGGGTGGCCGCGAGCACATCGGCCAGACGACGCCGTCCGGCATCGTGCATCAGCGCACCGGTGGCCGCGAGCGCAGGCAGGCCGGCGCGTGTCGCAAGGTCCGTCAGCCGGGTCTGCCGCGCATGGTCGTCCGGCCCGCAGTGCAGGCTCACGGCCAGCCAGGCGCGTGCCGGAAAACAATGCCCCAGCCAGATCGCGTCGGCCAGCAGTGACGCATCATCGAAGTCGTCATGCTCCGGTGCCACCAGCAAGGCGATGCAGTCCGGCAGGCCGGCCTCGATGTCGGCCCTGCACAACCGGTATTGGCCTTTCCCGGCCTGTCTGCGGCCGAACGAGATCAGGCGCGACAACGCGCCGTATCCCTCCCGGTTCATCGCCAGCAGCACGACGGTCGGTCCATCCGTGAGACGGATCTCGGTGCCGATGATCAGTTCGAGCGCCAACGATTGGCGCCTGATCTCCTGATGCGCGCGCACCACGCCGGCGAACGAACATTCGTCGGTGATCGCCAGGGCCGCATAGCCGAGCGCCGCCGCCTGCGCGACCAGTTCCTCCGGATGCGAGGCACCGCGCTGGAAGCTGAAATTGCTCAGGCAGTGCAGCTCGGCATAGGGAAGCGTGTTTTGTGGGCTATACATATGTACAGTATAGCGTGTCGAATGTTGCCTTCTCAGGGAAGTCGAGACCCGTCGGGTCATTTACGCGGTGCCCGAGCCGGGTGTCTTCGCTGGCGGGGCAGACGCTCGCGGCCTTCGGCTTCCCGGATCGGCAAGCGCCTGCGGGGCGGCGACGGAACTCGGCCGCTGCGCGGCCTCAGACAGCCGTCGCCTCGTTTCCCCGCAGCCACTTGCCGATCCGGCGCTCACGGACAGCCCCGCCAGCGAAGACACCCGGCTCGGCTCGGCGCCGTGGTTCGACTGAGGTGCTCCGGATTGCGGGGTTAGAATTCGGACTCCTCCTCTGGCGCCCGATCGCGATGACCACACCCATCCGCTACACGATCACACCATCCAACCCGGCCGCGCACCTGTTCCGGGTCACCTGCACCGTCGCCACGCCCGACTCGGCCGGGCAACGCTTCAGCCTGCCGGTGTGGATACCGGGCAGCTACATGATCCGCGAGTTCGCGCGCAACATCGTGACGATGACGGCCGAGGCCGAGGGCAGGCCGGTGCGGCTCGACAAGCTCGACAAGAATACCTGGCAGGCCGCGCCGGTCGGTCCGGGCAAGGCGCTCACGCTGAGCTACGACGTTTATGCGTGGGACCTGTCGGTGCGCGCCGCGCACCTGGACCCGACCCACGGCTTCTTCAACGGCACCAGCGTCTTCGTCGCGGTGCAGGGTCAGACCGACCGTCCCTGTCGCGTCGACATCGAGGCGCCGCAAGGCAAGGCCTACACCGATTGGCGGGTCGCCACCGCACTGTCACCGCTTGCTGGCCACACAGCCGGAAAAAGCCGGCACGCACGCGGCGGCTTCGGGCCGTATCTGGCCGCGGACTACGACGAGCTGGTCGATCATCCGGTCGAGATGGGCACCTTCACGCAGTTCGCCTTCGACGCGGGCGGCGTACATCATGAATTCGTGATCACCGGCCGGCACGACTGCGACACGGCGCGCCTGTGCGCCGATCTCGGCCGGATCTGCGCCTGGCAGATCGAGCTGTTCGGCCAGCCCGCGCCGGTCGACCGCTATCTGTTCATGGCCATGGTCGTCGGCGACGGCTACGGCGGGCTGGAGCATCGGGCCTCGACCGCCTTGCTCGCGAGCCGCAAGGATCTGCCGTGGCCGGGCATGCAGGGCCTGCCGGACGGCTACAAGACCTTCCTGGGCCTGTGCAGTCACGAGTATTTCCACACCTGGAACGTCAAGCGCATCAAGCCGGCCGCGTTCGTCCCGTACGATCTCGACCGCGAGAACTACACCCGGCTGCTGTGGGCCTTCGAGGGCTTCACGTCCTATTACGACGATCTCGCGCTGGTACGGTCTGGCGTGATCGGCATGGAGGACTATCTCGGCCTGCTCGGCAAGACCATCGCCAATGTGTTGCGCGGCAACGGTCGGCACAAGCAGAGCGTCGCCGAATCCTCGTTCGACGCCTGGACCAAGTACTACCGCCAGGACGAGAACGCGCCCAACGCGATCGTCAGCTATTACGCCAAGGGCGCGTTGATCGCGCTCGTGCTCGACCTGCAACTACGCGAGGCCAGCCACGCCAAAGTCAGTCTGGACGACGTGATGCGGCTGCTGTGGCAGCGGCATGGGCAGACCGGCGTCGGCGTCTCGGAAGACGGTCTGTTCGAACTGTTTGCCGAGGTGGCCGAGCGCGGCGCGCCGGGGAGCGGGCGCAAGCTGTCGGGCTGGCTGCGGCGGACCGTGTCCGGCACCGGCGACCTGCCGCTGGAGCGCCTGCTGAAAACCTTTGGCGTCGCCTGGCGCACGGAGGCCGCAAGCAAGGGGCCGGTGCTCGGGGTCAAGCTCGCGGGCGGCAACAATGAAACGCGGGTGGCCAATGTCTTCGATGGCGGACCAGCCCAGCTCGCCGGATTGTCGGCCGGCGATGTGCTGATCGCGGTGGATGGACTGAAGGTCGGCGGGGCGGATGCCGTCGATGCGATGCTGGCCAGACGCAAGCCGGGCGAGCGGCTCGAACTGCATGCGTTCCGCCGGGATGAGCTGATGCGCTTCGACGTGGTGCTGGCGCCCGCGCCGGAAAGTGACGTGAAACTGTCGCTTCGCCCGAAACCGGGTGCCGCGGCGCTTGCGCTGCGCAAGGGCTGGCTGGGCGGCTGAGTGGTCGGTGTGGGCGGATCCTCGATCGGCCCCCGCGCCTCTGATCGGGCAACAGGGTCCGACAACGGATTGCGGCACCGAAGTCAGGCCGCGTGTTCGCGTTGCCGGAATTTTCCGCGCCAGTAGTACCAGGCCGGATAGGCCAGCGCGAGCGCGACGATCATCAGGAATCCGATGCTCTGCCAGAACGCGATCGGGTCGGTCGCGAGCAGGTATTGGCGTTGCGGGCGGGAAAAGCTGATCGAGCCGGCGAGCACCGCACGCAGCGCGCTGGCGGCCAGCGCGAGCGCCGGCGAGAACCACACCAGCAGGCCGACTGCGACGATGAGCCGGTCGAACAGCGGGGCGCTTCGGGTTCTGGCGCGATAGACGCTCTCGACGCCGTACCATACCGCCATCAACAGCGACGCCAGCGTCAGGATCGGCGTGATCGCGAGCACGGTACCGAGCAGCGCGGAGGCGATCAGAAAAATCCCGCCCTCGAGTGGAACGATGCGCAGCCAGATTGGTTCGACACGGGCGAAGAGCCACAGCGTGACCGGCAACAGCACCAGGAACAGCATCGTCGTGAAGCGCGCACGACGGCGCATGAAATCGCCATCGAGCTCGTCGTCGTCGTGGCGTTGGGGCAGGAAGGGCATCGTGGGGGCCGGCGTGAGGTGGAGGACGTTCGAAGCGGTCGGGCGTGAAGCGGACCGCGCGTAGTCTATCCAAAATAACCATGCACGTACCAGCCTTCGGGCGGATCGAGCCGACGGAAGATCCACCACAGCGCAGCGTCGGCGCTGCGGGCGACGAAATAGTCGCGGCGCACGTCCTCGCCATCCCACCAGCCCGACTCGATGCGCTCGGGACCACTTTCAAGCGTCAGCATGCGAATGGACGCGAGCGGGCGGGGCTGCGGCAACAGCCACAGCGGACGGGCTGCGGTGCTCATCGTGGGCCGGGCCGCGTCGACACGCCCGGGTTCGGTCACGCGCAGCGCGCGTTCGGGACGATGGTCGGGCCAGGCAGTCAGGCCGGTCACGGCCTGCGTGCCAAGACGGGCGCGCAGGCGCTCGAGCAGCAGCGACGCGGCATCGGCGTCGCGCGCAGGATCGCCGAACAGATCGGGCGTGGCCGACGCGCGCAAGACCGGATCGTCCGCGCTCAGACGCAGCGCCTCGACCGGCCCGGCCAGCTCCAGTGCGGCCAGCTGCTCGCGCAGGATCAGCTGCAGACGACCCGCATCGCGGTCCGGACGGGCGGTGACGATGTCGAGCACCGTGTCCTCGTGTTCATCATGCTCGAGAACGAGACGGCAGCGATCCACCACGGCATGGAGCCGGTCCAGCCATGCGACCAGATCGGCGATCAGACGAGCCGATGCAAACAGCAGGGGCTCGCTGTCGAGGACCGGACAGGGCAGCGCCAGCCGCGATTCGAAGCGGGCCGGCGGAACATGCCACGGACGCGGATCCGGAATCTCGCCGCGCGCGAGCGCAAGCGTGTGCATCACGGCGCTCGCGTGGCGGCGGGCCAGGCCGTCGCGGGGCAGGCGGGCGATGTCGGCGATCCGCTGGATGCCGATGCCTTCCAGCAGTTCCAGCATGGCGGGTGTGACCTCGCCGCCGGTGGCAAGCATCGCGACCGGCAACGGATCGAGCTCGCGCTTCCAGTTCTGCTCCGGCGTGATCAGCAGACCTGGGCGGCATTCGGCCAGCCAGCGGGCCGCGAGCGGGGTCGGCGCCGCAGCGAAGCGGATCTGCAGGCCCAGTGCGGGCACGGCCTGTTCGATCGAACTCGCGAGGGTACCCAGCCCCCCGAACAGGCGCAGGCTGCGACTGACTTCGAGCAGGACCGCATCGGGTGCGGCGATGCTGACGTCGGACGTGAAGCGGCCTGCCCAGTTGGCGACCGCTTCGAGCGTGTCGTGTTCGAGCGTGCGATTGCGTTCGAGCAGTTCCAGCGTCGGCGCCACCGCCAGCGCGCCGGCCACAGTGCCGCCGGCCTCGACACCGCAGGCCAGCGCCTGCGCACTGACCGCGATCAGGCGCTGTCCCGGACTGTACTCCACGACCGCGATCAGCCCTGGTTCAGGCACGCCACGGGTGAAGGCCTGCAGCGGCAGTGCGGCTAGATGGAGGGCGATCCACAGCATGATGTCTTCCATGGTCGACGGTGCCGCGCACCGGAACCAGAACCGGCGTCGGAGCGATCGGGCCGCGACGCTTGAGTATCGTGATCGCGAGCAGTCCGCCATCGCCGTCCGCATCCAGCCGTAGTCGCAGCACGGCGGGGGAGGGTTGCTGCGCCGCGCTGGCGGGCCGGAACAGGAACAATGGGGTTTCCGACGCTTCCGCAGCCAGTTGCAGACGACGCAGCACCGAATTGTCCGTTCGTCTGATCCATGCAAGCACCGCATGGCATGCGCTGGAAGCCAGGGCCTGACGCGTCGCCCACACGACGGCGGACGCAGTCTCGGGAGTGATCAGCAACAGACGTGGCAACGGGATGCCGGCGGCCGCGAGTGCGGGGGCGTAAGGCAGATGCGGCGGTGTGATCCACGCGATCCAGCGATCCGGGGCGACCGAGCGCAACCAGGGCAACAGCAAACCGACCTCACCCACGCCCGGTTGATCACCGATCAGTTCGATCAATGCACCGCGAGGCCAGCCTCCACCCGGCAGCGCGGCATCGAGCTGGGCAAAACCGGTCGAATGACCAGGGGTGGCTGGTCTGAGCAGGCTGTCACCCCGCCACACCAGGTCTCGCGGTAATTCAGCCAGGGATGGGGCAAGCACGGGTTTCATCGTGATCGGATCAGACCGGCATGCCGTTGCGGATCAGTCCTACCGCAACGCCCTCGATGATCAACGGTTCGCGGCGGGTATCCACGATGATCGGATCGAAATCCGGATTGGCCGGCAGCAGGGTCACGGTCGCGCCCTTGCGCGAAAAGGTCTTCACGGTGACCTCGTCCTGCACCCGTGCGACGACGATCTGACCCTTGCGCGCTTCGCTGCAGCGATGCACGACGAGCAGGTCGCCATCGAGGATGCCTGCATCGCGCATGCTCATCCCGGTCACGCGCAGAAGATAGTCGGCCCGCGGTGAAAAAAGGGCAGGATCGAGCTGATGGCGTGATTCGATATGTTCCAGCGCCAGAACAGGGTTGCCGGCGGCGACCCGGCCGACCAGCGGCAGACCCAGCCCCTCGGGCAGGCGAATGCCGCGGGCGCGGCCTTCCTCGAGCTTGATCGCGCCCTTGGCGGCCAGGGCCCGGAGATGACTCTCGGCCGCGTTCGGCGAACGGAAACCGAAGGCGGTGCAGACCTCGGCACGCGTGGGCGGGCGCCCGTCGGACTCGAGGGTGCTTCGGATGAAGTCGAGAATCTCGCGCTGGCGATGGGTGAGATGAGCGTCCAAGATCGTCATTCCTGAAACCGGATACTGTATTTTTGAACAGTTCTACAGGCTTCGCAAGCTCAACATGCTTGCACAAGCACCTTGAGCCTACCGAAACGGTGGACTATTCATTCAGATAGCAGTCATCTCCGAAGAAGACGCAGGGCCGCCTCGAGTTCTCTTGGGACAGGATCCATGCAGCGGATCCTCGGGGTGCTCGACAACGACAAGATATCGGGAGACAAGCCATGGCACTGCAAAGCACAGGTTCAGGCATCGCCGCATCAGGCGTCGGTAGTGTTCGCTCCGGCTCTCGGCTAGAATCGGGCCCACGCCAGGGAGTGCAGAGAGCGAATATGATTCAGATCGGTGAGGACGCCCCCGTTTTTTCGTTGCCCGACGCCGACATGGAATTGTTCGATCTGGCAGAGGAGATCGGACGACACCATGTGGTTCTCTACTTCTACCCACGGGACAACACGCCGGGTTGCACCTTGCAGGCGGCCGATTTCAGTGATCATGAAGATGATTTCACCAAGCTCGGTGCAATCGTAGTCGGCATCAGTCCAGACGACTGTCTGACCCATGCCGAATTCCGTGACTACCACGGTCTGTCGATCCGTCTGTTGTCCGACGAAGATACCGAGGTCTGCCGGCTGTATGGCGTATGGCAGTCCAGAATGGTCGATGGCGTACCCAGGGTGGGGCTGGCGCGCACGACCTTCATCATCGACAAGCACGGCGTCGTTCGCCATATACTGCGAGATGTATCCCCTCGCGGCCATGCGGCCGATGTTTATAAACTGGTCAAGGACCTGGAAACGGAATATGCAAACGGAAATCGTTAAGAACACGGTCGTCACACTCAAATACACGGTTCAGGACACCGACGGCAACATGATCGACGACGGCGCGCAGCCGCTCGTGTATCTGCATGGCGGCTACGACGGAATCTTTCCGGCTCTCGAGGAGGTCCTGCATGGCAAGAAGGTCGGCGAGAGCTTTCAGATCAAGCTCCAGCCCGAGGACGCATTCGGTGACTATGACGAAGAACTGGTCCTGATCGAGGACGTCTCCCAGTTTCCGGAGAACGTCGAAGTCGGCATGTCATTCGAACGGGTCGGCGACGACGGCGAGGAAGACCTCGTGTATCGCATCACCGATATCGCCGAAGGCAAGGTCGTCGTGGATGGCAACCATCCGCTCGCTGGTGTGGCGCTGGTGTTCGATGGCAGTATCGCCGAGGTCCGTATGGCCAGTGCCGAGGAAATCACCCATGGACATGTCCATGGGGCGGGTGGCCACCACCATTGACAGTCATGAACTGACCAAACGTTTCCTGCTCGGTCAGTTCCGCTTCATCGTCCCCGGGCCCCGATGGCGCGGGCGGCCTCCACGGCGCCCGACGGGTCCACCCCGTCGGGCACGAGCAAGGTATAGCCGGGTCCGACCCGGCTGCGCGCATTGAGACCATTGACCTGCTGCAGCTGCGCGACCGACAGACCGAAGCGGCGTGCGATCGTTGCCAGGTCTTCGCCTCGTCTGAGTTCGTAGGTTTTCCAGCGCTTGCCACCATTCTCGATTTCGCCGAGACGTTCCCGGAAAGGACCGGCACGGTCGACCGGAACCACGAGTGACTGACCACTCAGATTGACCACCGGCCGATTGAAGCCGGGGTTCAGTGCGATGAACTCGTCGATCGGCATTCCGGCGAACTCTGCGGCCGTGGCCAGATCGATTCCGCGTGGCGCCTCGACCGTCGTGAAGTGCTGATCGTTCGACACGTGCGGCAGTTCGAAGTTGAACAGCTCCGGTCTGGCGACGATGTTCTTCAGGGCCTGCAGTTTCGGGATGTAGCCGCGCGTCTCCGGCGGCATGTCCAGATACTGGTATTCCGCCGGCAGGCCAGCGTCGCGATTGCGCCGCATCGCTCTGCCGACCGCACCTTCCCCCCAGTTGTAGGACGCCAGCGCGAGATGCCAGTCGCCGTGCATCTCGTAGAGGTATTCGAGGTAGTCGAGCGCCGCGTCGGTCGACGCGATCACGTCGCGTCGCTCGTCCACCCACTTGTCCTGGACCAGATTGAAGTTGCGACCGGTCGAGGGGATGAACTGCCACAGCCCCGATGCATGAGAACGGGAATAGGCCAGCGGGTTGTAGTTGCTCTCGACCATCGGCAACAGCGCCAGCTCGGTCGGAAGACCGCGTTGCTCGAGCGCGTCGACGATGTAATACAGATAGCGTCCCCCCCGCTCGAAGACCTGTTTGAGAAAGGCAGGGCGGTTCAGGTAGAAGGTCTGTCGCTCGAGCACCGGTTCGCTGTCCAGGTCCGGCATCGCGAATCCGCGCCGAATTCTGTCCCAGATATCGTTCGCATCACGCGTCAGATCCAGCTTGAGCACTCTGGGCTGGTGGATAGGCAACTCCAGAACCTGTTGGGAAGACAGACTGAGTCCTGGCGTGCGGGTGCCCTGGAAGTCGGCCCGAGCCGGTGCGCGATCGGTGTGAGCGTCATGGTCGAGGGCGCTCCCCGATATTTCGGCACAGACCCGTGCCGCACTCAGTCCGAGTGCCGCGACGAGAACGCAACTGGCCAGACGAAGCGACATCGACGCAGACGCCTTTGGGGAAGGGAGTTCGAGTCTAGGCTACCCGGTCCATCCGCGTCAAACCGCCGGCGATCGGCCTTTCGCCGGCATCCAACGGCAGGAATGCGAATGGGCCACGCCGGTTTTTCGCCCCGCCCAATCAGAACTTGATAGCATTGAAACCCTGCTCCAGTGGATGAAGATCACACATGAAAGCCCTGGTCATAGAGGACACGGTCACCAGCGCGACCGTGATCTGCCATCTGCTCGAAAGAATGGGGCTTCAGCCGCTTCACGCACGCGACGCAGAGCAGGGCGTAGAGGCCTTCAAGCGCGAACGGCCCGATCTCGTGCTGCTCGATATCGTGTTGCCTGGCATGGACGGTTTCGAGGTCGCGCGTCGAATTCGTCAGCTCGAAAAGGACGGTGAATGGACGCCGATCATCTTTCTGTCGGCGCGCGCCAGCGATGAAGACCTGGCCCACGGCATCAACGTGGGGGGTGACGATTATCTGGTCAAACCTGTCCCGGAGCTCGTGCTCAAGGCCAAGGTTCGGGCCATGCAGAGGATTGCGCAGATGCGCTATTCATTGCTGGTCCTGACCCGCAAGCTCGATGAGGCAAACCGGGAACTCACCCGCTTGTCCGAAGTGGACGGTCTGACCGGGATTGCCAACAGACGGTGTTTCGACGAGACACTGTTGCGCGAATGGCGCCGCGCCGCGCGCAAGGGGACGCCGATCTCGCTGCTGATCGCGGACGTGGACCATTTCAAGGATTTCAACGACGGCTACGGGCACCAGCTCGGTGACGAGTGCCTGAAGAAAGTCGCGCATGGGCTGAAGGCCTGCCTGCACCGTTCGACCGATCTGGCAGCACGATACGGCGGGGAGGAATTTGCGGTGATCCTGCCCGATACCGATGCGGTCGGTGCCGCCGGCGTTGCCGAGACGATGCGTTCGGCTGTCGCAGACCTTCAGATCGCGCATGCCTTTTCACCGGTCGCCACACATGTGACGATCAGCATCGGGGTCGCCACCGCTACCCCCGACCGCTCGGACGAGCATGGCCATCGGGTCCTCACACAGCAAGCCGACCAGGCCTTGTATCGCGCAAAGCGCGCCGGGCGCAACCGTTATATGCAGGCGGAGCCCGGCCAGTTGATGGCACTGCGTTGACCGGCCCGCTGGAAGGGCTCAGAAGCTGTCCTTCCAGGCCCGCATGGCGGTGAAACAGGCCAGCGAATCGGCCGGCACCTGCCCTGCATGCGCCGCGACCGCGGCGAGTACCGAAGGCTGACCCGCGCGCAGAAACGGATTGATGCGCTTTTCGCGCGAGATCGTGCTCGGCAGCGTCGGCAGGCCCCGGGCGCGCAGCGACTCGCAGGACGCGCGCCACGCATCACGATCGGGGTTGATTGGATCGGCGGCAGCGGCAAACGCGAGATTGGCCAGCGTGTACTCGTGGGTGCAGAAGACCCGTGTATCCGGAGGCAGCGTCGCGAGCCGCTCCAGCGAGGCATGGAGCTGGCTCGCCGTGCCACCGAGAAGGCGACCGCAACCGCCACTGAACAGCGTGTCGCCCGGAAACAGCATGTCTCCCGACAGGTACGCCACATGCGTCCGGGTGTGTCCCGGCACCTCCAGCACGTCGAAGCTCATGTCCATGTCCGGCAGACGAATCACGTCATGTTCCCCGACCTGCCGGCTCACGCCGTCGATCGGTTGGCCCCGCGGTCCGAATACCGGTATGTCGCGATCCGTGACGAGATTCAGGATGCCACCGGTGTGATCCGCATGATGATGCGTGATCAGGATCGCGCTGAGCGTCAGACCATGCGCGCGCAGCCAGTGCTCGACCGGCGCGGCATCACCCGGGTCGACGACGACGGCGCGATTTCCCACCTGCAGCAACCAGATATAGTTATCCTGAAAGGCGGGGAGCGGTACGATCTCAGGTTTTTGGGCTGTCGAATGTCGAGTATTCATGTTGCGCAGACCTTCTCGGACTGGTTGAGCACGCCACAGGGGCAGTACCTGCTTCAATGGGAGCAGAGCCGATTCGATGCCATGGTGGCCGATATTTTTGGTTATAACGCAGTTCAGATCGGCCTGCCAGCCCAACCGTTCCTGCGCAGCAATCGCATCTCGTATCGTTTGTCGACCGCCGAGCAGGGCGAAGCACAACTGCTTTGCGACCCTTTTGCGCTGCCTCTGGCAACCACGAGTGTCGACCTGGTGCTGCTTCCACATGTGCTCGAGTATTCCCGCCACCCTCACCAGGTGCTGCGCGAAGTCGAACGCGTGCTGGTGCCGGAGGGCAGCGTGATCATCGCAGGTTTCAATCCGTTCAGCCTTTTCGGGCTCCGGCGCGCGCTGGCGAGGCGCGGCGCGAGCGTGCCCTGGCAGGGTCACTATTTTTCCGCGCCCAGAATTCGCGACTGGCTGACGCTGCTGGGGTTCGACACGCAATCGGGCGGTCTGGGCTGCTACGCACCACCGATGAGTTCGAACAAGTGGATCGAGCGCTGGGGGTTCATGGATCGGGTGGGTTCGCGCTGGTGGCCGTTCTGCGGCGGCGTTTACATGTTGCAGGGCATCAAGCGCGTCCATGGCATGCGACTCATCACGCCGAAATGGCGCGATAATCACGCCTCCAAGAAGGCCCTGTCACCGGTGGCGCGAAGAACGCGCAACTTGCCGGGTAACTCACATAAGACGGATTGATGGAACAGATCGAGATATTTACCGACGGAGCCTGCAGCGGCAATCCCGGGCCCGGCGGCTGGGGTGCGATCCTGCGCGCCGGGGGGCATGAGAAGGAAATCTGGGGTGGAGAGCCGGATACCACCAACAACCGCATGGAACTGACCGCGGTCATTCGTGCGCTGGAACTGCTCAAGCGCCCGGTGCAGGTGCGCGTCTACACGGACAGCCAGTACGTGCAGAAGGGTATTTCCGAATGGATCCACGGCTGGAAGGCGAGGGGGTGGAAGACCGCCTCGAAGACACCGGTCAAGAATGTCGACCTTTGGCAGGCGCTGGACAAGGCCACCGGAACACACCGTCTGGAGTGGATCTGGGTCAGGGGCCATGCTGGCCATGCCGAGAACGAGCGGGCAGACGAACTCGCACGCAAAGGCGTGGACGCGGTGCGAAGGGCCGGTGTGACGGTCGATGGTTGAGCCGCGCTGTGAGCCGTTCACCGCCAGGCATGTCCCGACCCGGAACAGGTCCGCAACATGATGAAATCAATGGAGGGTGATGCTTGAGACAGATCGTACTGGACACCGAAACGACCGGCCTCGACTGGCGCAACGGCGACCGCGTGATCGAGATCGGTTGCGTTGAACTGCTGAACCGCAACCTGACCGGTCGCCACTACCATGTCTACCTGAACCCGGAACGCGGCATCGCCGCAGAGGCGATCGCGGTGCATGGCATCACCGAGGAGTTCCTGGCCGACAAACCCAGGTTTCGGGATGTCGTGGGGGACTTCGAAGCCTTCGTGCGTGACGCGGAGCTGGTCATCCACAATGCGAGCTTCGACGTAGGCTTCCTGAATCACGAACTGAAGCTGCTTGGGCGCGAACCGCTGGAACGGGTCTGCAGCGGCGTCATCGATACGCTCAGGATGGCCAAGGAGCAGAACCCGGGCAAGAAGGCTTCGCTGGACGCCCTGTGTGACCGCCATCAGATCGAGAATGCACATCGTACATTGCACGGTGCCCTGCTCGACGCCGAGATCCTGGCGGAAGTCTATCTGGCGATGACCCGCGGTCAGGAGAGCCTGATCATGCAGCTCGACGAGCCGGCGCCAGACGCCAGCGAATCCGCCGCTCGGCTGGGCGACAGGGCGCCGATCCGCATCATCCGGGCATCGGCCGACGAACTCGCCGAGCACGACAAGGTGATCGTCGACATCGACAAGGCGACCAAGGGCCAGTGCCTTTGGCGGGTGCCGGTCGAGGAGATCGAACCGGCCTGAGCGTTGCGCACGGACACGATCCCGCGACGAGCCCGCTTCAGCGCGGATCGGACGCGCGAAGCACCTCTTCGCCGATGGCGAGGCAGGAGGTCAGGCCGGGCGACTCGATGCCGAACAGATTGATGAGACCGGAGATGCCGTGTTCGGTCCGGGTGTCGATCCTGAAGTCCGCCGGAGCTTCGCCGGGACCGACGATCTTGGCACGAATGCCGGCATAGTCCGGCGTCAGCGCATCGTCGGGCAGGGCGGGCCAGTAACGCCTGATCGCGTCGTCGAAGCCACGCAGGCGCGCCGGATCGACACGATAGTCGAACGGCTCGGGCTGCGAGAAGTCGTGTGCTGCGACGATGGCCGGATCCAGCCATTCCACGTCCGGGCCGAAACGCGCCCGCCCCTGCAGGTCCAGTGTCAGGTGGACGCCGAGGCCACCGGGTTCCGGCACCGGATAGACGAGGTGGGAGAACGGGGTCCGGCCGCGCAGCGAGAAATAACTGCCCTTGGCGAAGCGGGCGGGTGCGACCCATGCCGGCGGCAGGCCTTGCAGGCGTGATGCGAGCAGGGGTGCGAAAAGCCCGGCGGCATTGATCACGGTGTTCGCAGTGACGCTCATCGGTGCCTCGCCGCCGGTGTTGAGCAGCAGGCCGTCTTCGACTACCCGACCGTCGCGCACCGGGGTCTTCAGCGCGAGTATCGCACCGGCGTTCTCTGCGTCGCCGAGCAGCGCCAGCAGCATGCCGTGGCTGTCGACGATGCCGGTGGACGGCGAATGCAGCGCCGCGACGCAGCTCAGCTCGGGTTCCAGCGCGCGCGCGTCGGCCGATTCGATCAGACGTACATCGCCGACCCCGTTGGCGTGCGCCGCGCGGGCGATCTCCCCGAGTCGCCCGCGTTGTTCGTCGGACGTGGCGACCACCAGCTTGCCGCAGCGACGGTGCGCGACGCCGCGTGCGTCGCAGTACGCGTAGAGCAGGTCGCGCCCGCGCACGCACAGACGCGCCTTCAGAGAACCGGGCGGGTAGTAGAGGCCGGCGTGGATGACCTCGCTGTTGCGACTCGAAGCGCCGGCCCCGAAGTGCGGCGCCGCCTCCAGGATCAACACTTCGCGGCCGGCCAGCGCGAGGGCCCGCGCGCACGCCAGTCCGACCACGCCGGCGCCGATCACGACGCAATCCACACGTTCGATCACAGTATCAGCCTCCCGCCGGGAAGGCTGCCCGACGCTTCGACGCGTGCGACCGTCGGCAGAAGGTCCAGGCCGGTACGCTGCTTCAGTTCATGCGCGCGCTGGCGAATCTCCGCGACCGGCAGCGAGATCGGCTCGCCGTCCGCGGCCAGCGCGATCACGTTGCCGCTGTCGCAGGATGGAAACGCGATGGCGCGATCGTCGAAGGCCTGGATGATGCGTTCCACACTGGCTCGAAAACCCCGCGAGCGTCCGAACAGGTTCGCCGCCATCAAGCCCTGGTCGGACAGCCGGCCACGGACGGCGGCATAAAAGGGCAGCGTGTCGAGCGCGCCTGCGCGCGCATTGCGATCATAGCCGTCGACCAGGATCGCATCGAAATGACGCTCGGTCCGCAGCACATAGTCGACCCCGTCCCCGATCTGGATGGCCAGTCGCCGGTCGTCGTCGGGGAGACGAAAGAACTGGCGGGCCGCAGCGACCACGCGTGGTTCGATCTCGACGACCTGTATGCGGGTCCAGGGACAGTGCCGGTACAGGAACTTCGTGATCGAGGCCGCGCCCAATCCGATCACCAGGGCATTGCGTGGCCAACCCTCCGGTCTGAGCAGCAGGCCGGACATCATCTCCCGCGTGTAGACCAGCTCGAGCGCGTCCGGCGCACGGATGCGCATCGCGCCCTGAACCCATTCCGAGCCGAAATGCAGGTAGCGGATCCCGCCTTCCTCGCTGATGTCGATCGGGGTGCTCATCGGCTTCAGTTCAGCATGCGCTTGAGCGCGTAGAGCCGCTCGAGCGCCTCGCGCGGCGACAGCGCGTCCGGGTCGATGTCGGCGAGTTCGGTCAGCACCGGATGCGACAGGGTCTCCGGCTCGGGTTCGGGCAGATCGATGAACAGATCGGCCTGCGGACCGGCGGCCACCTCACGGTTCTCCAGCGCACGCAGGCGGCGTCTTGCATCCCGGATCACCGCGGCCGGGACCCCGGCCAGTGCGGCCACCTCGATACCATAGCTCTGGCTGGCCGGCCCTTCTTCCAGCGCATGCAGAAACACGATCCGGTGCCGATGTTCGACCGCGTCCAGGTGTACGTTGGCGCACTCGGCGTAATCCTGGGTCAGGCGGGTCAGCTCGAAATAGTGTGTCGCGAACAAGGTCAGACAACGATTGCGCTCGAGCAGGTGGCGCGCGATCGCGAAGGCCAGCGCAAGGCCGTCGAAGGTCGAGGTCCCGCGGCCGATCTCGTCCATCAGGACCAGGCTGTGCCCTGTCGCACCGTGCAGGATCGCCGATGCTTCGGTCATTTCCACCATGAAGGTCGATCGACCGGAGGCGAGATCGTCGGATGCGCCGATCCGCGTGAAGATCGCGTCCAGGGGTCCGATCCGGGCCGCGTCGGCCGGCACGAAGCTGCCGACGTGGGCCAGCAGTGCGATCAGCGCGACCTGGCGCATGAACGTCGACTTTCCGCCCATGTTCGGCCCGGTGATCATCAGCATGCGCCGGATCGGCGACAGCGCGCAGTCGTTGGCAATGAAGTGCTCGACCTGGCGCTCGACCACCGGGTGGCGCCCGGCGACGATCTCCATCCCGGGCTGGTCGACGAACACGGGGCAGATGTACCCGTGACGCAAAGCGGTTTCAGCGAGCGCAGCCAGGCCGTCCAGCGTGGCCAGGGCGCGGGCGATGCGCTGCAAGACCGGCACCGCTTCGGCAAGTGCGTCCAGCAGTGCCTCGAACAGGATCTTCTCGCGCGCGAGCGCGCGCTCCTGGGCCGACAAGGCCTTGTCCTCGAAGGCCTTGAGTTCCGGGGTGATGTAGCGCTCGGCATTCTTCAGCGTCTGGCGCCGCCGGTAGTCGTCGGGTACCTTGTCGCTGTTGGCGCGGCTGACCTCGATGAAGAAGCCATGGACCCGATTGAACTCGACCTTCAGGTTCGAGATACCCGTGCGCGCCCGTTCCCGGGTCTCGAGTGCGAGCAGGAACTCTCCACAGTTGTTCTGGATGTCCCGCAGTTCGTCGAGTTCGGCATCGAAACCCGGTGCGATCACGCCCCCGTCCCGCAGTGCGACCGCCGGATCCGAGGCCACCGCTCGGGTCAGCAAATCGAGCACCGGATGCGGTGTCCGTACATCGTCGGCCAGCGCGCACAACAGTTCGGCCTGCGGGTTCAGCAGCGTCGAGGCCAGCTCCGGCAGGCGTGCCAGACTGTCGCGCAGCGCGGCCAGATCGCGCGGCCGGGCGCTGCGCAGCGCAATACGGCTGCAGATGCGCTCGATGTCCGCGACGCCGCGCAACGCGGCGCGCACCGCGGCGAGGCGCATGCCGTCGCCGTCACCGATGAATTCGGCGATGACCGCATGTCTGGCCGCCGCGGGACGACTGTCGCGAAAGGGGTGATGCAGCGCGTGCCGCAACCAGCGCGCCCCCATGCTGGTGACGCAATGGTCGAACAGCGAGAGCAGGGTCGGGGAGGCCTCGCCCCGCAGTGTTTCGGTCAGCTCCAGATTGCGCCGCGTAGCCGCATCCATGCGCAGGAACGCGCTCTCGCGCTCGACCCGCAGCGTCGTGATGTGGTCCAGGCTCTGGCGTTGCGTGCTGCGCGCGTAGTCGAACAGTGCGGCCGCGGCGGCGATCGCGACGCCAAGTCCTTCGGCCCCGAAGCCGGCCAGATCGCGGGTGCCGAAATGCTCGGTCAGCAGCCGCTGTCCGGTTTCCCGGTCGAACTGCCAGTCTGCGAGCCGTCTGAGTACCGGCGACAGCGATTCGAGCAAGGGCAGGGACAGACCGTCCGGGGTCAGCACTTCGGCCGGACGCAGGCGCTCGAACTGGTGCTGCAGTTGTTCGGCGGCGCACTCCATCAGCACCAGATCGCCATTGGCCAGATTCAGCCACGCCAGCCCGAGCTGTCCCCGATGCAGCGTCGCGGCCAGCAGCAGCGCGTCGCGCCGCTCATCGAGCAGCGCGGCATCTGTGAGTGTGCCGGGCGTCACGATGCGGCTGACCGCACGCTCCATCGGACCCTTGGTCGCACCCGGTTCGCCGACCTGCTCGGCGATGACTGCCGACTCGCCGAGCTTGACCAGCTTGGCCAGGTAGGGCTCGAGCGCGTGAAAGGGAACGCCGGCCATCTTGATGGGCTGGCCGGCCGACTGACCCCGTGTTGTCAGCGTGATGTCGAGCAGCCGGGCGGCTTTTTCCGCGTCGTCGAAGAAGAGCTCGTAGAAGTCCCCCATGCGGTAGAAGAGCAGCGTGTCGGGGTGCTGCGCCTTGAGCACCAGATACTGCTGCATCATCGGGGTGTGGCTGGACATTGCGTCCGCCACGGTCGCGGAATTCATAAGCTCACTCTTTGGCGGACTCACGAGCCCGCCCTGATTCATGTCGATGCCGGATCGGGTGCCGTGCGGGACCGCGCGGGTGATCCGCGCGGCCGGGCGGGCCAATCCTGGTCGGCGCATCTGCCACCGAAGCACATGCGCCGCACGAACGCGGACGCACGGCGGCTGGCGCCACTGCGGCTGCGGCGATATCTTACCAGCACCGAATGACCCGGGCGCCTCACGGCTGACGTCCAGGGTGCGACAGCGCATCGTTGCCGCGGCGGCGGGGGCGCACATGCCGGCGCGACGACACAGTTATGGACCCGCGTGCGACGATCGGCTATATCCAGTATGTCGATCCTGACTATCCGTCCCTGCAAGGAGGGCTGCAATGAACTGGAGAGCGCGCAAACATGAAGAGGTCTATTCGGACGCCGAGGTGCAGCAGCGCCTGGAGGAGGAATTGCCGAAGTGGTATCTGGAAAACGGCTGGATACGACGCAAATACAAGACCAGCGGCTGGAAATCGACGCTGATGGTGGTCAATGCGGTGGGACATCTGGCCGAGGCCGCGTTTCACCATCCCGATCTGGCCGTTTCATATGCTTTCGTGACGGTCAAGCTGGTGAATCACGCCGCAAAAGGCATCACCCACAAGGACTTCGAGCTGGCCCGCAAGATCGAGGAGGTGATCATGTGGCAGCCCGGCATGGAGGAAGGTTCGAGCCTGGAAGGAACGCCTGACGACCCCCGCTTCAAGTACCTCAATTACGATTAGACCGTGCGCCCTTGACCCCAGCCGGCGAAATCGCGATTCGCGGCGAAGTGCTGCGCGGCGCCGACCAGGGCCTTTGTGAGCGGAGGATCGAAGGGGCTGTGACCAGCGTCGTCCGGCAGATGCACCTGCATCAGCCCGGCACCGCCGGGTCTCCCGGGCCAAGCCTGCACGCCGCGTACTTGAATTCCGGAATCTTCCCATAGGGGTCAAGCGCCGGATTGGTCAGGATGTTCGCCGCGGCTTCCACATAGCAGAAGGGCACGAAGACCATGCCTTCGGGCATCAGCGGATCGCTGCGGGCGGTCAGCACAATCTTCCCGCGGCGGGTTTCGATCGTCAGCGCGGCGCCCGGTTCGAGGCCCATACGGGCGAGTTCGCCGGGGGCCAGTGTGGCCACGGCCGCAGGTTCCAGCGTGTCGAGCACGGTGGCGCGGCGGGTCATGGAGCCGGTGTGCCAGTGTTCGAGCTGACGGCCGGTGATGAGCACGGTCGGGTAGGCGTCGTCGATCGGCTCGTCGGGCGGCAGCGGGACGGTGGGACGGAAACGGGCGCGACCGCTGGCGGTGGGAAAGCGGTCGCCGAACACCACATCCATGCCGGGCGCGTCGTCCGCGGGGCAGGGGTAGGTGACGGATTGCTCGGCTTCGAGCCGTTCCCAGGTGATGTGGTCGAGCGAGTGCATGCCGCGCTTCATCTCGGCGAACACGTCGCGCGGGTGGGTGTAATGCCAGTCGAGGCCGAGGCGGCGAGCGACTTCCTGGATGATCCACCAGTCGGGGCGGGCGTCGCCGGGCAGCGGCACGGCGGCGCGGCCCATCTGCACCTGGCGGTTGGTGTTGGTGACGGTGCCGTCCTTCTCGGCCCAGGCGGAGGCGGGCAGGATGACGTCGGCGAACTGAGCGGTTTCGGTGACGAAAATGTCCTGCACCACGAAGTGTTCGAGCCTGGCGAGTGCGCCGCGTGCATGATCGAGGTCGGGGTCGGACATCGCCGGGTTCTCGCCCTGGATGTACATGCCGCGGATGGTGCCGTCATGAATGGCGTGCATGATCTCGACTACCGTGAGGCCGGGTTTGTCCGCGAGCGGGGTGTTCCACAGCTCCTCGAAGGCGGCACGGATCTGCACGTCACCCACCGGCTGGTAGTCGGGGAAGACCATCGGGATGAGGCCGGCATCGGACGCCCCCTGCACGTTGTTCTGGCCGCGCAGTGGATGCAGGCCGGTGCCCGGTCGGCCGATCTGGCCAGTGGCGAGCGCGAGCGAGATCAGGCCGCGCGCGTTGTCGGTGCCGTGGGTGTGCTGCGAGATGCCCATGCCCCAGAAGATCATCGCGCGTTCGGCTTGGGCATACAGGCGGGTGATGTCGCGGATCTCATCGGGGGCGACGCCGCAGGCGGGTGACATGGCTTCGGGTGTCATCGGTGCGACATGGGCCTTCAGCGCCTCGAACCCTTCGGTGTGTCCGGCGATGTAGGCCTCGTCGTAGAGCTTCTCGGTGACGATGACGTTGAGCATGGCGTTGAGCAGCGACACGTCGCTGCCCGGCGTGAAGCGCACCATGCGATGCGCGTAGGTGCCCATGGTGATGCCACGTGGGTCGAGCACGATGAGCTTGGTGCCGCGCTTGGCCGCCTGCTTGAAGTAGGTGGCGGCGACCGGGTGGTTGACGGTCGGGTTGCAGCCGGTGAGGATGACCACGTCGGCCTGCTGCGCCTGCATGAAGGAAGCGGTGACCGCACCCGAGCCGATGCACTCCATCAGCGCGGCAACCGAACTGGCGTGGCACAGCCGCGTGCAGTGGTCGACATGGTTGGAATGGAAACCGGTGCGAACCAGCTTCTGGAACAGCCAGGCTTCCTCATTGGAACACTTGGCGCTGCCGAAGCCGGCCAGCGCATTGGGGCCGTGTTCGTCGCGCAGGCGTCGCAGGCCGGCGGCGGCAAAGTCCAGCGCCTCGTCCCAGTTCGCGACGCGGAAGTGCGTGAGCGGCTCGGCGGGGTCGAAGCTCGGGTCGAGGCCCTTGGGCACGCCTTCCCGACGGATCAGCGGCATGGTCAGGCGCGAAGGGTGGTTCGGGTAGTCGAAGCCGAAGCGGCCCTTCACGCACAGACGGTTCTCGTTGGATGGGCCGTTGCGGCCTTCGACGAAGACGACCTTCTCGTTCTTGACGTGGTAGGTGAGCTGGCAGCCGACCCCGCAGTAGGGGCAGACCGAATCTACCGTGCGATCGGCGCAGGCCGAGTCGCCGCGGCCGGTGGCATCGACGATCGTGGCCGGCATCAGTGCGCCGGTCGGACAGGCCTGTACGCATTCTCCGCAGGCCACGCAGGTGCTGTCGCCCATCGGATCCTCGAAATCGAACACGATCCGTGACGATGGCCCGCGATGGGCGAGCCCGATCACGTCGTTGACCTGGACCTCTCGGCACGCCCGGACACACAGATTGCAGCCGATGCATGCATGCAGGTCCACATGCATCGCGGGATGCGAAGTGTCCGGGCTGGACGTTTCGTTGCGGCGTGCGGGGAGACTCTGCCGCACCGCCACGGCATCGATCCCGAGCTGTTCGACCATGTCCCAGAAGTGGCTGGAGCGGTCCGGGCTGCGTTCGCGCGCAGGCTGATCCGCGAGCAGCAGTTCCAGCACCCCTTTGCGGGAACTGCGGGCACGCTCGGAACTGGCGCTCTTGACGACCATCCCGGGCGCGGCGGTCCGGATGCAGCTCGCCGCCAGCGTGCGTTCGCCCTGGATCTCGACCATGCATGCTCGGCAGTTGCCATCGGCACGATAGCCCGGCGCGTCCTTGAAGCAGAGGTGGGGGATGAGCTCACCCGCCCGCTTGGCCACCTGCCACAAGGTCTCGCCGGAAAAGGCCTGAACCGCAACGCCATCGAGCGTGATTTCGAAGGCTTCGACCTGCGCGCTCGCCGTCGCGGGATTCCGGGTGATCATCGTCATTGCGCTGCATCCCTGTTCTCGCCCCGCACGGTGACGCCTTGCTGCGCGAGTTGCTTGGGAAAGTACCGGAGTAGTCCCAGTACCGGGTTCGGTGCGGCCTGTCCGAGGCCGCAGATCGACGCGTCCTGCATCACCTGCGCCAGGCGTCCGAGCTGGTCGGCGTCCCATTCGTCGCGGGCGAGCAGCGTCAGCATCTTCTCGGTTCCTACGCGGCAGGGCGTGCATTGGCCACAGGATTCATCGGCAAAGAAGGCCATCAGATTGCGCGCTACGGTGCGCAGATCATCTTTGTCCGAAACGACGATCACGGCAGCCGAGCCGATGAAGCAGCCGTAGGGCTGCAGGGTATCGAAATCGAGCGGGATGTCGGCCTTGGAGGCCGGCAGGATGCCACCCGAGGCTCCGCCGGGAAGGTAGGCAAGCAACGCATGCCCCTCCAGCATCCCACCACAGTGTTCGTCGACGAGCTCGCGCAAGGTGATGCCTGCCGGGGCGAGATGCACCCCAGGTTTATTGACCCGGCCGGACACCGAGAAACTGCGCAGGCCCCTGCGTCCATGGCGGCCCTGATCCGCAAACCACGCGGCGCCGCGCTCATACAGCAGAGGAATCCAGTAGACCGTCTCGACGTTGTTCACCAGCGTGGGTCGGTCGAACAAGCCTTTCTGTGCAACGAAGGGCGGGCGGTGCCTGGGTTTGCCGGGTTTGCCCTCGAGCGACTCGATCAGCGCGGATTCCTCGCCGCAGATGTACGCACCCGCGCCGCGGCGCATCACGATGAAGCCGGGTTGGACCAGACCGGCCGCCTCGAGCTCGCCAATCGCGTCGCGCAAGACCTGGTGCAGGCCGGGGTATTCATCGCGCAGATAAATATAGATCGCACTGGCCTCGACGGCCCAGGCGCTGACCAGTGCACCCTCGAGAAACCGGTGTGGCGCCTGTTCGAGATAGAACCGATCCTTGAATGTGCCGGGTTCGCCCTCGTCGGCGTTGATGACGACGTAGCGGGGCGCCGGCTCGGCGCGGACGAACTGCCATTTCCGGAAGGTCGGAAAACCGGCGCCACCAAGCCCGCGCAGCCCGGACGCTTCGAGCAGGCGGGTGAGTTCGTCGAGTCCGACCTCGCCATCGCGCGCGTGTTCGAGCAGCGCATAGCCGCCTTCGCTGCGATATTCCGACAGCCGTTGCCAGCTCACTGGTTGAGGATGAAGGTCACGCGAGTCGAGCACTCGCTGCACCGCCGTCGGCGTCGCATGGCCGAGGTGACGATGACCGATCTCGACCACCGGTGCGTCCTCGCAGCGGCCCATGCAGGGGGCGCGTGTCACCCTGACTTCGGACGGGTCGTGCGCGGCAGTCAGTGCGGCATGCAGGGATTGGGCACCGGCCAGCTGACAGGACAGCGAATCACAGACCCGGATCGTGATCGGTGCCGGAGGCACTTCTCCGTCCCGCACGATGTCGAAGTGGGCATAGAACGTCGCGGTCTCGTAGACGGCGGCCATCGGAAGATTCATCCAGTGCGACAAGGCCCGCAAATGCCGAAGAGACAGGCAGCCGAATCGATCCTGGAGTGTGTGCAGGTGCTCGATGAGCTGGTCGCGACCACGCCCCTTGCCGTTCAACAGAGCGGAGATCTCGTCGAGCGCTTTGGGGTCGAGCTGGCGGCCGCGCGGTGTGCTCCGGGTCTTGCGGGTGTCGGGTACTCGAGTAGAGGTGGGCGTCGATGGGGACATCTGCGTGAAGTTTCCCTGACTGGAGGTTGGATTCGACCGCGGTAGGCGATCGTAGCAATGTTCTGGCCCGCGTTGGCAGCTCTGCTGATGCACGCACCACGATTTCGATCATAATGATTTCCCACGCGTTGCGGCTCGCAGATCCTGGACGGGCAGACTGATCGCAGTCACTCCGGAGGAGATGATCATCGGGGCGCGTTCTGTTACTCACCTGTTCTGCAGAACGCAGCAACCGGCGAGCGCTTCAAGCAGGTGTTCCATTGAGCGCTCGCTCCGGGCATCATTCGGTCTCGATCCCGGGGTGTCTTTCAGGTCGAGCTGGTTCGGACGACTCCCGCGTACGCTGGGCATTGGATAAAACTACACAAGGGTCGTTCATGTTCGTCTATCTTGGCCTGGGGTCGAACCTGGGCGATCGGTGCGCCCACCTCGAAAGCGCCATCGTGCAGTTGCAGGCAAGGGGAGTGGTCGTTCGACGGATTTCGCCGGTGGTCGAAACGCCGGCGTTGCTGCCCGAATCCGCCCGCACGGACTGGAATCTTCCGTACCTGAACCTGGCGCTCGAATGCGAAATGCCAGCATGCTCCCCGGAGCGCATGAGCGAATGGATCGACGAGATCCAGGCCAATCTGGGGCGCAACGACGATGATCGCTGGTCGCCGCGGACGATCGATATCGACATCCTGCTGTGGGGCGAGGCGCGCATCGACACGCCCCGACTGACGATCCCGCATCGCGACCTGCACCGTCGGCAGTTCGTGCTGACACCGCTGGTGGCGCTGCAGCCTCGCCTGGTCGTGCCCGGGCACGGGGGTCGGACCTTGATCGAGTGCTCGGTCGAGCTGGGCCGGCCGGTCCCGCTGTGGATGGGTATCCTGAACGCGACGCCGGACTCCTTCAGCGATGGCGGTCGGTATCAGCAGATCGAGACGCTCGATGTCCATCTGGGCGCAATGATCGACGCCGGCGTGCACATCATCGATGTCGGCGGTGAGTCGACGCGTCCCGGCGCCCAGGCGATCCCGGCGGACAGCGAATGGGCGCGTATCGCACCGGTGCTCGAGCGTCTGATCGATCGTTTCGGCGGGGCACTGTTGCGCCCGCAGATCAGCGTGGATACGCGTCATCCGGAAACCGCGCGGCGGGCGCTCGAACTCGGTGTGGACATGATCAATGACGTCAGCGGTCTGACGGACCCCGCGATGATCGAGTTCGCACAGGGCAGCGGCAAGGACTGGGTGGCCATGCATCAGCTGAGCGTTCCGGTCGATCCGGCCGTCACGCTGCCGGCAGATTGCGATCCCGTCGCAGCGGTCGAGCAGTGGCTGACGGACCGGATCGAGAGGTGGGACAAGGCGGGGCTCGACCTGAATCGGATCGTCTTCGACCCGGGCATCGGCTTCGGCAAGGACGCGCTGCAGTCGCTGAAGATTCTGCGTGAAATAGATCGCTTCCGCCGATACGGGCTGCGCGTGCTCGTCGGCCACTCGCGCAAGTCCTTCATGAAGAATTTTTCGGCCCTGACGAACGACATCAAGGACCTCACCACGCTGGGCGCTTCACTCGACCTGTGTGCGAAGGGCGTGGATATCCTGCGGGTGCATAACGTCCCGCTGCATGCTGCCGCCTACCGCGGCTGGTCGCACCTGGCCGTCTGAGCGGCACAGGCCGGATCGTTTCTGCCTGCGCACCCGCGGGCAGGCCGCCGGGACCGCGCCGACGTCGGGCTCCGATCGCGGTCGCCCGTTTCGTCGGCGTGTGTGGTGAGCGATGATTGGTTCATGTTCGGATGCATTCGCAGGCGGGTTCAAGCACCGATAGGGTGCGCCGGCCCGAAGGCCGGGCGGGAAATCAACTGTTCGTCATCAGTGAGGGCAGCCAGGTCGCGATCTCCGGCACGGCCGCAATCACGACCAGCAGGAACAGGACCATCACGAGGAACGGGATCGTTGCATAGAAGAGCGGTCCCATGCGGATGTCGGCCTGCACGATCGCGATATGTGCCGCAGCGGTCCGGATACCTAGTGCCAGCAGGCCGGTAGAGCCAGGCTGACCCACGCGATCCGCCACCGCAAATGAGAGCAGGCCCTAAGGCTCTTGATGATCGAATTACGGATGTTTCTCTCCTCGTGTGTGGTTTTGGTGCAAGTCTTGTTCGAATCAGCTGATGCTGATGCTGATGCTGGATACGTGTGCTCGGGCGGACTCACTTCGGCGCGTCGGGCTGTCTGCCCGGTGCGGCGGCGCTGAAGGCCGGCAACGCGTTGCAGGCCTCGTCGATCGACACGATGATCGGCCAGCGCGCCAGGTCGACCTCGAAGCGACGCGCGCTCTCGACCTGCGGAATCAGGTATACGTCGGCCAGCGTCGGCGTGTCTCCGAAGCAGAACCGGCCGCGACGGGTGTCCGCGGCGAGCAGCGCTTCGAGCGCGTCGAATCCCGCCGCGATCCACGTCCCGCACCAGGCCTTCACTGCCGTCTCGTCGCAACCGAATTCCTTGCGCAGATAGTCCAGAATGCGCTTGTTGTTGATCGGATGGATGTCGCACCCGACGATGGCCGCCAGCGCGCGCACCCTGGCCCGGTCCTCGGCGCTCGCCGGCAGCAGCGGCGGCTCGGGATGACGCTCTTCCAGCCACTCGATGATCGCGGGCGACTGGATCAGCGTCAGTGCTCCGTCGGTCAGCGCCGGCACCAGTTGCTGCGGGTTCAGCGCCTTGAACGCTTCCCGCTGGTGCTCGTTGCTGCGCAGGTCGACCGGCACGTATTCGTATGCCAGGCCCTTCAGGTTCAGTGCGATCCGCAGGCGATGCGAGGTGCCGCTGCGAAAGAAGTTGTGCAGTTTCATAGATGGAATCCCCCTTCAATTCTTGGTCAGGCAGTTCGTGACGTTCCAGCCGTACAACCACTCCATTGCGTCATAGAAACGCTTGGCGCTGCGACCTTTCCACAGTTCGTTGCGCACCAGCCGTTCGACACCGCTGGCATGGTAGATGCGACCCATTCTTCCTTGTTGCGTCATGTGTGTCTCCTCGTTTACTTATTCGGCAGGGCCGATGGTCAGCGCGACGTCGCCCACCCCATCGACATGGCCGGTGATCATGTCGCCCGGCTGAACCGCACCCACACCTTCCGGCGTACCGGTGTAGATCAGGTCACCCGGCTCCAGGTGATAGAATTTCGACAGGTCCGCGATGATCTCGCGCACATTCCAGATCAGCTTCGACAGGTCGGAGCTCTGCTTGGTCTCGCCGTTGACCTTCAGGTCGATCGCGCCCTTCTCGAGCACGCCCAGCCCGGCAGCCGGCACGATCTCGGAGCACACCGCAGAGTTCTCGAAGTTCTTGCCGAGGTCCCACGGTCGGCCCTGCTCACGGGCGACGAGCTGCAGATCGCGGCGGGTCATGTCCAGACCGGCGGCATAGCCGTAGATCATGTCATCGGCGTCCGCTTCGGCGACACGAAAACCGGGCTTGCCGATCGCCACGACCAGTTCCATCTCGAAGTGATAGTTCGACGTGCCGGTCGGGTAGGGCACGGTCGCGCCGGACTCGATCAGGCTCGAAGCGTCCTTCAGGAAGTAGAACGGGCTCATCGTGGCCTTGTCGACCGGACGACCCATCTCCACCGCATGGGCGTGATAGTTGCGGCCCACGCAGAAGATGCGCTTGACCGGCAGTCGTGCGTCGCTGCCGCGGACCGGCAGGGAATAGACCGGGGAGGGGTTCCACAGGTAGTTGGTCTGGCTCATTTGGGTACTCTCCATGTCGAATGGGTTGAGGATGTGTGGCGGCGTTCAGGCGCGAACTGCGTGACGTACGCGACCTGCACCGCGTCGATCTGCGGCTGGGTTTCGGTCAGATTCCGCAGTGCGGCGCGCGCTTCCGCCCACGGGTAACGCAGCATCGGGTAGCGGCGCTCGCTGTCGCGGGAGAACACCGGGGACGGCACCAGGCCGCCGCGCGCGTAATTGCGTTCGAGCTGCGATGCGATGACATCCTGCACCTTGCCCTCGACTGCATAGGACGTCTCGGTGTAGCAGATCAGCGGCAGATCGAGCACATCCAGCCAGACCATCGGTTCGCTGCCGTCGTGACCATGCTCATGCCACAGGCCGGTCGGGGTCAGGATCAGGTCGCCGCGGCTCATCGGGCATTTCTCGCCATCCACCGTCGTGTAGGCTCCTTCGCCCTCGACGATCATGCGAACTGCGTTTGGCGTATGCCGGTGCGCCGGCGCCCACTCCCCCGGCAACAGCAGCTGCATGCCGAGGTACATCGACGAACTGGCCTGCATCTTCTCCAGTCCATGGCCGGGGTTGGCCAGCACCAGCACGCGACGCTCGGCTTTCTCGATCGGGGTCAGCTCGCCGGCCTGGATCAGCAGCGGACGCAGCGCCGCATACGACCAGAAGGTCGGCTTGGTACGCGAACCGGGCTGGCCCGGCGGCAGTACCGCGCGGAGGCTGGGCCACAGCGGCACCAGATTCTGGGCGGTCAGGGCTTCGCGGTATTCGAGGGGCAGGTCTTCCAGGGTTCCGAGCTGGTGCATGTTCGCGTCTCCAATGTTGGACGAGGGCCGCACGTGAAGCGCGGTGCGAAATCGATCATCAATCGTTTTCCAGGCATCAGTGACGTTTCTGTGGAACGAACTATAGGCTTGGCGCACAATTCGATCCATGCAATGCATCGAATAAATAATATTCTTAAATCGAATAAAACCCATGTCCAAAATGTCGCTCGATATCCGGCTCCTCCAGGTCTTCGATGAGATCTACAAGACGCGAAGCGTCAGTCGCGCAGCCGATCAGCTCGGTCTGGGCCAGCCGGCCGTCAGCATCGCGCTGGGCAAGCTGCGCGCGCATTACGACGATCCTCTGTTCGTGCGAACCTCGTCCGGCATGGACCCGACCCCGCTGGGTGAAGAGTTGGTCGAACCGATAAGGCACGCAATCGAAGCATTGCATGCGGCGATGGGACACCGCTCCGAATTCGATCCCGCCACGGTCCAGCGCACCTTCACGATCGCGATGCCCGACATCTCCCAGCTCGTGCTGCTGCCCACGCTCTGGGCATGGCTGCGCAAGGTGGCGCCCGGCATCAAGATCGAAGTGGTGAATCTGTCGACCGATACGGCACGCATGCTCGAATCCGGGGAGGCGGATCTGGCGCTGGGTTTCATGCCCCAGCTCGATGCGGGCTTCTACCAGCAGGCACTGTTCAGACAGAATTACGTCTGCCTGGCAAGCACGCATCATCCGCGGATACGGGGCGGCCTCAGCCTGTCACAGTTCGAGGCCGAGGATCATGCGGTGGTGACGACCTCCGGTACGGGTCATCTGCATGTCGACCACGAACTGGCGCGTCAGAACATAACGCGCCGGATCGCGGTCAGGCTGCCGACCTTTCTCGGTGTCGCCTTCGTCATCGAACGCACCGACCTGCTGGTGACCATCCCCGAACGGCTCGGGGAAATGCTGGCCGGGCGCGGCGAGTTCATCTCATATCCGGTACCGTTCGAACTGCCGGATTATGCGGTGAAGCAAAACTGGCATGAGCGCTATCACGACGACCTGGGCAACCGCTGGCTCAGGGGGGTCATCCGGGAGTTGCTGGGCACCCCGGACGCGTGACGATCGTCCGGTCAGGCCGTCAGGCTGGCGGGTCTGTGCGCCTGAATGACCGGTAGCAACTGACCGAATATCTTGGGGCCACCGGCTACGATATTGCCCGAGCGTATGAAGTCCGCGTCTCCGGCCAGGTCGCTGACCAGGCCGCCTGCCTCCTGGATCAGCAATACCCCCGCCGCCATGTCCCATGGCTGAAGACCCATCTCCCAGAACCCGTCCAGGCGGCCACAGGCCACGTAGGCGAGATCGAGCGCGGCCGCGCCCGGACGGCGGATACCGGCGGTGCGCTGGGTCAGGTCTCGAAACATCGCGAGATAGGCGTCCATGTGGTCGAACTCGCGGAACGGAAAACCGGTCCCGATCAGGGCCTCGCCCAGGCGAATACGTTTCGAGACCCGGATGCGGCGTTCGTTCAGGTAGGCGCCGGCGCCCTTGCTGGCGGTGAACAGTTCGTTGCGGGTCGGATCGAACACGACCGCCTGTTCCAGCACCCCATTACGGGCCAGCGCGATCGAGATCGCATACTGCGGAAAACCGTGGATGAAGTTGGTCGTGCCATCGAGCGGATCGATGATCCACTGATACTCGCCTTCGCCGGTCTGACCCGACTCCTCTGCTAGAATCCCGTGTTGTGGATAGGCATCCCGCAACACATCGATGATCGCGGCCTCGGCAGCCCGGTCGACCTCGGTGACGAAATCATTCGGTGATTTGGTCTGGACCGGAAGGAGGTCGATCTGCGTCGAGGCGCGGTTGATGATGCTGGCGGCCCGACGGGCGGCCTTGACGGCGATGTTCAGGGTGGGATGCATGTGTCAGGTCTCGCTGGCGGGTGTCCGCCCAAGTCGGTGCATGAAACGAAGCATTTTAACCCCAATCGTGATCCCGGCGGATCCGGCCGCGCCGATGACGGCCGATGGATCAAATGCCAGCCATGAATGCAACGGACCTGCGTGAGCGCTGAAATCATGTATGCATACCGTGAATGACCCTCAGGTCGGCCGCATGTCGGCGCTCGGTCGCATCCGGGTGGTGCTGATCCGGACCAGTCACCCCGGCAACATCGGCGCGGCCGCACGCGCGATGAAAACCATGGGACTGCATCGCCTGTACCTGGTCGAGCCGGCGTCCTTTCCCGATCCGGTGGCCGAGGCCCGTGCCTCCGGTGCGACCGACGTGCTCGACGCGGCAGTGGTCGTAGCCTCGCTTGAAGAGGCCTTGACGGGCACGCATTTTTCGGCAGCCCTCACCGCACGGCGCCGGGAGTGGTCGGTGCCGCCCGGCAGTGCGCGCCAGATCGCACCGGAAATCGTGACCCACGCCGCAGCAGGCGAGGTTGCGCTCGTGTTCGGGGCCGAGGCCAGCGGCATGACCAACGAGGAGGTCGCACTGTGCACGCTGCCGGTGTCGATTCCCGCGAACCCGGTCTATTCATCGCTCAATCTGGGCGCAGCGGTGCAGTTGCTGTGCTACGAGTGCCGCGTCGCGGCCCTGGATCCGACCCCGATGGAGGAGCCGACGCGCGAGCTCGCCACCTTCGACGACATCGAGGGCTTTCATCGTCACCTCGAACAGGCGATGGCCGACAGCGGATTCTACAAGCCGGACAACCCCGGACGACTGCTTGCCAGGGTCCGTCGTCTGTATGGCCGGATCCGTCTCGAGCGCGAGGAGGTCAACATTCTTCGCGGGATTCTGGGTGCGTTGCAGCGCAAACCTGATTAAAATACTCGGGTATATTTAAATCATCGGAGACATGCACCCATGTTCAGTCGCCTGCGCGAAGACCTCGCCAGCGTTCGCGAGCGTGATCCCGCCGCCCGCTCGACCTGGGAGGTGCTGACCTGCTACCCGGGGGTGCACGCGTTATTTCTCCACCGGCTTGCACATGCAGCGTGGAACCATCATCTGTATTGGGCGGGACGCTTCATCAGTCATGTCGCTCGGTTTCTGACCGGCATCGAGATTCATCCCGGGGCCAAGATCGGCCGTCGCGTGTTCATCGACCACGGCATGGGGGTCGTGATCGGCGAAACCGCCGAGATCGGTGACGAATGTACGATCTACCAGGCGGTCACGCTCGGCGGCACGTCGCTTTATCGCGGAACCAAGCGCCATCCGACGCTGGAGAACGGAGTCGTCGTGGGTGCCGGCGCCAAGGTGCTCGGAGGCTTCACGGTGGGCGAGGGGGCCAGAATCGGTTCGAATGCAGTCGTCGTGAAGCCCGTTCCGCCGAGGGCAACCGCGGTCGGTAACCCGGCGCGCATCATCGAACCGGGGCGTAGCGCCGACCGCGACGAGGCCCGTGAGCGCAAGGCCGAGCAGATGGGCTTTTCGGCCTACGGTGTATCGCGGCAAATGGACGACCCGCTTGCCAAGGCGCTGCACGGACTGCTCGATCACGCAGTCGAGACCGACCGGCGGATACAGGTGCTGATCGAGCGACTCGAGAAGGCAGGCGTGCACCTCGACGAGTCGGTCGAAAGAACCGATGAGTTCGATGCGCAGAAGCTGTCCAGACTGGTGGACTGACGAGCATCCGAGTAGTTGACCATTTTTGTCGGGAACCGTATAGTTGAGTGAAACGTTCAGGTATTGTCCTGCACGAAGCAAGCAGCGTGAGGAACGCATCATGAGACTGACTACCAAGGGACGATTCGCGGTTACGGCAATGATCGATCTGGCCTCCCGTGAGGAAGACGGACCGGTCACCTTGGCCGGTATCGCCGATCGGCAGAGAATTTCCCTGTCCTATCTGGAACAGTTGTTCGGCAAGCTCAGGCGCTACAAGCTGGTCAGCAGTGTCCGGGGGCCCGGCGGCGGCTATCGGCTCGCGCGTGGCATGGACGCGATCACCGTCGCGGACATCATCATCGCCGTCGACGAACCCCTCGACGCGACCCAGTGCGGCGGCAAGCAGAATTGTCACGACGAGCATCGCTGCATGACTCACGACCTTTGGGCGAACCTGAACAAGCGGATGTACGAGTATCTCGATTCGGTCACGCTGGAGGCGCTGGTGAAGCAGCAGCTCAAGCCCGATCCGGACATGAACGTGCTCAAGGAAGTGCGTCGCCGCGCGACGATCTCGTTGCGCGAAGCAGCGACGGCCTGATCGGAAGACGAGCCTCCATGTTTGCGCCGACTTACCTCGACTGGAACGCGAGTTCGCCACTGCACCCCGCAGTGCGCGAGGCGATGCTGCCGTGGCTGGACAGCCGCTTCGGCAATGCCTCCAGCCGTCACGAGTATGGAAGACATGCGCGCGCGGCGATCGACGAGGCGCGCGCCCGGGTGGCCCAGTCGGTGGGTGCGCATCCGACCGAGGTGATCTTCACCAGCGGCGGCTCGGAAGCGAACAATCTGTTTCTCAAGGGCGCAGCGGCCTGCCTCAAACCCTCCATGCTTGCATTCAGTGCGATCGAGCATCCCTGTGTGCGGGAGCCGGCTCGACAACTGGGTCGGGCCGGGTGGAAGGTGCGTGAGATCCATGTCGACGCGACGGGTCGCGTCGACATGAACGACTGGCGTGCCTGTCTCGATGAACGTCCCACGCTGGTGTCGGTGATGCTCGCGAACAACGAAACCGGCGTACTGCAGGACATCCGGGCGCTGGCCGCCGATGCGTCGGTCGCCGGTGCATGGTTTCACAGCGACGCCGTCCAGGGGCTGGGCAAGGTGAAGGTGGACTTTCGATCGCTCGGCGTGCACGCATTGACGCTTTCCGCGCACAAGATCGGCGGGCCGCTCGGCGCGGGTGCACTGATCGCGGACAAACGGGTGGAACTCGCACCGCTGATCGCCGGTGGCGGGCAGGAGCGGGGGCTGCGTTCCGGGACGGAAAATGTCGCGGCCATCGTCGGTTTCGGGGTCGCGAGCGAACTCGCGGCCGCGCGGGTCGAGGAGGAGGCACGACGCCTCGAAGGCCTGCGCGACCGCCTGGAGGCCTTCGTCGTGCAGCGTGGGGCGCGCGTCTTCTCGGATGGCTCGCCGCGTCTGGCCAACACCAGCTTCTTCTCGGTGGACGGCATAGACGGCGAGACGCTGGTGGCCAAGCTGGATCGGGAGGGATTCGCAGTCGCGAGCGGTTCGGCCTGCTCGAGCGCGAATCCGGAGCCGTCGCGCACGCTGATCGCGATGGGGGTGCAGCCGGATTTGGCGAGGAACGCGATCAGGGTGAGCCTGGGGACCCGGACCACCGAGGACGACATCGTCGGCTTTTGCGCCGCATTCGAAAAATTGTTGAACAGTCTCAAGCACATGACCGCAGTGGCGGTCTGATACGAAAACAGTCACAAGGCTACGGAGAAACGCAATGCTCAAGTTTCCGATCTATCTCGATTACTCGGCAACGACACCGGTCGACCTCAGAGTGGCCGAGAAGATGGTCCCCTGGCTGACCGAACATTTCGGCAACCCGGCCAGTCGATCTCACGCCTACGGCTGGGAGGCCGAAAAGGCGGTCGAGGATGCACGCGAACAGGTTGCAGCACTGGTCGGGGCCGATTCCAAGGAGATCATCTGGACCTCGGGGGCGACCGAGTCGAATAACCTCGCGATCAAGGGTGCGGCGCAGTTCTACAAGGGCAAGGGCAAGCACCTGATCACGCTGAAGACCGAGCACAAGGCGGTACTGGACACGGTGCGCGAACTCGAGCGCCAGGGCTTCGAGGCGACCTATCTCGACGTCCAGGACAATGGCCTGGTCGATCTGGAGGCCTTCAAGGCGGCCATCCGTCCCGACACCATAGTGGTGTCGATCATGATGGTGAACAACGAGATCGGCGTGATCCAGCCGATCGCCGAGATCGGGGAGATCTGTCGGGACAAGGGGATCGTCTTCCATGTCGATGCCGCCCAGGCGACCGGAAAGGTCGCGATCGACCTGACCCGACTCAAGGTCGACCTGATGTCCTTCTGTGCCCACAAGACCTATGGACCGAAGGGGATCGGCGCGCTGTACGTGCGACGCAAGCCGCGGGTTCGCCTCGAGGCACAGATGCACGGTGGGGGCCATGAGCGCGGTCTGCGCTCCGGCACGCTGGCGACCCATCAGATCGTCGGCATGGGTGAGGCGTTCCGCCTTGCGCGCGAGGAGATGGGGACAGAGAACGAGCGCATCCGCATGTTGCGTGACAAGCTGTTGAGCGGCCTGCAGGACATGGAGGCGGTATATGTCAATGGCGACCTCGACAGTCGGGTACCGCACAACCTGAACATTTCGTTTGCCTATGTAGAAGGCGAATCGCTGATCATGGCGATCAAGGACGTCGCGGTGTCATCCGGTTCGGCCTGTACGTCGGCCAGCCTTGAACCGTCGTATGTGCTGCGCGCGCTGGGGCGCAACGATGAACTCGCGCACAGCTCGATCCGCTTTACGCTGGGACGCTTCACCACAGAGGAAGAGATCGATTACACGATCAAGCTACTGCACCATAAGATCGGCAAACTGCGCGAACTGTCGCCGCTCTGGGAGATGTTCCAGGACGGCGTGGACCTGGACTCGGTGCAGTGGGCAGCACATTGACCCCCCCATACAAGGAGAAACATCATGGCTTATAGTGAGAAAGTACTGGATCATTACGAGAATCCCCGCAACGTCGGTTCGTTCGGCAAGGAAGACGACGGGGTCGGCACCGGCATGGTCGGGGCGCCGGCCTGCGGTGACGTGATGAAACTGCAGATCAAGGTCGGCGCGAATGGGCTCATCGAGGATGCCCGCTTCAAGACCTATGGCTGCGGCTCCGCGATCGCATCGAGCTCGCTGGTCACCGAATGGGTGAAAGGCAAGACCGTCGATCAGGCGCTGGACATCAAGAACACGCAGATCGCCGAGGAACTCGCGCTGCCGCCGGTCAAGATCCATTGCTCGATCCTGGCGGAGGATGCGATCAAGGCTGCGGTCGCCGATTACAAGAAGAAGCATGAACAGTGAAACGGGGGTGATCCGATGGGCGTAACACTGAGCGAGCGTGCGGCCCAGCATGTCTCCAACTTCATCGCCAAGCGCGGGAAGGGTGTGGGCATACGCCTCGGCGTGCGTACCACCGGCTGCTCCGGCATGGCGTACAAGCTGGAATTCGTCGATGAAGCGCATGACGAGGATCTGGTGTTCGAGACCCACGGACTGAAGGTCGTCGTCGATCCGAAGAGTCTGCCCTACATAGACGGCACCGAGCTCGATTTCGTGCGCGAGGGATTGAACGAGGGCTTCAAGTTCAACAACCCCAACGTGAAGGACGAGTGCGGCTGCGGCGAAAGCTTCAACGTCTGATGGAGTGCATGGCTGGATGAGCCTGGACCTGAGCAAGGATTTTTTCGAGCTGTTCGGACTGCCCCGTCGCTTCCGAATCAATGTCGAGGCACTCGAGGTCGCCTACCACGAGTTGCACAGCCAGGTGCATCCGGACCGTCATGCACATCTGCCGGACGCCGACAAGCGCCGCTCCATGCAATGGGCGACGCGCGTCAACGAGGCGTTTACGACCCTGAGCAGACCGTTGCCGCGCGCGATGTATCTGCTCGAACTGGAAGGCGTGGACTGCGGTCTGGAAAGCAATACCGCGATGTCGCCCGACTTTCTGATGGAGCAGATGGAGTGGCGTGAAGCGGTTGAGGAGGCGCGTGGTGCCGGCGATAGCGCAGAACTGGAGCAACTTCACCATCGACTGCGCCAGCATGCTCGCGGGCTTCTCGACGCACTGGCGCAAAGCTTCGACGATGATCGGGATCTCGCCGAGGCCGCGGAGACGGTTCGTCGCCTGAAGTTCATCGAAAAACTGCAACACGAAATAGACGACGCCCTTGAGGCACTGGAACACTGATGGCGCTACTGCAAATCGCTGAACCGGGGATGTCGGCCGAGCCGCACAAGCACAGACTCGCCGCAGGTATCGATCTCGGAACGACGAACTCGCTGGTCGCGACCGTGCGCAACGGCATCGCGGTCTGCCTGCCTGACGAATCCGGTGCGACGGTGCTTCCATCGGTCGTTCACTATCTTGCCGAAGGCACGATCGCGGTCGGCAAGAAGGCAGTGCACGCGCACGCGACCGACCCGAAGAACACGATCATGTCGGTCAAACGCTTCATGGGGCGCGGACTGAAGGATGTCGCACATGTCGAGTCCATGCCATATGATTTTCTCGACGCCGAAGGCATGGTTCGGTTGCGCACCGTCCTGGGGGTCAAGAGTCCGGTCGAGGTGTCGGCCGAGATCCTGAAAGTACTCGGCACCCGTGCCGAGGCCAGTCTCGGCGGGCCACTCACCGGTGTGGTGATCACGGTTCCGGCCTATTTCGACGATGCGCAGCGTCAGGCCACCAAGGACGCCGCACGGCTGGCCGGGCTCAATGTGTTGCGCCTGCTGAACGAACCGACCGCCGCTGCCGTTGCCTACGGTCTGGACAATGCGTCCGAGGGGATCTACGCGGTCTACGATCTGGGGGGCGGTACCTTCGATCTGTCCATTCTGAAGCTGTCACGCGGCGTATTCGAGGTGCTGGCAACCAATGGTGACAGTGCGCTGGGCGGCGACGATTTCGACCACCGCCTGTTCTGCTGGGTCCTGGACGAAGCCAAGATCTCGCCGCCGTCGAGCGAAGACGCCCGACGGCTGCTGATGAAGGCGCGTGAAGCCAAGGAACAGCTCACCGTCTGCGAGGAGACGTCGATCAAGGCGCGCCTCGATTCCGGTGAGGAGATCGGCCTGACGGTCACCCGCGACGCGTTCGCGAACATCACGGAGCATCTGGTCCGGAAGACGCTCGCGCCGATGCGCAAGGTCCTGCGTGACGCCGGTCTCGCACCGGAAGACGTCAAGGGCGTCGTGATGGTCGGTGGGGCCACACGCATGCCCCACATCCAGCGCGCAGTTGCAGACTTCTTTGGCCAGGAGCCGCTGACCAATCTGGATCCGGACAAGGTCGTCGCGCTCGGCGCCGCGATCCAGGCCAATATCCTCGCGGGCAATCGCAAGGAAGACGACGACTGGCTGTTGCTGGACGTGATTCCGTTGTCGCTCGGTCTCGAGACGATGGGCGGCCTGGTCGAGAAGGTCATCCCGCGCAACTCCACGCTACCGATCGCGCGCGCGCAGGAATTCACCACCTTCAAGGACGGCCAGACCGCGATGGCCTTCCATGTCGTGCAGGGCGAACGTGAGCTGGTCAGCGATTGTCGTTCGCTGTCGCGCTTCGAACTGCGCGGGATTCCGCCAATGGTCGCCGGTGCGGCGCGCATCCGGGTCACGTTCCAGGTCGACGCCGACGGTCTGTTGTCGGTATCGGCGCGAGAGATGTCTTCCGGCGTCGAGGCCAGTGTGCTGGTGAAGCCTTCCTATGGACTGAGCGACGACGAGATTGCGGACATGCTCAGACAGGGCATGGATCACGCGGGCGACGACATGAACGCACGCGCGCTGCAGGAGCAGATCGTGGAGGCCGAGCGCGTGCTCGAGGCGACCACCCATGCACTCGAAAAGGATGGAGAGCTTCTGGATCCGAAGGAGCGCGAGCGCATCGACGCTGCAATGTCGGCCTTGACGACGCTGAAGACCGGTGGCGATCATCGGGCCATCAAGACCGGCATAGACGCGCTGGCTGCCACAACCGACGAGTTTGCAGCCCGTCGCATGGACAAGAGCATTCGATCGGCGCTGACCGGTCGCAAGGTGAATGAGATCGAGGTATGACGCAAATTATCGTTCTTCCCCATGTCGAACTGTGCCCTGATGGCGCAGTCATTGACGTACAGCCGGGCACGACAGTGTGCAACGGGTTGCTGGCCAACGCGATCGAGATCGAGCACGCGTGCGAGCAGTCCTGTGCGTGCACGACCTGTCATGTCATCGTGCGCGAGGGTTTCGCGTCCCTGAATGAGGCGGAGGAAGAGGAAGAGGATCTGCTCGATAAGGCGTGGGGACTCGAGCCACAGTCGCGCCTGTCCTGTCAGGCGGTGGTCACCGACACACCGCTGGTGATCGAGATTCCGCGCTACACGATCAACATGGCACGTGAGGGGAAGCACTGATGAAATGGACCGAAGTGGGAGAAATCGCGATCCAGCTCTCCGAGGCGCATCCCGATGTGGATCCGATGCGCGTCAGCTTCGTGGATCTGATGAGCTGGGTGATCGCACTACCAGAGTTCGACGACGACCCGAAGCATTGCGGTGAGCGCATTCTGGAAGCGATCCAGCAGGCCTGGATAGACGAGGTCGCATGACATGACCAATCCGGGTGAGGGAAGCGTCTATGAGTTCGACATCGCCACGATCGATGGCGAGCCGTTGCCACTGGCGAGGTTCGACGGGGATGTGCTGTTGCTCGTGAATACTGCAAGCCAGTGCGGATTCACGCCGCAATACGAGGGCCTGCAGCAACTCCAGCAGACATACGGGGCGCGCGGTTTCTCGGTGATCGCATTTCCGTGCAATCAGTTCGGCGGTCAGGAACCGGGTGATGCCCAGGAAGTCGCCGAGTTCTGCCGCACCCGGTACGATGTCGGCTTTCCGGTCAGCGCGAAGATCGACGTGAACGGGTCGGACGCGCATCCGCTGTTCAAGTACCTGACCGCGTCAGCACGTACTGGGAACCGAGGCGATCAAGTGGAATTTCACCAAATTCCTGGTCGACCGGACAGGCCGGGTGGTCGGACGCTTCGCGCCGACGACGCGTCCAGACGAACTTTCGCCGAAGATCGAAGAACTGCTCCGGGAGCCTGTCGGAGGCGACCTGCCCCGGGTGTGATGCCCAGGCCGCCGTCACCCCGGGTGTCCGATCAGGTGCTGGCGGAAGGCTCGTTCAACTGCAACCAGTAGTTCAGGATCGCATTCACCGACTTTACGAAATCCTGGTAGTCGACCGGTTTCCGGATATAGCTGTTAGCGCCGAGTTGATAGGCCTGCTCGATGTCGCGCGGCTCACCCGACGTGGTGAGCACGACCACCGGAAGGAGGGTCGTGTGCTCGTCGGCCCGGATCCGCCGCAACACCTCGAGACCGTCGATGCGGGGCAACTTCAGATCCAGAAGGACCACCGCCGGCATCACATGCCTGTCCCGGCCGGCATTGTCCCCCGTCCCGAACAGGTAGTCGATCGCCTCCACTCCATCGCGTGCGACCACGACCGGATTTGCAAGAGCATTCTTGCCGAAAGCGCGTAGCGTCAGCGCCTCGTCATCCGGGTTGTCTTCGACCAGCAGGATCGGGCGTTCGGCAATCATGTCTCACTCGTCTTGGGCTTGGTCAACTGATCGGACGATGAGCGGTCCGACCGTGGCGGCAAAGCGCGGCATCACGTGGTGGGCTCTTCGGGAAGATCGGCTGCAGCAATGACGAAAACCGCATCCTGCGTGGCGCCTGCCGAAAGCCACACCAGCGGCAGATCGGGAAATGCGGCATCCACTATGGCGCGATTATGACCCACTTCGACTGCAAGTACACCGTCGGCGCTCAGGTGCGCCCGCGCCTGGGCGATGATTTTCCTGACCACGTCCAGTCCGTCCGCGCCCGCCTCGAGCGCCATGCGAGGTTCATGCAGATATTCCGCTGGCAAACACGCCATTGCGTCGGCGGTGACATAGGGCGGATTGCTGACGATCAGCTCGAAGCGTCGTTCGGCCAAGCCTTCGAACACGTCACTGCGCACCAGTTCGATCCGTTGCTCGAGCGCGTAGCGCGCACGGTTGATGCGGGCCACGTCGAGCGCATCCGGCGACAGATCGGCGCCCACTACGTGCGCATTCGGGAACACGTGCGCCATCAGGATCGCCAGACAGCCCGAGCCGGTGCACAGGTCGAGGACGTTCTCCACCGCATGCTCGTCGGCGATCCATGGTGCCAGGCCTTCGCCCAGGAGCTCGGCAAAGTAGGATCGCGGCACGATCACACGCTCATCGACATGGAACTGGAAGTCCCCCAGCCAGGCTTCCTGCGTAATGTACGCGGTCGGCACACGCTCGACGACGCGACGCTCGATCGCTGCCAGCAGGGTCTCGCGTTCCTCGGCGGTGATGCAGGCGTCCAGAAACGGTTCCAGCCGTTCGAGTGGCAGCGACAGCGTATGCAGCAGCAACCAGGCCGCTTCGTCGTACGCGTCCGTGCAGCCGTGGCCAAAGAACAGCTTCTCGCGGTTGAAGCGACTCACCGCGTACCGGAGCCAGTCCCGCAACGTGACCAACTCGGCCAGCGGGCCGAGTTCGTGTTCATGCTCATCGTCCGGAAGGTCGATCGGATCGCTCATGTCATTGCCCTTCCGGCGACAGCAGCAGCGTCAGCGTACGGCGATAGACCGCGGCAAGCGGTTCCATCGAATCCACCGGTACGCATTCGTTCAGTTTGTGGATGGTGGCGTTGATCGGGCCGAACTCGACGACCTCGTCGCAGATGTCCGCGATGAAACGCCCGTCCGAGGTGCCCCCGGTGGTCGACAGTTTGGTATCGATACCGAGTTCGTCGCGGATGGCTTGCGTCAGCGCCGCGACCAGCCGACCCCGGCCGGTCAGGTATGGTTTCCCGGAAAGATGCCAGTCGAGCTCGTACGCCAGGCTGTGCCGATCGAGGATCTCATGGGTGCGTGCCTTCAGCGATTCGGCACTGCTCACCGATGCGAAGCGGAAGTTGAACATCAGCTCGCACTCGCCCGGAATCACGTTGTTCGCACCGGTTCCGGCATGGATGTTCGAAATCTGCCAGGTCGTCGGCGGAAAGAATTCGTTGCCGTCATCCCATCGCACCGCGGCCAGTTCCGCCAGTGCCGGCGCGAGCTCGTGTATCGGGTTGCGCGCCAGATGCGGGTAGGCGACATGGCCCTGCTGACCCTTGACTCGCAGCGTCCCGGACAATGAACCGCGCCGGCCGTTCTTGATCATGTCACCCAGACGTTCGACTGACGTCGGCTCACCGACGATGCAGTAGTCGAGCCGCTCTCCACGGTCGACCAGCGCCTCCACCACCTTGACCGTGCCATGGGTGGCCACGCCCTCTTCATCCGAGGTCAGCAGCAGCGCGACCGAACCCCGATACGCGGAGCATCCCGCAACGAAGCGCTCGATCGCGGTCACGAAGGCCGCCAGCGAGGTCTTCATGTCGGCCGCACCCCGACCGTAGAGCATGCCAGCGCGGATCGTCGGTTCGAACGGCGGGCTGTTCCACCGTTCGAGTGGCCCGGTCGGAACGACATCGGTATGACCGGCGAAGCACACGATCGGCGATGCACTGCCGCGCCGAGCCCACAGATTGCTGACGCCGCCTGCATCGATCCGCTCGAACGTGAACCCCAGCGGTGCGAGACGCGCGCGGATGAGGTCCAGACAACCGGAATCGTCGGGCGTGATGGAGGGTCGCGCGATGAGTTGACTGGCCAGCGCCAGCGTGGGGGAGGGAGGGTGGTTTGTCATGGTCCGTATTGTTGTTGTCGCCCCGGGAAGCCGCTCGCAGGCGACCGGTCCATCGCCCGTGTCTCAGGCGCTTTCGGGGATCGGTCCGGCTCGGCTGCTGCGTCCGGGGTTCAGTCGTTCCTGTCCACGTGCAGGGAGAACTCCCGGAACGAAGCGCCATCGGTCTCCGTACGATCGAACTCGAGATTGGCGTTCTGCCTCTTCTCTACCTCGCTTGCGTTCTCGTTTCCGAACTGGCCGTTGTTGATCAGCCAGGACAGGTTGGTCGGAGAATCGGCGTTGGCCAGCGCCTCGTCCAGCGAGATGGTTTTTTCCTGATACAGCCTGAACAGGTCCTGCTCGAACGTCTGGGAGCCCGGCGCGAGACTCTGCTCCATGGCCTCCTTGATCTCCATGAGCTCGCCCTGTTCGATCAATTCGGACAGGTGGCGGGTGTTCATCAGGATCTCGACCGACGGGATCCGCGTGCCGTCGGGCTTGCGTACCAGGCGCTGAGACATGATGCAGCGCAAGGCGACCGCCAGATCGAGATAGAGCAGAGAACGGCTCTCGAGCGGGAAGAAGTTCACGATCCGGTTCAGCGCGTGATACGCGTTGTTTGCATGCAGGGTCGCCAGACACAGGTGTCCGGTCTGCGCGTAGGCGAGACCGGCTTCCATGGTCTCGCGATCCCGGATCTCACCGATCAGGATGCAGTCCGGAGCCTGTCGCATCGCGTTGCGCAACGCTTCGTCCCAGCTTTCGGTGTCGATGCCGACTTCGCGCTGGTTGACGACGGATTTGCGATGCTTGAACAGGTATTCGATCGGGTCCTCGACGGTCAGGATGTGTCCGGACCGATTGCGGTTGCGGTAATCGAGCATGGATGCCAGCGTGGTCGACTTGCCCGAACCGGTGGAACCGACCACCAGCACCAGTCCACGCTTTTCCATCACGATATCCGCGAGGACCGCCGGCAGACCCAGCTCGCTCAGTGTCGGGATGTCGCTCTGGATGAAGCGCATGACGATGCTGATGCTACCTCGTTGCCAGAACGCATTGATGCGGAAGTTGCCGAGATCGCGAACTCCGTGCGAGATGTTCAGTTCACGCTTCTTCTCGAAGTTGGCCGCCTGCTCCGGCGTGATGAGTTCGTACAGCATCTTCCGGATCATGGCCGGATCCATGATCTGCTGATTGATCGGTACCGTGTGCCCCTCGATCTTGATATGAATCGGCGCGCCCGCGGAGACGTAGATGTCGGAGGCCCGTTTCTCGGCCATCAGCTGGAACAGTTTTTCGAAGATCATCGTCACGCTTCTCCGGTTCGGGATTCGGGTGCCGCCGGAACAGACCCGACGGTCGTCAAAGTGTCGTGATCAGGCGCCTCTGAGCAGTTCGTTGATTCCGGTCTTGGCGCGGGTCTGCGCATCGACCTTCTTCACGATGACCGCACAATACAGACTGTACTTGCCATCGGCCGACGGGAGGCTGCCGGGCACCACGACCGAACCGGCAGGCACGCGTCCGTAATGCACTTCACCCGTCTCGCGATCATAGATCTTCGTGCTCATGCCGATGTAGACCCCCATCGACAGTACCGCATTCTCCTCGACGATGACGCCCTCGACCACCTCGGAGCGCGCACCGACGAACACATTGTCCTCGATGATGACCGGTCCCGCCTGCACGGGCTCGAGTACGCCGCCGATTCCGACGCCGCCCGACAGATGCACGTTCCTGCCGATCTGCGCGCAGGAACCGACCGTCGCCCAGGTATCGACCATCGTGCCTTCACCGACATACGCGCCGATGTTCACATAGGACGGCATCAGCACGACGTTCTTCGCGATGAAGCTGCCCTTGCGCGCGACTGCGGGCGGGACCACCCGAAAACCCCCTTCGCGGAACTGCTCGGGCGTGTAGTCACCGAACTTGGTCGGCACCTTGTCGAAGTACTGGTTCGCCCCCCCGGCCATGACCTGATTGTCTGCCAGGCGGAAGGAGATCAGCACCGCCTTCTTGATCCACTGGTTGACCACCCACTGGCCGTCGACCTTCGAGGCGACTCGCAGACTCCCGTCATCCAGGCCCGCGATGACGGTGGCGACTGCATCGCGGACCTTGGTGGGCGCGGACGCTGGCGACAGATCGGCACGGTTGTCGAAGGCTTCATCGATGATCTTCTGGATTTCTTGCATGAGGGTTTCCGTCAGTGATTGTCACAGGGTGGTGCAAAAGTGCGCGATCCGCTCTGCGGCCTGGACACACTGGTCGAGTTCGGCGACCAGCGCGATGCGCACGAAACCGGCGCCCGGATTGATGTCATCGGCCTCGCGGGCCAGGTAGCTGCCTGGCAGAACGGTCACATTATATTCAGCCTGCAGGCGTCGGGCGAAGTCGGTGTCTGCGACAGGCGTCGGCGCCCACAGATAGAAACCGGCCTCGGGTCGCGCGACAGCGAGGTGGGGCGCGAGAACAGGAATGACCGCGTCGAACTTCTGACGATACAGACGACGGTTCTCCTGGACATGCGCTTCGTCGTTCCATGCCGCGACCGACGCGGCCTGGATCGTCGGGCTCATCGCGCAGCCATGATAGGTCCGATAGCGCAGGAAGGATTTCAGAATCCGGGCGTCGCCGGCGATGAATCCCGAACGCATGCCCGGCACGTTCGAGCGCTTCGACAGACTCGAGAACATGACGAGGTTGCGAAAATCGCTGCGTCCCGCCCGCTGTGCAGCCTCGAGCGCGCCGATCGGCTTGTCGTCGTCGAAATAGATCTCCGAGTAACACTCGTCGGCGGCGATCACGAAACCATGATGGTCCGACAACTCGAACAAGGTGCTCCATTCGTGCTGCGTCAGTACCCGTCCGGTCGGATTTCCCGGCGAGCAGACGTACACCAGTTGTACATCCGGCCAGACCGACGCCGGCACCGATGCGAAATCGGAGCCGAAATCCTCATTGGCTACATTATTGATGAACACCGGCGTTGCACCCGCCAGCAAGGCCGCGCCTTCGTAGATCTGATAGAAGGGGTTGGGACACAGCACCTTTGCGTTCGCGCGCGATCCGTCGATCACACACTGCCCGAACGCGAACAGCGCTTCGCGGGAACCGGTGACCGGCAGCACCTGGGTCGCCGGATCGACCGTGGCCAGGCCGTAGCGACGCATCAGCCAGGCCGCGATCGCATCACGCAGCGCTTCGCCGCCCTGTGTGCTCGGGTAGCTCGCCAGGCCGCTCAGGTTGTCGGCCACCGCCTGAATGATGAAGGCCGGCGTCGCATGACGGGGTTCGCCGATCGACAACCTGATCGGCGCCAGATCGGCCGTGGGGACGATCCCGTCGAACAGGGCGCGGAGTTTCTCGAAGGGATAGGGATGGAGACGGTCGAGATTCGGATTCACGCTCGATGAATTTCGCATGGAGAGGGGCAAGGGACGGGCTCCGCCCGTCCGCCGACCTTGCAACGGCGGATTCGTCGCCTGTCATGCCGAACGGGCCGGAAGGCCATTAAGCTTCAATGTTATCATGCGTCGCCTCGATAACCGCTGCCGCAAAAACGCTCCGACGTGCGTCTCACCAAGCTCAAACTTGCCGGTTTCAAGACCTTCGTCGACCCCACGACCGTGCTGACACCGGGCAACCTGGTGGGAGTAGTCGGCCCGAACGGTTGCGGCAAGTCCAATATCATCGATGCAGTCCGCTGGGTGCTCGGAGAAACGCGGGCCAGTGCGCTGCGCGGCGAATCGATGCAGGATGTCATCTTCAACGGTTCGACCACGCGCAAACCGGTGTCGCGTGCGAGCGTGGAACTCGTTTTCGACAACGCCGAGGGCAGGGCGGCCGGGCAGTGGACCCGGTACGCAGAGATTTCGGTCAAGCGGGTGCTTGATCGCAGCGGCGAATCGTCGTACCACATCAACAATGTGCATGTGCGACGCAAGGACGTGGTGGACCTGTTCCTCGGCACGGGTCTTGGACCGCGCGCCTATGCGATCATCGAGCAGGGCATGATCTCGCGCATCATCGAGGCCAAACCGGAGGAGATCCGCGGTTTTCTCGAAGAGGCGGCGGGAGTCACCAAGTATCGCGAGCGCCGACGCGAGACCGAGGGGCGACTGTCGGATGCGCGTGACAACCTTACCCGCCTCGACGACATCCGCAACGAACTGGTCGAGCGCATCGCGCATCTGGCGACCCAGGCCGAGGTGGCCACGCGCTATCGGGATCTGAACGCCGCGCATGTACAGCGCCAGCAACTGCTGTGGTTGCTTAAGCGCGAGGAAGCCCGGCATGAGCAGCAAACGCTTGCCACCGAACTGAACCAGCTGAGCGCGCGCATGGAGTCGGACAGTGCCCGGCTGCAGGCACTCGAATCCGAAGTCGAGGCCGTGCGCGAGGCGCACTTCGCATCCTCCGAACACACGCACGAAGCGCAGAGCGCACTCTATGCGGCGTCGGCCGAGGTCAGCCGCCTCGAGGGCGAACTCAGACACTTGGATGACGCCCGGGCGCGTCTCGAAAAGCGGCTGCTGGAGCTGGCCGCCGAACAGCAACACTGGGCGGGCAGACAGCAAGCCCAGCGGCACGACCAGCAACGCTGGCAAACCCTGCTGGACAACGCCCGGATGCGCGTCGAACGGTCGGATGCGCGACACGCCGAGGTCGCATTGCAGCTGCCCGAGTCCGAGGGGGCGCATCACGCTGCCAATTCGACGGTCGCAGCCGCGCGACGCGAGCTCGGCCAGACCGAACAGCAGCTCAGGGTCGAAGAGGCGAATCGGACGAGCGCGACTCGCGCGCTGGACGCACTCGGTCAGCGCCGCGCAAGGCTGGAAGGCGAGCGCGGACAGATCGATGGGCCCGAGCCGGTACGCGTGGCCGAGGCGGAGCGCAAGGTGGAGGCCCTCGAGGCCGCCCTGCTCACCAAACGCGAGGAACTCGTCGCGCTCCAGGCCCGCTTGCCCGATGCGCAGCACACGCTGAAAGGCGCCCTCGAGAACGAAAAGCAGCGGCAACGTCGTCTCACCGAACTTCGCGCCCGCCGCGATGCGCTGATGCAACTGCAGTCGCGGGTGCAGTCGCAGGGCAAGCTCGGTGACTGGTTGCGGCGGCATCGACTGGACGCGCTGGTCCCGCTGTGGCAGGGCCTGCGGGTCGAGTCGGGCTGGGAGCTCGCAGTCGAAACGATGTTGCAGGACCGTGTTTCGGCGCTGACCGGCGATGTGTCGTCGGCGGTGCAGGCGGTCTTCGAGGCCGCGCCGCCCGAATCGGTGTCGATCGCATTCGGCGATGTGCCGGCGGATTCATCCGGGGTTCCGGTTCCGGCGCCTGCCGGTGCGACGCCCTTGCTGGATCGGATCTCGATCACCGATGCCGCATTGCGGCCGGTGTTGCAGGGGTGGCTGGCCGAGTGCTTCGTCGTCGATCGACTCGAGGACTGGATCGATCGTCGCATGGAGCTGGCGTGCGGCGTCACGCTGGTGGATGCGCGGGGACGGGTTCTGGCCCGACACATGCTTGGCCACTATGCGCCGGACAGCCGCACCCACGGGGTCATGGAACGTCAGCGTGAGATCGAGACGCTCGGCTCGGAGCTGCTGGTGACCGAACGTGATGCGCAGCTCGCCCACGATGCGCTGGTGTCGGCCGAGGCTCGTGCAGCCGAACTCAACGACCGGGCCAATGCGCTTCGCCGCGAATTGCAGAATGATCAGCAGTATTTGCATGGCGAGCAGGTGACGCTGCTCAAACTGACCCAGGCACGACAGCGGGCGCAGGAGAAAAGCGAACAGATCGAACGCGATCTGTCGGACCTCGTTCATCTCGAATCCACCGAACGCGAGCACCTGGCGCGTGCCGACATGGAGCTTGCCCGTTGCGCCGAACTCGGTGAACTCCAGCATGACAGGTTGAACGCAGCGCTCGACATACTCGCGGAGCGTGAGCGCGTGCTGAAAGAGACGGGTGCGCTGGAGCAGGCGAGCGCGCGCGAACTGCAGGAAGCCCGTTTCTCCGAGCGGGAATGTGCCGGCAAACTGGATGACATCGCGCGCAACCTGCAACTGGCGCTGGAACAACTCGACCGCATTGCGCGCGAAATCACGCTTCGAGAACAGGAGCTGACCGCAACCGACAGCAGCCGCAGCGCCAGCGCATTGCAGCAGGCACTGGGCGTGCGGCAATCGCGCGAGACGGCGCTCGCCGCCTGTCGTGACGCGCAGGAGCAGGCCGCTGCACGCCTGAAGCAGATCGAGGAAATGCGCCTGCGCACCGAACAGGAGGCCGCGCCGGCGCGAGTCCGGGTCGGCGAATTGCGCCTCGCCGTGCAGGCGGCCGAAATGGCCACGGCCCAGTACGCCGAGCGCCTGGCCGAGGCCGAGGCCGATGAGGCGGCCTTGATGCCCTTGCTGTCGCCCGACTTGCGGGAGGCCACGCTGCAACGCGAGGTGACGCGCCTGGCCCGCGAGATCGCCGATCTCGGCCAGGTCAACCTGGCCGCACTGGACGAGCTACGCACCGCGCAACAGCGAAAGGCCTACCTGGACGCCCAGAACGACGATCTGAGCGAGGCGATCGGCACGCTCGAAGACGCGATTCGGCGCATCGATAGAGAAACCCGCGAACAATTGCAGGAAACCTACGATACGGTCACACGTCACTTCGGCCAGTTGTTTCCGCAACTGTTCGGCGGGGGCCAGGCGCGCCTGGTGCTGACCGGCGACGAGATCCTGGATGCGGGCATCCAGATAGTCGCGCAGCCACCCGGGAAGAAGAACGCTTCGATTCATCTGCTTTCGGGCGGCGAAAAGGCGCTGACCGCGATTGCGCTGGTCTTTTCGATGTTTCAGCTCAATCCGGCGCCGTTCTGTATGCTTGACGAGGTCGATGCCCCACTGGACGATGCCAACACTGAACGGTATTGTCAGATGGTCAAACGAATGGCGTCGCAGACCCAGTTCGTATTCATCAGTCACAGCAAGGTCACGATGGAAATCGCGCAACAGCTGGTCGGCGTGACGATGCAGGAGCAAGGCGTGTCGCGCGTGGTGGAAGTCGACATCGAGGAGGCCCTGCGACTGGCGGAGGCCGTCGAAGCCTGACGCGCGTGATCAATGGTAAAAACGGTTTCAACGACGATTCGAACACGGAATACTGCTGACGAAGGCTTCGCGATCGCAGACGGAGCGCTTTATATCGGGAAGGACAATGGATAGCGAATTGCAGATCGGATTGGTCGCACTCGGGGTGGCGGCTGTCATTGGCATCATCGCCTACAACAAATGGCAGGAGCGCAAACACCGCCAGCACGCCGAACGGGCCTTCAGGTCGGAACATCGGGATGTGCTGCTCGAGCAACAGACTGCCCGCAAGACGGGCCGTGTCGAACCGCGTGCAAACAGCGACGATGAATTCGACGAGGGCATCATCTCCGCTCCGCGACCGGTAGCCACGCCGGCCCCGGCGCAGCCGTCGGGACGCCACAGCACGCCCGGCGTCCCGGATGCAATCGATACCCGTGTCGATTGCGTGATTCGCATCGAATCGATCGAGGCCCTCGACGCACCCCGCCTGTGGTCAGCGCAACGCGAGCAGTTGCAGGCGCTCGACAAGCCGGTGCGCTGGTTTGCGTTCGATGACCGCGAGAACGTGTGGCGGGCTCTGACCGCGCACAGCGCCGGGGCCTATCACTGGTTCTGCGCCGCACTGCAGATGGTCGACCGGCGTGGTGCAATCGGCGAGCAGGACTTCCAGCTCTTCGCCAGCGGCATACAGATGGTGTCCGATCATTTTCTCGCGGTGCCCGCCGACATTCCGGCCCGGGCGGCGGCCCTTGCGAGCGCTGCGGAGCTGGATCAGTTCTGCGCCAGCGTGGACATCCAGGTTGGCATCAATGTCGTGTCTAACGGCGAGCCCTTCGTCGGTACGAAGATTCGCGCGCTGGCCGAGGCAGGCGGCATGACGCTCGGAGACGACGGGGCATTCCATGCACTCGACGATGACGGGCGAACATTGTTCACGCTTTCGAACCTCGAGGAAGGGCTGTTCTCTGCCGGCGAAATGCGCAATCTGCGCACCAGCGGGCTGACCTTGCTGATCGACGTTCCGCTGGTCGCCGACGGTGTCGGCTCCTTCGATCGCATGATGCGACAGGCCACACAACTGGCCGACACGCTGCACGGCAGCATCGTGGACGACAACCGCACGCCGTTCGGTCCCGAAGCCGCATCGGTCATCCGTAACCAGATCAAGCAGTTCCAGGCGCAGATGGTAAGCCGCGACATCCCGTCTGGCGGTCCGCTCGCAAGTCGTCTGTTCTCTGCATGAAGGCAGCGGCTTCCGCAGTCGCGGAGCGGGTCGCCCTGCTCAGGGAGATGCTCGACCGCCATAACCACGCCTACTATGTGCTCGATGCGCCGACCGTGCCGGACGCAGAGTACGACCGTCTGTTCGCGGAACTGCAGGCGCTCGAGTCGGCGCACCCGGAGTTGCAGTCACCAGATTCGCCGACTCAGCGGGTCGGCGGCGCGGCGCTGCCGGAACTCGGTGCGGTGCGCCATGCGGTACCGATGCTGTCCATCCGCACCGAGACCGACACCACTGCACAAGGCGTCCGGAACTTCGACGCCCGGGTCCGCAATGCGCTCGGGCTGACACCCGGCGATCCTGCGGTCGAGTACCTGGGCGAACTCAAGTTCGACGGACTCGCGATCAGCCTGCGCTACGAGCACGGCGCGTTAGTGCGGGCAGCGACCCGCGGCGACGGCGAGACCGGTGAAGACGTCACCCACAACATCCGCACCATCCGTCAGATCCCGCTGAAACTGACGGGCCCCGCGCCCGCCGTCATCGAAATCCGGGGCGAGATCTATATGCGGCGGGCCGACTTCGATGCGCTCAATCGGCGTCAGCGCGCGGCCGGCGAGAAGACCTTCGTCAATCCGCGCAACGCGGCCGCCGGCGCGGTGCGTCAGCTCGACCCTCGCATCGCGTCACGCCGTCCACTGTCCTTCTTCGCTTACGGCATCGGCGAGCAGGTCGGATTTGCGTCGTCCGGTACGCAGGCCGGGCTGCTGGCCGCGCTGACCGCCTTCGGCGTGCCGGTATGCGAACATCGTGTGGTGTCCAGCGGTCCGGAGGGTCTGATAACATTCCATGCGCGGATCGAGGCACTGCGAAACGACTTGCCGTACGACATCGACGGCGTGGTGTACAAGGTCAATCGCATCGACCTGCAGCGCGAACTGGGTTTCGTGTCGCGCGAACCCCGCTGGGCGGTCGCGCACAAGTATCCGGCCCAGGAAGAGCTGACCGAACTGATCGACATCGAGATCCAGGTCGGACGGACCGGTGCACTGACGCCGGTCGCGCGTCTGAGGCCGGTGTTCGTCGGGGGCGCCACCGTCACGAATGCGACCCTGCACAATGAAGACGAGATTCGCCGCAAGGGTTTGCTGATCGGTGACCAGGTCATCGTCAGACGGGCGGGAGACGTGATCCCCGAGGTGGTCGCACCGATCGTCGAGCGCCGCAGCGGCACCGAGCGACCGTTCGTGATGCCCGGCACCTGTCCGGTGTGTGGCTCGCATGTCGTTCGTGGCGAGGACGAGGCGATCTCCCGGTGCTCCGGCGGCCTGTTTTGTCCGGCGCAACGAAAACAGGCGCTGATCCATTTCGCCAGCCGCCGAGCGGTCGACATCGATGGCCTGGGCGACAAGCTGATCGAACAATTGGTCGACGCGGCAATCGTGCGCACGCCAGCCGACCTCTACCGTCTCGGCATCGTCAAGCTGGCCAATCTGGCGCGCATGGGCGAGAAATCCGCGTCGAACCTGCTGGCCGCGATCGACAGGAGCCGTCACACGACGCTCGCCCGCTTCATCTTCGCGCTCGGCATTCGTAATGTCGGCGAAACGACCGCCAAGGATCTCGCCCGGCACTTCGGCAGTCTTGACGCGCTGATGGACTCAGACCAGACGGCACTGCAGCAGATCAACGACGTGGGACCGGTGGTTGCGCGCAGCATCGTCGAATTCTTCGCCGAGGCGCACAACCGCGAGGTCATCGAACAGTTGCGCGCCTGCGGTCTGAGCTGGGACGAGCGCGAGCCGACCCAGCTTCGCTCGCAGCGCCTGACCGGCAGGACCCTGGTGTTGACCGGCACGCTACCGACCATGAGTCGTGACCAGGCCAAAGCCCTGATCGAAGCGCATGGCGGCAAGGTCAGCGGTTCGGTATCGAAGAAGACCGACTATGTCGTCGCCGGCGCGGACGCCGGCTCCAAGCTTGCGAAGGCCGAGGAACTCGGCATCCCGGTGCTGGCTGAGGCGGACCTGCAGGCGCTGTGCGCTGAAGACGAAACGACTGAAAACTGAATGAAAACCGAGCAACCACGTTCCATATCACGGAGATTCCACCGTTCATGAAGAAGATCACCAAGGCCGTATTCCCGGTTGCCGGGATGGGCACCCGCTTCCTACCCGCGACCAAGGCCAGCCCGAAGGAAATGCTCCCCATCGTCGACAAGCCACTGATTCAGTATGCGGTGGAGGAGGCCGTCGCTGCCGGCATCACCGAGATGATTTTCATCACCGGGCGTACCAAGCGCGCGATCGAGGACCACTTCGACAAGGCCTACGAGCTCGAGACCGAACTCGAAGCGCGCGGCAAGCACGCGATGCTCGAACTGGTACGCAAGACGGTGCCGGCAGGCGTGAACTGCATCTACATCCGCCAGTCCGAGGCACTCGGCCTCGGCCATGCCGTGCTGTGTGCGTCGCACGTGATCAGTGACGACGAAGCCTTCGCGGTGATTCTCGCGGACGACCTGCTCGACAATCACGGGGGCGATCCGATCCTGCAACAGATGGTCGGCGTCTACAATTACAATCGCTGCTCGGTTCTCGGCACGATGAACGTGCCGCGCGAGGATACGCGACAGTACGGCATCGTCAGCACCGAGGGCCAGGCAGGCGATCTTCAGCGCGTCACCGGCATCGTCGAAAAGCCGAAACCGGAAGATGCGCCGACCACGCAGGCGGTGGTCGGCCGCTACATCCTGACGCCCCGGATCTTCCAGCATCTGCGCAACCTGAAACCCGGCGCAGGCAGCGAGCTGCAGCTCACCGACGCGATCGCTTCACTGCTCAAGGAGGAGGCGGTGCAGGCCTATCAGTTCAAGGGGCAACGCTTCGATTGCGGCTCCAAACTGGGCTATCTGAAGGCCACGGTGGAATTCGCGCTTCGGCATCCGGAGGTCAGCACGGACTTTGCCGCATATCTGGCCGCGCGGGAGCAGGGCGGGGCTGCGAGCTGAGCTGGACGCGGTCCGCAGCCCAAGAGAAGAAAATGGCGCCCGGAATCGGCGCCATTTTCTTTTCCTGCAGACTACCCGCTTTGATCAGGCGTCGCTCTTGGCGGCACGCTTGCGATCGTTCTCGCTGAGGTAACGCTTGCGCAGCCGGATCGATCGGGGCGTGATTTCGACCAGTTCGTCGTCGGCGATGAACTCGATCGCGGACTCCAGCGTCAAGCCAATCGGCGGAACCAGTCGCACGGCCTCGTCGGTGCCCGACGAACGCACGTTGGTCAGCTGCTTGCCCTTGATCGGATTCACGACCAGGTCGTTGTCACGGGAGTGGATACCGATGATCATGCCTTCATAGACCGGGTCGTTGTGGTTGACGAACATCCGGCCTCGATCCTGCAGTTTCCAAAGTGCGTAGGCGACCGCCTGTCCGTTTTCCTGCGAGATCAGCACGCCGTTGCGACGATCCGCGATCGCGCCGGCCATCGGACCGTAGTCGTCGAAGACATGGCTGGCCAGGCCCGTGCCACGGGTCAGCGTCAGGAATTCACCCTGGAATCCGATGAGGCCGCGCGCAGGAATGCGGTACTCGAGCCGGCAACGACCCTTCCCATCCGACTGCATGTCCAGCAGCTCGCCGCGGCGACGACCCAGTTCCTCCATGATCGCGCCCTGGTGATCCTCCTCGACGTCGACCGTGAGCATCTCGTATGGCTCGCACTTGACGCCGTCGATGTCCTTGAACACCACGCGTGGACGACCCACCGCGAGCTCGAAGCCTTCGCGACGCATGTTCTCGAGCAGAATCGTCAGGTGCAGCTCACCTCGGCCGGATACCATGAAGACGTCCGAATCGTTTGTGTATTCGACCCGCAATGCAACGTTTTTCAGCAATTCCTTCTCGAGTCGCTCGCGAATCTGACGACTGGTCACGAACTTGCCTTCGCGACCGGCCAGCGGAGAGGAGTTGACCATGAAATTCATCGTCAGCGTCGGTTCATCGACCGCGATCGGCGGCAAACCCTCGAGGCGCTCCGGATCGCAGAGCGTCACACCGATTCCGACCTGTTCGATACCGGAGACCAGCACGATGTCGCCCGCCTCGGCGTAGTCGGCCGCGCTGCGCTCGAGCCCGGTGAAGGTCAGGATCTGACCGATGCGGGCCTTGCCGCGATTCTGGTCGCCGTACATGACGACCACTTCCTGGTTGGGGCGCATGCTGCCGCGTTTGATTCGCCCGATGCCGAGCTGACCGATGTAGGTCGAGTAGTCCAGCGAACAGATCTGGAGCTGAAGAGGCCCGTCACGGGACACCTCGGGTGGCGGCACGAACTCGAGGATGGCCTCGTACAGCGGCTGCATGTCGGTGCCCGTCTGGCTGGAATCGAGCATCGCATAGCCGTTCAGTGCCGATGCGAATACGACCGGGAAATCGAGTTGCTCCTCGCTGGCGCCCAGTTTGTCGAACAGATCGAAGGTGTGATTGATCACCCAGTCCGGACGGGCACCCGGCCGGTCGATCTTGTTGATCACGACAATCGGCTTCAGACCCAGCGCAAGCGCCTTGCGGGTCACGAACCGGGTCTGCGGCATCGGACCCTCGACGGCATCGACCAGCAGCAGCACACCATCGACCATCGACAGCACGCGCTCGACCTCGCCACCGAAATCGGCGTGTCCCGGCGTGTCGACGATGTTGATATGGGTATCCTTGTACCTGATCGCGCAATTCTTGGCGAGAATCGTGATGCCCCGTTCCCGCTCGATGTCGTTGCTGTCCATGACCCGTTCCGACAGCGCCTGGTGCGCGGCGAAGGTGCCGGACTGACGCAGTAACTGGTCCACCAGCGTGGTCTTGCCATGGTCGACGTGGGCGATGATGGCGATATTGCGAATGGCGCGGGACATGGGAAAACCAGAAGTAATTGAAAAGTCGATAATTATAGCATGAGCTGCGGCACTGCAACATCGAATGATGGCCAGGCGATCGAGCCCGGCCGAGGGGTACGCAGAACACCCCCATGCTAGAATCTGACCGCCCTCAACGGAGACCTGCGCATATGCTCGCGATCATCGGCGGAAGCGGCCTGACCCGCTTGTCCTCCCTGGAAATCGTGCGACGAGAAGTTGCACGAACGCCCTACGGGGCACCGTCCGGCGCGCTCCTTTTCGGCACGCTGCGCGATAAGCCGATCGTGTTTCTGGCGCGACACGGCGACGGGCACACGATTGCCCCTCATCAGGTGAATTATCGCGCCAATATCTGGGCGCTCAGGCAGGTCGGGGCGACGGAGATCGTGTCGGTGGCATCCGTGGGTGGCATCCGGGCGGAGTTCGGACCCGGAAAGCTGGTCGTACCGCACCAGATCATCGATTACACATGGGGCAGGGTCAGTACCTTCTTCGATGACATCGATCAGCCGGTCCACCACATCGATTTCACCAACCCTTACGATCAGGCACTTCGTCAGCGCATCCTGGACGCCGCGCGCGCATCGGGGGAGTCGGTTTTCGATGGTGGCGTATATGCCGCGACCCAGGGCCCCCGTCTGGAGACGGCGGCCGAGATCGACCGGCTCGAGCGCGACGGTGCCGACCTGGTCGGCATGACGGGCATGCCCGAAGCGGCGCTTGCGCGTGAGCTCGGTTTGCCCTATGCGGCCATCAACGTCGTCGCGAACCACGCGGCGGGACGCGCGACAAGTGAACAGCGTATCGAGTTCGACAGCATCGAAAAGGTGTTGCAGGAGGCGATGGCGAGAGTCCGGACAATTCTCAATGGGGTCTGCGCGGGCTGACGTTCAGCAGGCCTGGCAGCCGGAGCCCGACCAGGAAAAGGGGATGGTGAGGATGACTCCAACCGAACGCTTCGCGACGCGACGACCCGATCGGGAGCGTCATCGACCCCAACTCAGATCCGCGTCGCGTTGCCTTCGATGACACGTCGCTGCACCTCGTGAGGAACACCGCGCTCGGTCATGTTCATCATCGCGTTGGCGTGATCGCCGCCGGCCATCAGATAATCGATGATCTTGCCGACGAACTGGCGCATCGCAAAGTCGATCCGCTGATCCGGTCCAGGGTGGTTCATTTTCGCTCCCATTACAAGGCAAGGCCCACTCATGATTCGGCCGGCTTTTGTTTGTCTTCTCGAATGCTGCACGAGCAATAATCGCGCCTGGAAAAAGATAGTATTTCGTTTTCAAATGACTAAATCGCGGATAAGCGTGGAAAAGGTCTCGCTAATCCACTCAATGTAAAAATCTCCGACACATTCGTATTCCGGAGGCTGGGCTGGAGTTCGAACGCAACGGCAGTTCTCATCGTATCTGCCGTCATCACAACCGCGATAATCTGTATTATGTAAACTATAGCGTCGGATCGTTGCCCTTCGACCTGCCTCTACCACCAAGGTCGGTCGTCGAACCGGACCCGCTGCGGATCCGAGCGCAGGGATCACGCCTCGATCTCACGGGCACGCTCGATCGCCTGCTCGATCCTGTCGACTGCGATGATCCGCATGCCTTCCGGGGCCTGCTTCGGCGCGTTGGCCTTCGGAATGATCGCAGTCGTGAAGCCCAGCTTCGCCGCTTCCTTGAGCCTTTCCTGGCCCCTGGGTGCGGGCCGGATCTCGCCGGCCAGCCCGACCTCTCCGAAGACGGCCAGACCCCGCGGAAGAATCCTGCTGCGCAGCGACGATACGATCGCGAGCAGCACCGCGAGGTCGGCCGCAGGTTCTGCGATCTTGACACCGCCCACCGCATTGACGAAGACGTCCTGGTCGAAGCACACCACCCCAGCATGGCGATGCAGCACCGCGAGCAGCATCGCGAGACGGTTCTGTTCAAGCCCGACCGTCAGACGCCGGGGATTGGGGCTCTGAGCGCCATCTACCAGCGCCTGGATCTCGACCAGCATCGGGCGTGTGCCTTCCTGCGTGATCAGCACGCAACTGCCCGAAACCTGCTGTTCGTGCTGTGACAGAAAGATCGCGGACGGATTGCTGACCCCGCGCAGGCCGCGATCGGTCATTGCAAAGACGCCGAGTTCGTTCACCGCGCCAAAACGATTCTTGAACGCGCGCACCAGCCGAAAGCTGGAATGGGTGTCGCCCTCGAAGTAAAGCACGGTATCGACGATGTGTTCCAGCACGCGCGGTCCGGCCAGCGTGCCGTCTTTTGTGACATGTCCGACCAGGATCAGGCTGGTGCCGCTCTGTTTCGCGAAACGGGTCAGTTGCGCGGCGCATTCGCGCACCTGGGCGACCGAGCCCGGTGGCGACTGCAGTACCTCGGAATAGACGGTCTGGATCGAATCGATGACCGCGATGCGCGGACGCGCTTCGGTCAGCACGGCGATGATCCGCTCCAGATTGATCTCGGGCAGCAACTGCAGCCCGGCCGGATCGAGTTGGACCCGGCGCGCACGCAGTGCGACCTGCTCGCCGGACTCCTCGCCACTCACGTAGATCGCCGACTCGCGCACAGCCAGCATCGCGAGGGCCTGCAGCAACAGTGTGGACTTGCCTATACCGGGATCGCCACCGATCAGCACCACCCCGCCCTGTACCAGACCGCCGCCGAGCACGCGGTCGAACTCGTCGATCCCCGTCGGGACGCGTGGCTCCTCGCGGGGCTCCAGCTCGGCCAGGGAACTGAGTCGTCCCACGCTACCCGCCAGTGCGGCGAATCGGCTACCGCTCGGGGTGCCCTGCTCCAGCACGGTTTCGGCGATCGTGTTCCACGACTTGCACTGCGGACACTGACCCTGCCAACGCGGAGACTGGGCGCCGCAGTCGGCGCACACATATGCGGTCCTGGCCCTGGCCATCAGTCGTCCTCCGAGCCCTCGGTGGACATGTCGGCCAGTTGCTCGACGGCATGATCGGCGAAGACGGTGATCAGTCTGGATCGGAACTTGTCCTTGGGAACGATCACTTCCAACGGCGTGTACAACCGCGGCTCGAGCGGTATCGCGGCAAGTCGCCCCTCCCGCAGGTCGCGCTGTATCGCGGCCTTCGAAGCGATCGCAAAGCCGAGGCCCTGTGACGCGAGATACTTGACCGTCGCCAGGCTCCCGAGCTCGGCGCAGACCATCAGCTGATCGATGCCTATGTCGGCCGCTTCAAAAAAGTTTTCGGCAAGCTCACGAATGGCGTTGCCCGGATCACGCGTGATGAAGGGATGGAGCAGCAGGTCGGATGCCTCCAGGGACGACTTCTCGGACAACGGGTGGCCGGGCTGGCAGATGACGAGCAGTTCATCGCGTGCCGCACGCCTGCGCTCGATGGCAGGCTGATCGCTGACGATCTCGATCAGGCCGAGGTCGATGTCACGGGATGCCACCCGGTCTTCGGTCAGCTCCGAGTTGCCGACGATGACGCGCGGCACCACACGCGGATAGCTGCGCTTGAAGGTCTCAAGCAGTCGCGGCAGCCAATATGCTGCGATGGTCGTGCTGGTGCCGATCGTCAAGGTACCGGCGAGTTCATCCGTGAGTTCGGATACGCGCGATTCGAGCTCCTCGGACAGATCGAGGATCCGTTCGGCATAGGCAAGCACGATCTCACCCGCCGGCGTGAGTCCGACCCGTCCATGGCCCCGTTCCAGCAGACGCGTGTCGAAGTGCTCCTCGAGTTGCTTGATCTGGAACGTGACCGCCGGCTGGGTCATGAAAAGATGCTCGGCTGCGCGGGTGAACGAGCCGTGCTTGGCTACTGCGTGAAAAACCTGGAGTCTGCGATCGGCCACGGTCGCCTCGTCTGAGTCGGGCAGGGCAAGGTGGACTTCCTTTCGTCCTGAGGACTTGAGCCGACTCCCGCGCTGCAGACATTGCGCGAGTCGGTCGGAAACCGCCCCTGCGGATTTATAAAATCTGCTTATGCCATCGATTTAAGCACATTTTCCGGAGATTGCGCATCGACTTGGCCGGATCGGTGAACCGATCGAATGGAAATGCCCGATGTGACGCAATAAAGCTACGCGCTTCATGATATAAACCGGCATCCGACCACAGGACGGCGCATTCCGACACGATGCCGCTCGGCTTCTACATCATCATGGCGGCGCAGTTTTTTTCTGCGTTGGCCGACAATGCGCTGCTCATCATCGCGATCGCCCTGCTCCGGGACATGGCCGCCCCGGACCAGTACGAACCCCTGCTGAAGCTGTTCTTCACCCTTTCCTATGTGCTGCTGGCCGCATTCGTCGGCGCGTTTGCCGACTCGATGCCGAAATGGCGGGTCATGCTGGTCAGCAACACGATCAAGATCGGGGGGTGTCTGATGTTGTTCCTCGGCACGCATCCATTGTTCGCCTATGCAGTGATCGGACTGGGCGCGGCCGCCTATTCCCCGGCCAAGTACGGCATCCTGACCGAGTATCTGCCGCATCGACTGCTGGTCGTCGCCAACGGCTGGATCGAGGGACTGACGGTGTCCGCGATCATCCTCGGAACGGTGCTGGGTGGCATCCTGATCCATCCCGGCGTGCAAAGCTGGCTGCAGTCGGCCGGTTCGCCGCTGACGAGCACCGGATTTCAGGCGGCCATCGCGCTCGTGGGACTGTCCTACCTCGTGGCAGCATTGCTGAACTTCTATGTTCCGGATACCGGTGTCGATCACAAGCCGCTGAAGAACAACCCGCTGTACCTGCTGCATGATTTCACCCATTGTCTGAAGTTGCTGTGGCGAGACAAGCTGGGACAGATTTCACTGGCGGTGACGACGCTGTTCTGGGGGGCCGGTGCGACGCTGCAGTTCATCGTGATCAAATGGGCCGAACACAATCTCGGCTTCAACCTCACGGAAGCATCGATGCTGCAGGGCGTGGTCGCGATCGGTATCGTGGCCGGATCCATCCTGGCCGCGCGAATGGTCAGCCTGCGCCATTCGGTGAGGGTGGTCCCGCTCGGGATCGTGATGGGCCTGGTGGTGCTGCTGATGACGCGGGTGACCACCGTCCCGACGGCGGTGATCATGATGATCGCGATCGGCGCGCTGGCCGGCTTCTTCGTGGTCCCGATGAATGCCCTGCTGCAGCACCGCGGTCACATCCTGATGGGCGCTGGTCATTCGATCGCCGTCCAGAACTTCAACGAGAACCTGTCGATCCTGGTCATGACCGGCACCTATGCGCTGATGATCATGTCCGGGGTGTCGATCAATGCCGTGATCGTGATGTTCGGACTGCTGGTGGCCGGAACGATGTCGCTTGTGAAGTTTCGCCATGCGTACAACCAGCGCAGGCACGATGCCGAGGCCTTGCTCGAGGACCATCGGCACTGAAGGAGCACTGGCCACGCTCCATGGATCACTGGCGCGCCCGGTCGCCGGTCTCTCGTGCGATGAGTTCGCATGCGAAGCACAGGTCTTCCCAGGCCTTCGCCTTGTCGGACGGGTTGCGCAGAAGATAGGCCGGATGGTAGGTCACCACCACCGGTATTCCACCAAACTCGAAAGCTTGCCCGCGTGCCGCATTGATTCGCAGTTCCGTGTGCAGCAAAGCCTGCGCCGCAGGTCGACCCAGCGCGATCAGAATGCGAGGACGGACCAGCGCGATCTGCCTTTCCAGGTAAGGGCGACAGGCGGCGATTTCGGCCGACTCCGGTGTGCGATTCATCGGCGGACGGCATTTGACCGCGTTCGCGATGTATACGCCCTTGCCGCGCTCCAGCCCGATCGCAAGCAACATCGCGTCGAGCAGCTTGCCCGCCTGGCCGACGAAGGGCTCGCCAAGCCGGTCCTCCTCGGCGCCTGGCCCCTCCCCCACGAACATCCAGTCGGCATTGCGGTCGCCTACGCCGGGCACGACCTGTCTTCGCTGCGCACACAAACCGCAAGCGTTGCAGTGACGCATGTCTTCTTCGAGCGCGTCCCAATCAAGGATCTCGATGCGCGCGCGATCGTCCTGCCCCTGGACGGGGACACTCGTCCGTGCCGGTTCCGCCGGCGACGCGCTCACCGCCCGAACAGTCCGGCTCGCAGGTACAACGCCCGAACCGCCCTCCTCTTTTGTCAAAAAAGGAGCTTCGGGCGCGCTCACACCCGCGCGGATGGGGGCTGTTGCCGGTGCAGCCACAGCCACGCCGGCCTCTGTCGGGTCGGTGGCGCGCTCGGTCGCTTCGCGCCTACGGAGCCGCCAAAGCGGAGCCAGTCCCATCTCGCGCAGGATCGCCTCGCGATAGGTGCTCACAGGTCCATTCTCATCACGATCGCGTCCTCACGTCCCCCCTGAAGTGCGGGGTAATACCCTTTGCGACGGCCGATCGACACGAACCCCAGGCGACGATAGACCGAAAGGGCCGCTTCATTGGTCGGCCGAACCTCGAGAAAGCACTGGGTCGCCCCGGCCGCTCTCGCCTCGTGCATCAGCCGGTCCACAAACACGGATCCGACGCCCTGGCCCTGCATGGAGCGGGTGATGCTGATGTTGAGCAGATGTACCTCATCGACCACCAGCAGCATCACCGCATACCCGGCCCGTTGTTGATCGATGCTGATGATTCGGGCAGTGTATCCGGCGCTGAGCGAGTCCGCGAAGTTGCCCCGGGTCCACGGAAACGCATGAAGCTGCCGCTCATGCTCGACGACCCATGCCAGGTCGGCTTCGGTCATCGGCCGGATGTCGAAACGCCGCCCGTGCTCCGAATTCAAGCGCGCCCCCCGCGTGCCCGGCGCTCGGCCGTGGTCAGGGCAACCTTGTTCCGCACGTAGATCGGTGCCGTCAGCTCCGGAGCGAGCAGCGAACCCTCCGCGATCCTCACGGCAGCCAGACGCAACACGCCCGCTGCGGTCGGCACGGCATCTGCATCGAATGCGACGAGCCGCTGGCCCAGCGACGCAGCGAATGTCGCCGCATGAACCCGGAAGGCCGAACCGACGCCATACCAGAGCGTCCGGTCCGGAAGGGTCAATTGCTGCGGCGGCACACACACGGGTTCGCCCAGCGCTAGGGGATAACCGTCGATCATCCGATAGAACGCACCGTAGACCTCGCCCATGCGGGCGTCGGTAGCGACGGCGATCCAGACGCCTTCACCCCGTTGGCTCAGCACCTCGAGGCTGCTGATCGGGGCGACCCCCAGGCCTGCCCCCATCGCCAGACCCTGCGCCACCCCGCACGAAAGCCTCAGACCGGTGAACGCCCCCGGTCCGGCGCCGAAAGCAACCCCATCCAGGTCGCCCAGCACAATGCCCGCTTCGGCGAGCACGGCCTGCACCGACGGCAATAATTTCTCCGAGTGATTTACATGACCTTCCAGCGTGCGCTGGATGATCTCGCCATCGATCGCGAGGGCGACCGTCGCATGCTCGCAGGAAGTTTCGAACCCGAGGATCTTCATAGCGACGGCATTTTAACGCCTGCGCATGCTGGCCGGTGAACCGCTTGCCGACCGGTCCTCCGGCTCCGCTAATCGACCGATCGGCCGAGACCGCGGGCATCGCCGCGGTCGTAGATTCCGGAAATCGCCTCACGCAACTCGCGGTTCAACAGATCACGCTCTTCCTGGGACAGACGTTTGCGCTTCTCGCCGACAGCCGGATAGTCACCGCCGGCCAACAGCGCCCGCCTGAACTCGTAACGCGGATCGCTCTGCACATCGATGATGATCTCGCCGGTCGATGTCGTCTCCGGATCCGGACCCTTTTGCTCAGGTTCGCTTGCAGAGGCTGACAACGACACGCAAAGCCCCGCCCCGACGAGAATGGCGGACAATGGATTCAACCACCGCAGGCCCTGCAGGTCGTGCCCGCACCGTTCGGGTGTGCAGGCATGCGGCGCCAGCTGACGGACAGAAGCGGACAACATCACGGATCTTTTTTCCACTGACTTTTCCATGGATCGAAAATACAGGCAAATCAGAATGCAATGACGACCGAATTGCAAGCGTATGCATTGGTTTGTAAGGAGATATTGCTATGCTTGGCTTCCTTACGAAGCGTTACCCGTATCTGTGCGAGCGGTTCCGGTTTGCGCACTAGGATGCCAACGAACCGCCCGATAGGATGTGACATATGAACGCAAAAGTGCGATACAAGGTGCTGCTGGTCGACGATGACGCCCGCCTGAGGGAACTGCTGTCCCGTTACCTGATGGAACAGGGGTTCTCGATCAAGTCTGTCGGCGACGGCCAGGCGATGGATCGAGCGCTGCATCGCGAGCACTTCGACCTGATCGTGCTCGATCTGATGCTCCCGGGTGAAGACGGTCTCGCGATCTGCCGTCGCCTGCGCGCGAGCGAAAACGTTGTTCCGATCGTGATGCTGACCGCCAAGGGAGACGAGGTCGACCGCATCATCGGCCTGGAGATGGGCGCGGACGATTACCTCCCCAAGCCTTTCAATCCGCGCGAACTGGTCGCGCGCATTCATGCTGTGATGCGACGTCATCCAACCACGCTGCCCGGTGCGCCGACCATCGAGGATGAAGTGGTCAGTTTCGGCCGTGTCAGCGTCAACCTCGGCACCCGGGCGCTGACGCGGGATGGCGAGGACATCGCCTTGACCACGGGCGAATTCTCCTTGCTGAAGGTTCTCCTTCAGCATCCCCGTCAGCCCCTGTCGCGCGACAAGCTGATGGAGCTTGCACGCGGCCGCGAATACGGAGTTTTCGATCGCGCCATCGATGTTCAGGTCAGTCGACTGCGCAAACTCGTCGAGGACGATCCGTCCAAACCGCGCTTCATCCAGACCGTCTGGGGCTTCGGCTACGTATTCGTTCCGGAAGACAGTGCCAAGAGCGATAGTGACGAACGAGACGTCTGACCTGGGCACGACAACGCCCGGCCGGCCTGCACCCGACGCGGCCCGGAAGGATCGTCCGTCACTGTCCCTGCTGCCACGCACGCTGATGTGGCAAACCTTTCTGTTGATGGGGCTGGTGCTGATCCTGGCGTTGGCCGTCTGGTCGCAGATATTCCGCTATTTCCAGGAGCCCGCGCGCGCCAAGGATCTTGCCCAGATGGTCGTCAGCGTCGTGAACCTGACCCGCACTGCATTGATCAACGCCGAGGTCACGCGGCGGACCGAGTTGCTGATCGATCTGGCAGCCCTGGAAGGCATCCGCATCTATCCATCCGAGCCGTCGGACGAGCTGGTACCGCTGCCGGATACGCGGCCAATGCAACTGCTGGCCCACGAGATCCGGCGGCAACTCGGATCGGACACGCTGCTCGCCTCGCGGTGGAAGACGCTGGAGGGCTTCTGGGTAAGCTTCAAGCTCGATCCCGAGGACTCGGAAGACTTCTGGGTCATGCTTCCGTCCGAGCGCATCTTCGAGCCCCGCACGCTGGACTGGCTGATCTGGGGCGTCGGTGCGCTGATCGTAGCGCTGCTCGGCGCGTTTCTGATCGTGTCACGCATCAACAAGCCCCTGCGCAACCTCGCCCGTTCGGCGCGTCTGGTCGGCCGGGGACGGACGCCGCCGATGCTGCCGGAGACCGGGCCCATCGAGATCTCCACGGTGGCTCACGCGTTCAACCAGATGGCCGGCGATCTGGCTCGCACCGATGCGGACCGGGCGCTGATCCTGGCCGGAGTCTCCCACGACCTGCGCACGCCGCTCGCCCGTCTGCGGCTCGGAGTGGAGCTGTCTGGCGCAGCCGAGCAGGACATCCTGCCCATGGTCAGCGACATCGAAGAGATGGACCGCATCATCGGGCAGTTTCTGGATTACGGACGTGGCGAAACCAAGGAGCCGTTCAGGTCGGTCGATCTGGGCGACATGCTGAGGGATCTGAGCGAACCGTATCGACTGCGAGGCTCCCGGATCGAACTGAGCTTGCCGAAGACGGCTGTCGTAATCGGAGTCAGGCCCCTGTCGCTCCGACGTGCGATTGCGAACCTGATCGACAACAGTCTGCGCTACGGTGGGGCGGAAGGTCTGATCGACGTAGTGTTGTCCCGCTCGTCGGCCGAGGTTTGCATCGAGGTGGCCGATCGTGGACCGGGCATCCCGAAGCAGGAGGTGACCCGTCTGCGTCACCCCTTCACCCGCCTCGAGAGTGCGCGCTCGGATACCAAGGGCGCAGGGCTCGGCCTGGCCATCGTGGACCGGATCATGGCGTCGCATGGGGGCAGTCTCGATCTGCTGGTCCGCGAAGGCGGCGGGCTTCGCGCGATACTCCGGATTCCCGATGGAAGCGATCGGCGCAGGCAAGATAGAATCGCAGATTCCGGTTCGTGAGATGTTTCCAACATCTGGCGGAACTCGCACCCACTTTCATGTCGAAAGGAAGTCAGCTCATGTTCTACGCGCTCATCGGTGAAGATGCTCCCGGCACCCTCGATGCCCGCATGGCCGCCCGCCCCGCCCATGTGGCGAGACTGGAAGCCTTGCGGGATGAAGGTCGCCTCCTCGCCGCCGGTCCGATGCCGGCGATCGACTCGCCGGATCCCGGCCCGGCCGGGTTCTTCGGAAGCCTAGTGATCGCCGAGTTCGCCAGTCAGGCGGACGCGGAAGCCTGGCTGGCCGAAGATCCCTACGTTCAGCAAGGCGTCTTCGCACAGACTCACGTTCATCCATACAAAAAGGTTCTGCCTTGAACATCATTGACGAAATCACGACCCGCCTCGGCGCGCTCGAACCGCTCTCGATCGACATCCAGGACGAAAGTGCGCTGCACGCCGGCCATGCTGGTGCGCGCAGCGGTGGCGGCCATTACCGGCTGACCATCGTGTCTGACCGTTTCGTCGGACTCGGGCGTGTGGCCCGGCATCGGCTTGTGTACGATGCCGTCGCCGACCTGATGAGCGGCGCGATTCATGCGCTCCCGCTCAACACGTTGACCCCCGAAGAAGCTCGTATCCCACTCAAGTAAAAGGAAGTTTGATGAGACGTTTTCCAAGCAAGCTCACGCTGACACTGATCGCTGGTCTGCTGTCCTGTTCAGTGTTCGCGGCCGATCCGGTCGCCGTAGTCAACGGCACACCGATTCCTGCTAACCGTGCGACCGTGATGATGGACGAGCAACGCACGCAGGGTGCGGAGGACAGTCCGCAACTGCGCGATGCGGTGCGTGAAGAGTTGATCCGTCGTGAGATCCTGTCGCAGGCGGCGACCAAGGCCAGTATCGACAAGCGCAGCGAGGTTCAGGCGCAGATGGATCTCGCGCGCCAGGCGGTGCTGATTCGCGCGTATCTGCAGGACTACGTGAAGAATAATCCGGTCAGTGATGCTGAGATCCAGCGCGACTACGATCAGATCAAGGCGCGCATGGGCGGCAAGGAATACCTGCCCCGCCATGTGCTGGTAGAAACCGAGAATCAGGCCAAGGCGGTCATCGCGCGCCTGCGCGAGGGTGAAGCATTCGAGGTGGTGGCAAAGGAATCGATCGATCCGGGTTCCAAGGATCGGGGCGGCGAGCTCGGCTGGAGCAACCCTGGCATGTTCGTTCAACCTTTTTCCGAAGCGATGGTAGCCCTCGAGAAAGGGCAATACACTGCGACCCCGGTCAAGAGCGATTTCGGCTACCACGTGATCCGGCTCGACGACGTGCGCGACGTGCAGCCGCCGCCGCTGGACGAGGTCAAGCCCCAGCTCAGTCAGCGCATCCAGCAGCAGAACGTCGAGCGCCATCTGATGGAATTGCGTAGCAGCGCAGAAGTGAAATGAGCCGCGCTGCTGCCGACTGAGCGCGCACGCTGAAAGGCCCCTCGGACCGAACGAATCCGAGGGGCCTGGTCTCGTGCACTCGGCTGTCCTGGGTCAGAAGGCCTCTTGGTCCAGTTCGAGCGCGCCGGCCGCACCATTAACCACCGTATAGGCGAGTCCCGGTGCCTGCGACATCACATGATCGGCAAAGAAGCGAGCGGTCACGATCTTGGAGTGGTAGAAGTCAGCGTCTGACGTACCTTCGACCATCCGCCGCTGGGCCGCCAGTGCCGCGCGTGCCATCTGCCATCCACCAGCGACGATGCCGAGCAGCTTCAGGAATGGAACCGACCCCACCGACGCTGCCTTGATGTCGCTCGGATAGGTTTCGAGTATGTATGCGACCGCGGATTCGACCGCCGCCACACCGGCTTCGAGCGATCTCGCGATCGCCTCGAGCGCGCCGTCCTGTGGAGCCCGCAGCGCAGTGACGACGTCCTGCATCTCCGCCAGAACGGTCCTGATCGTACGGCCATCGTCACGCACGATCTTGCGGCCGAGCAGATCGTTGGCCTGGATCGCCGTCGTGCCCTCGTAGATCGTGGTGATGCGCGCATCCCGCAGGTGCTGTGCCGCCCCGGTCTCCTCGATGTAGCCCATGCCGCCATGAACCTGAATACCGGTCGAGGCCACCTCGATCGAGTTCTCTGTGCACCAGCCCTTGACCACCGGAATCATCAGATCGACGAAGGCCTGCCTGTGCGCCCGGACGTCCTCGTCCGGATGAAGATGTGCCAGGTCGGTCGCCGCGCCCACGACATAGGCAAGTGCTCGCATCGCTTCGGTTTGCGACTTCATCGACATCAGCATGCGTCGCACGTCGGGATGATGGATGATCGACACCTTGGCCCCGCCGCGAACACCCGCCTCGGTGCCCTGCACGCGGTCCTTGGCGTACAGCAGTGCGTGCTGATAGGCCCGCTCGGACAGGGCCAGGCCTTCCATGCCGACCGCAAAACGGGCCTCGTTCATCATGATGAACATGTACTCGAGTCCGCGGTTCGGCTCGCCGACCAGCGTGCCGATCGCACCCACGTTGTCCCCGAAGGCCAGCACGCAGGTTGGGCTCGCGTGGATGCCCAGCTTGTGCTCGATCGATACGCAATGCACGTCGTTGCGCTCGCCCAGGGTGCCGTCGGCCTCGACGATGAGTTTGGGCACGACGAACAGCGAGATCCCCTTCACCCCCTCCGGTGCATCGGGCAACCGGGCCAGTACCAGATGGATGATGTTGTCGGTGAGGTCATGCTCGCCATAGGTGATGAAGATCTTCTGGCCGAACAGACGGTAGGTGCCATCCCCCTGCGGCTCTGCACGGGTGCGGACGGCGGCGAGATCGGAACCGGCCTGAGGTTCGGTCAGGTTCATCGTTCCGGTCCACTCGCCGCTGATCATCTTGGGCAGATACATGGCCTTCTGCTCGTCGCTTCCGCGCAGCAGCAGCGATTCGATGGCACCGGTGGTCAGCATCGGGCACAACGAGAACGCCATGTTGGCCGACTTCCACATCTCCATCACCGCTGTGGACAGCAACTTGGGCAGGCCCTGACCCCCGAATTCGGGCTTCCCGGCAAGCGACGGCCATCCGGCCTCGCAGAACTGTCGATACGCTTCCTTCCACCCGGTCGCGGTGGCAACCGCACCATGGTCCCATTTCGCCCCCTCCTGGTCGCCCGACCAGTTCAGGGGCGTGAGCACGCCGCTGGCAAACTTGTCGGCTTCCTCGAGAATGGCATCGACCAGGTCTGTGGAGACTTCCTCGCATCCCGGAAGTCCCTGCACATCTTCCAGCCCGGCCAGTTCGCGCATCACGAACTGCATGTCACGGATCGGTGCTGAATAACTAGACATATCTGACTCGCTCCAATTTGTTTATCGAATCTACGAAAGGCACGGACGGGCTCATTTGCCGAGGAGATACCTGCGATCATCGAAGGCGGCAACCCATTCCGGCTTGAATACCACCATCATGGTCGTCACCGCACCGCCGATCCAGGCCTCCGAGAATCCCAGCAGGATGAAGTACGGCAAGTAGTCGCTGACGAGAAAGGCCATCGGGTAGGCTCCGGCCATCACCAGCGCCACCGACACGATCAGTCCGCCCAACATGATCACGACCGCCGAACCCAGAAAGGCCATGATGAAGACGAAAATGAAGAAATGCGCCGGCAACCAACGCTCCACCAGCCGCCGGAAGCCATGGGCAAGCGTGACCGGCACCAGCACCATGAAGACGAAGTTGATCGGCCATGCCCACCACTCGATCGCACCGTTCAGCGTGATGCCCGCCAACGCAAGCGCCAGGGCGACGATCGCCAGTTGCGGTCCGAGCGCGAGTGTCGCGGCCATCGCGCCGAGTAGATGCAGATTCAGGCCGGGCATCACGCCCGCCTTCATGCTCCACATCAGGGCCAGCCCGACCGCAAAACCAAACAGAAGGTTGAGCTGCGTCGTCTGGCGCAGACGCCCCCATGGAGCCGATCGCACCTGTCTATACAACGCGACCAGCGCGACCAGCAACGAAACCCATAACCAGCTCGACGGAAACAGCGTCGCGGGCAGATTCATGGCTTTCGCCCCAGCCCAGTGAACCGGCTTCCTAGCCGACCGACGACGTCAGCTCGGGCACGGCCTCGAACAGGTCCGCGACCAGGCCGTAATCAGCGACCTGGAAGATCGGCGCTTCCGGATCCTTGTTGATCGCGACGATCACCTTGGAGTCCTTCATTCCAGCCAGATGCTGGATCGCCCCGGAAATCCCGATCGCGACATAGAGTTGCGGCGCGACGATCTTACCGGTCTGACCGACCTGGTAGTCGTTCGGCACATAGCCGGCGTCGACTGCGGCACGCGAAGCGCCCAGCGCGGCACCCAGCTTGTCGGCCAGAGGCTCGAGGAGCTGGTGGTAGTTATCGCCGCTACCCAGACCGCGACCGCCCGACACGATGATCTTCGCTCCGGCCAGCTCGGGACGTTCCGACTTGGTCAGCTCGCGCCCGACGAGCTGGCTCAGGCCCAGGTCCGGTCCGGCCTCGAGCGCCTCGACTGCGGCCGAGCCGCCCTCGCCCGCCGCCTCGAAGCCGGTGGTTCTTACCGTGATGACCTTGACCGGATCTCCGCTCTTCACGGTCGCCAACGCATTGCCGGCATAGATCGGACGCACGAAGGTATCCCCGGACTCGACGCCTACGATGTCGCTGATCTGCGCGACATCGAGCAACGCGGCCACGCGCGGCATCATGTTCTTGCCGTAGGATGTCGCCGGCGCCAGGATATGGCTGTAACCACCGGCATTTGCCGCGACCAGCGCAGCCACGTTCTCGGCGAGCTGTTGCTCGTAGTGCGCCGCATCCGCCACCTTGACCGTGGTCACGCCGGCGATCGCCGCGGCGGCCTGACCGACCGAGGCACAGCCGCTGCCGGCGACCAGCACATGGATGTCGCCGCCGAGCGCGGCCGCCGCAGTAACCGTGTTCAGGGTCGATGCCTTGATCGACTGATTGTCGTGTTCAGCAATAACAAGAATGGTCATGACGCCCTCCGCCAGGCCGTCTCAAGGAGGGTGTCCGCCCCCGTGGGGGGCAATGCAGCGGTGTAAGCCGCAAATGTGAGGGTAGTCATCTCAGATCACCTTTGCTTCGTTCTTGAGTTTCTGGACCAGTTGCGCCACATCGGGCACGCGTTCGCCCGCACTGCGCTTGGGCGGTTCGCCGACGCGGACGGTCTCCAGCCGGGGCGCGACGTCCACACCCAGGTCATCCGGCTTGAGCGTCTCGAGCGGCTTCTTCTTCGCCTTCATGATGTTGGGCAGCGTCGCATAGCGCGGCTCGTTCAGGCGCAGATCGGTGGTCACCACGGCCGGCAGGCTCATCTGGAGCGTTTCCAGACCGCCATCGATCTCGCGAGTCACCGCTACCTTGCCGTCGGACACCGCGACCTTGGACGCGAACGTGGCCTGCGGCCAGCCCATCAGCGCGGCCAGCATCTGCCCGGTCTGATTTGCATCGTCATCGATCGCCTGCTTGCCGCACACGACGATCTGCGGCTGCTCCCTGTCGCACAAGGCCTTGAGCAGTTTCGCCACCGCCAGCGGCTGGAGTTCGACATCGGTCTCGACCAGGATGCCGCGGTCTGCACCGATCGCCATCGCCGCGCGCAGCGTCTCCTGGCACTGCGTCACGCCGCAGGACACCGCGACCACTTCGGTGGCCACACCGGCCTCCCTGAGCCGGACCGCTTCCTCGACCGCGATCTCGTCGAACGGGTTCATGCTCATCTTGACATTGGCGATATCCACGCCGCTGCCGTCGCTCTTGACGCGCACCTTGACGTTGTAATCGACTACGCGTTTGACAGGTACAAGTATCTTCAAAGCCGCGCTCCTTTGATTGGAATCGTGTTGGTTGTGATTGTCGGACGATTATCGCATCGCCCGATCTGGATTGACACCTTGACCGAGGGCGGAAAAAAGCGTTCCATACCTATCGGTATGGGAGCGTACGGTAGCGTATGGCCCGTCTTTCGTCAATACTCATCCGTATGGAAAACGTCTTGAACAAGCCCAGAGTGCCACTGGACCGCGACGCCTGGATACAGGGCGCGATGGATGTCATGGCCGAGGAAGGCGTCGCCGGACTTCGTGTCGAAGTCCTGGCCAAGCGCCTGAAGGTCACCAAGGGGAGTTTCTACTGGCACTTCCATGACCGGAGGGATCTCCTGATGGCGGTCCTGGCGGTGTGGAAGGATGGCCGGATCCGGGACATCATCAAGCAGACCCGAATCCAGCACCCGGGCGAGGAACTGGATCGCATCCACCATGTGATCGACGTCTACAGCGCCGGTCGCAACCGGCGCGGGATGCTGATCGAACTCGCGGTGCGCGACTGGGCCAGACGCGACCCCGACGCCGCAGCGATCGTGGCCGAGGTTGACGACATCCGCCTGCGTTGCGCCCGCGACCTGTTCCTTGCGTGCGGCGTACCGTTCGACGAAGCGTCCAGCCGATGCATGCTGCTCTACGCCTACGTGTTCGGCATCTCCTTGATGGTGTATGACCGCTTCGACGGGGATATTGCCCGGCTCAAGCGTGACATCTCCGACCTGATCGTCCAATCCTCGAGCAATAGGAACGAGGATCGAACTCAGGACAGGGGCGGTTTAAAGCTTGCCCAGCACTGACTCTGCGTTGCGTGAGGTCACCGCCTCCACCTCTCGCTCGCTGATGCCGCGAAGCGCGGCCAGTTCGATTGCGAACCGACGCAGGTTGGCGGGCTCGTTCCGTCTGTTGGCAGCCCATGCGGGCGGGATGTCGGGCGCGTCGGTTTCCAGCACGATCGCTTCCAGCGGCAGTTCCGCCGCGAGCTGCCGGATGCGCGTCGAACCGCTGAACGTCATGGATCCACCGAAACCCAGCTTGAAACCCATCGCGATGAACATGTCCGCCTGCTGACGACTGCCATTGAACGCGTGTGCAATGCCGCCGGGCACTTCCAGCCGGCGCAATTGCTTCAGGATCGCGTCGATCGCCCGACGCACATGCAGGATGACCGGCAGGCCGAAGCGCCGGGCGAGTTTGAGCTGCTCGACGTAGTAAAAACCCTGCGTGTCCGGGTCGATATCGGTGACGAAGAAATCGAGTCCGATTTCCCCCAACGCGATGGCGCGCCCGTCGGTCAGGCGTTCGGCAAGCAGATCCAGATCACCGGCTTCCGCTTCGCCGACATAGAGCGGATGAATCCCCAGTGCATATCTGACGGAACCGTACCGGACCGCGAGCGACTCGATTCGATCGAAGCTCGCACGGTCCACGCCCGGGACTATGAACCGCCCGACGCCCGCCTTCAGGGCCGCCGTGACCAGCGCGTCACGGTCGGCATCGAACTCGACTGCATCGAGATGAATGTGTGTATCGACCAGCATCAGCGCGACCCCGATCGGGACATCCGTTACGTGTGCGTCAGAACGTTCGGCGGGACGGGGACCACCAGCACCGCGATAACCGCGTCAGCGTCCCGTCCATTCCGGCTTGCGCTTGGCCACGAAGGCGTCGATGCCCTCGGCCGCGTCGTCGATCATCATGTTGCAGGCCATCGTCTCGGCCGCGACCTGATAGGCGGCATCCATGCCCATCTCCAGTTGGCGATAGAACATCTGCTTGCCCATCTTGATCGCCAGCGGCGACTTGGCACAGATCTGTGCAGCGAGCCGGCCGACCTCTTCGTCGAGCCGTTCGAGCGGCACGACCCGATTCACCAGTCCACGGCGCTGCGCTTCGGTAGCGTCGATGAAGTCACCAGTGACCAGCATCTCGAAGGCCTCCTTGCGACCCATGTTGCGGGACAGGCCGACGCTGGGGGTGGCGCAGAACAGTCCGACATTGATCCCCGATACCGCGAAGCGGGCCACGTCGGCCGCCACAGCAAGATCGCACATCGACACCAGCTGGCATCCGGCAGCGGTGGCGATGCCATGCACCCGCGCGATCACGGGCTGCGGCATTTCGGTCAGCTTCGTCATGAACCTTCCACACAGGCGGAACAGGTCCTGCTGGAACTGCAGGTTGCGGTTGTTGCGCATTTCCTTCAGGTCATGGCCTGCACAGAAGGCCTTGCCCTCGCCGGCGAGCACCACCACGCGGACGCCACGGTCTGCGGCGATCACGTCGATCTCCGCGATAAGGGCTTCCAGCATGGCCCGTGAGAGGGAGTTAAACTGCGCCGGTCGGTTCAAGGTGAGCCGGGCTACCCCACCGTCGTCGCTTCGAAGCAGGATCGGTTCATCTGCCTGGTTCAAGACTGCACTCATGTCGTTCTCCATCTGTCTGTCGTGCGGACCCTGTTCACACATGGCCTCACTGCACCTTGCGGTCGCTGCGTCCGTCCGGTGAGCCTGCGCGTCGATCAGCCGGCCCTCCACGTCGGTGCCCGGGATTCAATCTATTGCCGCGGCCGAACGTGCCTGTTCGCGCAGCACGAACTTCTGGATCTTGCCGGTGGAGGTCTTCGGAAGAGTGGTGAACACCACCTTTTTCGGCACCTTGAAGCCGGCCAGATGCTGACGGCAGTGTGCGATCAGTTCGTCCATGGTCACGCTCGCGTCGTCGCGCAACTCGACGAAGGCGCACGGCACCTCACCCCATTTCTCGTTCGGCGTCGCGACCACTGCAGCGGCCATCACGGCCGGGTGCTTGTAGAGCGCATCCTCCACCTCGATCGACGAGATATTCTCTCCGCCGGAAATGATGATGTCCTTGGAACGATCCTTGATCTTGACGTAACCGTCAGACTGCATCACCGCAAGGTCGCCGGTGTGATACCAGCCGCCCCGGAACGCCTCCTCGGTCGCTTTCTCGTTCTTCAGATAGCCCTTCATGACCAGGTTGCCGCGGAACATGATCTCACCCATGGTCTGGCCATCGGCCGGCACGCACTCCATCGTGTCGCCGTCCATGACCGTGAGGCCTTCCTGGGCGTGGTAGCGCACGCCCTGGCGACCATTTTTGGCCACCTGTTCGGACAGCGTCAGGGTGTTCCATTCGTCATGCTTGGCACATACGGCAGCCGGACCATAGGTCTCGGTCAGACCATAGACATGCGTGATGTCGAAGCCGATCCGGGCCATGCCCTCGATGACGGCCGCCGGCGGCGGTGCGGCCGCGACCAGGCCGGAGACCTTGTGGTCGATGCCCTCGCGCCATTGTTCGGGGGCGTTCGCGAGCATGGAGTGGACGATCGGCGCGCCGCAATAATGCGTCACGCGGTGCGCCCGGATCTGCTCGAATATCAGACGCGGCTCGACGCGGCGCAGGCATACATTCACCCCTGCATTGGCGGCCATGGTCCATGGGAAGCACCAGCCATTGCAGTGGAACATCGGCAGCGTCCACAGGTAGACCGCTTGCGGTGGCATGCCCCAGGACACGATGTTGGACATCGCATTGAGATAGGCGCCGCGATGATGATAGACCACGCCCTTGGGATTGCCGGTCGTACCGGACGTGTAGTTCAACGAGATCGCGTCCCATTCGTCTTCTGGCTGGATGAAGTCGAAATCCTGCTGTCCGGTCGCAAGCAGGGCTTCGTACTCCATGCTGCCGATGCGCTCGCCCGGACCCGTGTACTCGGGATCGTCCACGTCTATGACGATCAGGTCGGAACGTCCGGTCAGCTCCAAGGCCTGTGCAACGGTGCGGGAATACTCACGGTCCGTGAGCAACACCTTCGCCTCGCCGTGATTCAGGATGAAGGCGATCGTCTCCGCATCGAGACGGGTATTGATCGTATTGAGCACGGCCCCGCTGCCAGGCACCCCGAAATGACATTCGAACATCTCGGGCGTGTTGTTCAGCACCACCGCGACCGTATCGTTCTTCCCGACACCGAGTCGTACCAGCGCCGAAGCCAGCCGCCGGCTGCGGTCGTAACACGCCCCCCAGGCGAATCTGCGCTCGCCGTGAATCACCGCGACCCGGTCCGGGTAGATGCTCGCCGAGCGCTCGATGAAGGTCAGGGGTGTCAGCGGCACATAGTTAGCCGCGTTCTTGGCGAGCCCCTGGTCGTAGGGTGATGCTGGCGTCGTCGTCATTCTCGCTCCTCGGAATCGATTGCGTGCATGGCCAGGCTGAAGGCCCCTGGCCTCAGCCCCCGCAGCGCTGGGTGAGATTCAAGCCCTGCCCAGTCGCACCGTCAAGCGTGCCCAGCCAGGTTGCGATCTCGGCCACCAGCTGGCGGCTGCCGTCGCGGTGTGCAAAGACGCCCCCGCGTGCGTCCGGGGTCGGCGCCGGCACCGTCACGACGATACGCCGGCTCGCCAGCACGGTCTCCTCGCGCGGGGCAATCAACGCGACGCGCGCATGCACTTCTGCCTGGCTCTGCCCGGAAGATGCGAAGGCCTGCACGAACTCGTCCAGATCGACCCGGAGACGACAGGCGCCACTGCCGGATCGCCCCGCGCCGAGCCGGGCAGTGAGCAACCGTTGCAACATCTCGGATGGATGGCCGGCCCAGCGACTCTCCGCAAAGACCTCGCGACTGGCGGGTGCGACATAATCGAGTCGGTAGTGCATTGCACTGTTGGCCAGCCAGGTCGGCGCACGCACCTCGACGATGCCGGGAACGAGCGGAGACTCCAGCGGTGGTTCGGATGCCACTGGCCCGAAATCGTAGACCATGAATGCCGTGGGTGCGGTCACCAGGCTGGTGCATGCCGCGAGCAGCAAAGTACTCAGCGCCGCCACAGCGGTTCGAAACTTCATCATGCCGAATCTCGACTCCATCATCTCTGAACCTGAAAACCGGCCTCACCAGGGCCCGGCCTGCGTTCGCTGCGCCCGGTGATCAACATCTGCGGCGTTGCATCGATCTCGTCGATCAGGCGTCCGAGCCGCGCGGAAGTATCGGTCAATTCGATCAGCAGGCTGTTGAGCTGCGGCAGGGTCACGTCCATGACCGTGTCGCCGGTCGCCTGAGCGAGATCGTCGACGTTCCCGAGCACCGCATCGAGGCGAACCAGCAATGCCCGGATTTCGCTCGCCATCGGTCTGGTCTCGCGGCTGACGTCCTCCAGGTTCGCAAGGATGGCGGTCAATCTGTCCAGATTCTGCTTGCTCATCAGCTGGCTCATCGTGTCCCGCAGCGCGGCCAGCAGTTCGGGCGCCTCCTGGAAGGTCCGGTCAACGCCCTGCGCAGCCGACTCCAGCGTCGCGAGCATGCCCCTGAAACGCCCGAGGTTCTCGTCATCGAAGAATGTCCCGACCCGATCAGACAGTTCCCTGAAGCGCTGCATCGCGTCCATCGCGGTGTCGCTCAACTGGTCGATCAGGCCGGCCTCCAGCGCGATCCGCGGCGGACGGCCGTCCACCGCGCTCAGCGGTGTCGGATCCAGACCACGGTCGTCCAGTTGAATGAACGCCAGTCCAGTCACGCCCTGATAGCCGAGGCTCGCCCGCGTACCGCGCGTCACCGGCAGATCCGCGTTGATGCCGATCGACACGACGATGGTGCGCGGGTCGTCCGGATCGATGCGGATGCTGTTGACCTTGCCTGCCGAAATCCCGCGGAAGCGCACCACCGCCTGAGGATTGAGTCCGCCGACGCTTCCGGTCGAGACGAGGTGATAGGTTCGCAACTCCTCGCGCGTGTCCGAAAACCACCATAAAGCGAACACGACCGCTGCGCCCAGAAGCAGCGCGAACAGACCGGCAGCGAGCGCATGGGCGCGGTTTTCCATCAGCTGACATCTCCCGAATGGGCGGCGAGCGCGCGTTGGCCCTGTTTGCCGCCGAAAAAGCGTTGAATGAACGGATGATCGACCGTCATCGTCTGTTCGAGTGTCGCATAGCTGACGATCGTACGATCGGCCAGGACCGCAATTTTCGTCGACAGCGCCGCAAGCGTATCCACATCGTGCGTGACCAGCACCACGGTCAGTGACAGTCTGGCCTGCAGTGCGCGAATAAGTTCGACGAATGCAGCACTACGGTCAGGATCGAGCCCGGCCGTCGGTTCGTCGAGCAACAGCAGTTCCGGTTCCAGCGCGAGGGCGCGCGCCAGTGCGACCCGCTTGATCATGCCGCCCGACAGCTCGGCCGGCATCAATATCGCATGCTCGGGTTCGAGTTCGACCATCGCCATCTTCTGTGCGACGATATCAATCACTTCGTCCTTGCGAGCGACACCCAGCTCGCGCAACGGAAAACCAATGTTCTCGGCCACGTTCAGCGCGGAGAACAGCGCCCCCTGCTGGAACAGCACGCCGAAGCGCCGCCGCCTAGCGCGCTGCTCCCGGATGGAGCCCGAAAACAACGGTTCGCCAAAAAGTATGACCGAACCTGCCTGCGGCCGGGTCAGGCCGATGATGTGGCGCAGCAGGGTCGTCTTGCCGCTGCCCGATCCGCCCATCAAGGACACCATCTCACCGGTATTCACCGTCAGGCTCAAGCCGTCATGGACGGTCGTGCGTCCGAAGCGCGTCACGATGCCGTCAAGCTCGATGATCGGCACGCCGCTCATATCGGCAGTCCGATCGATCGGGTCGCTATCGCGAACACCGCGTCGGCCAGGATGACCACCGTGATCGACACGACCACCGCCGCGGTGGTGTTGGCCGACAGGCTCTCGGTATTCGGACGTACGCGCAGGCCGAAATGGCACGCGATCAATGCGATCAGCAGGCCGAATACCAGACCCTTGGTCAATCCGATGTAGAGGTTCGCGGTGGGCACCGCCCGCGGCAGCGCGTCGATGAAGAACAGCATCGACAGATCCATCTGTACCCACGCGGCCAGCATGCCGCCGAACAGGGCCATGCCCGAGGTCCACAGCACGAGCAGCGGCATCGCGATCGACAGCGCGATCACCTTGGGCAGGACCAGTCTCAGCGTGCGCGAAATGCCCATCGCCGACAGTGCGTCGATCTCTTCGGTGACACGCATGACGCCGAGCTGGGCAGTCATTGCAGAACCCGAGCGTCCGGCCACCAGAATCGACACCAGCACCGGTCCGAGCTCCCTGATGATGCCGAGCCCGAGGATATCCACGATGAAGATGTCCGCCCCGAAGGCCTGCAACTGCAGTGCCGACAGATAGGACAACACCACGCCGATCAGGAAGCCCACCAGCGCAGCTACAGGCATCGCCTTCACACCCATCTTGAACAGGTTGGCCGAGATCTCCTTCAAGGGTGTGTCGGCCGGATGCTTGAACAAATAGAGCACGTCCAGCCAGAGCTGACCGACCAGCCGCACAAGGTCGAAAAAGTGGTTGAACAGTCCGATCATGCCGGCGCCGATCGCGGCGACCATGTCCCCCGGGCGGTAGGGCGCCGGACTGGGCAGCGAAACGGCGGACGCACGCGCCACGTCCTCGATGACGCTGCGGTGCGCTTCAGCGAGACTCAGCCGATCCGGCCAGGCACGACCCCATGCATGCCACAGCATGATGGCTCCGAAGCTGTCGAGACGGTTGATGCCGTCGAGTCGCCAACGGGTCGTCGGTCCCGTCCGCGACAGGGCGGTACGCAGCTTCTCGAGATCCGGTTCGAGCGAGCGGATGGTCCAGTCCCCTGCCAGCACCACCGTTGCGGCATTGTCCCGGTCTGCTCCGATCGAAGGCGCCTGCTCAGACACCATGCGGTCCGACGCGCCGATTCACTTCGTCGCCCCCTCGCTGAGTTCGATGACCAGGTCGCGATCGACCGACTGCCACTGGCGCTGCTCCTCCGCAAGCGCAGCGGCGGTCAGCGGCAGCTTCTTGAGCCAGCCCTGACGCAGCAGAACCGCGAAACCGTTGTTCTTGTGGACGATCGATATCGGCGGCATACCCCGTCCGTCCCGAGCCCGGTGCAGGATGTAGGCGAGCCGCAGGCATGCGATCAGCATCCAGTCCGGGCTGTGCTCATCGATCGTCGAGACGCGGGCCAGCTTGCCGCGATGCGCGAGCACGATGCGCGCGAGTCGAGCCTGATCCATGCGCGAGAACCCCGGCATGTCCGCATTCGCCAGAATATAGGCACTATGCTTATGATAGCTGGAATGTGCGACCGAGACCCCGATCTCGTGCAGCATCGCAGCCCAGTTCAGGAACAGACGATCGGGATGGTCGCACACGGCCGCCTCCGGTTCGACGCACTCGAGCAGATGACAGGCGGTACGGGCGACGGCCGCGGCATGTGCGCGCTCGATCTGATAGCGGGCCATGAAGGAAGACACCGTCGCATCCCGCAAGTCATGGTGATGGTAGCGGCCCAGCAGGTCGTAGAGCACGCCAAGCCGCAACGCGCCCTCGGAAAAGACCATGCGCTCGAGTTCGAACTCCCTGAAGACAGCCGACATGATCGCAAAACCACCGAGCATCACCGGCAGCCGGTCACCCTTGAGACCGGCCAGTGCGAGCCGGTCCAGCCGACCCGCCTGCAACAGAATGATCCTGAGCCGTTCAAGTCCGTCACGGGTGATGCCGCCATCGGACAGACCGTTCTGCTCCAGCAGGTCGACGATCGCCTTGGCGGAGCCGCTCGAGCCCACCGCCTCCTCCCAGCCGAGCCTGCGATAGGCATGCGCAATGCCCTGCAGCTCGCGCCGTGCGGCAAGCTCGGCCCCCTTCAACGCCTGTTTGTCGATACGACCATCCGGGAAATATCTCAGGCTGTAGGTCACGCAGCCCATGTACAGCGATTCGAGCGCCATCGGCTCGAAGCTCTTGCCGATGATGAACTCGGTCGAGCCACCACCTATATCCACCACCAGTTGCTGGCGATGCGGGTCGGGCAGTGAATGCGCGACCCCGACATAGATCAGGCGCGCCTCCTCACGGCCGGCGATCACCTCGATCGGCACGCCGAGCGCAGCTTCCGCCTGAATCAGGAACTCCGGCGCATTCTTCGCGACCCGCAGCGTGTTTGTCGCCACCGCGCGCACAGAGTCGGGCGCGAAACCCCGGATACGTTCGTTGAAACGCCGCAGCGCGTCCAGGGCGCGCTGCTGTGACGCGACGTCTAGCAGTTTATCCCCCGACAATCCTGCCGCCAGGCGTACCGGCTCCTTGATGCCGTCCAATGGATAGATCTGATCGTTCACGATGCGTCCGACCTGAAGACGAAAGCTGTTGGAACCAAGATCGATCGCTGCGATCAGTTCATGCTTCATGAGGGAGCGTGGCGACGTACGCCGGGTCAAGGTGAGCCGCATTCTAGCATTCGACACGCCAACGATCTTCCCCGGGGCAGCACGCTGGGCGACGCAATCAGCAGCGGGCAGCGGATACCGATGACGTCCCACGATCAGCAGTGGCCTCCCGGCTAGGGATTCGTTAATCTGGTAATCGTAGGCTGCGACGACACCAGATCGTGCAGGACCGTCACCTGGTCGCGAAAGGCAAGGCCGGTATGCATGTTTTAATGAGATCGCAATACATTTGATACAGCATCCGCGGTTACCCCGGACGCCGAGAGAAGCCGATGAGAACAGAACGAAAACAACAGGACTATCCGACCGACCATTTCATCAACCGGGAACTCTCGCTGCTGGGTTTCCAGCGACGCGTGCTTGCACAGGCGGCCGACAAGAACGTGCCGCTGCTGGAGCGCCTGCGTTTCCTGTGCATCGTGTCGAGCAACCTGGACGAATTCTTCGAGATCCGGGTTTCCGGTATCAAGGAGCAGATCCGCCTGGGCAGTCTTATTGCGGGCTCCGACGGTCTGGCGCCGGTCGAGTTGCTGGAACGCGTCAGCAAGGAGGTGCACTCCATCATCGCCGAGCAGTATGAATTGCTCAACGATGACATCCTGCCGGCGCTTGAGGCAGAAGGCATCGCCTTCCTGCGCCGCGGCGCATGGACCGAGGCGCAGGCCGCCTGGATACACCAGTACTTCCAGCGCGAGGTGAGCCCGGTACTGACCCCCATCGGTCTGGATCCGGCCCACCCGTTTCCGCGGGTGCTGAACAAGAGCCTGAACTTCGCGATCGAGCTCGAAGGCCGAGACGCCTTCGGACGCGATTCCGGCGCCGCGATCGTGCAGGCGCCGCGGGCGCTGCCGCGCGTGATCCGGCTGCCGCGCGACATCTGTCAGCGCGAATACAGCTTCGTGTTCCTGTCGTCGGTGCTCCATGCCCATGTGGCAGAACTTTTTTCCGGCATGACCGTGCTCGGATGCTACCAGTTCCGGGTGACGCGCAATTCCGACCTGTTCGTGGACGAGGAGGAGGTCAAGGACCTGCGCACGTCGCTCAAGGGCGAACTGCAGCAAAGGCACTTCGGTGACGCGGTTCGTCTGGAGGTCGCCGACACCTGCTCCGAGAAGATGGAGGCCTTCTTGCTGCAGCACTTCATGCTCGCGAGGCGGGACCTCTACCGGACCCCGGGGATCGTGAATCTGGTACGACTCATGCAGGTCCCGGATTGGGTCGCGCGACCCGACCTGAGCTATCCGTCCTTCCTCCCCGGCGTCCCCAAGGGGCTGGAGAAAAAACGCGACGTCTTCGCCGCGATCCGCAAGCAGGACATCCTGCTGCACCACCCTTTCCAGAGCTTCAATCCGGTCATCCAGCTGTTGCGCGCAGCCGCGGACGATCCACAGGTGCTCGCGATCAAGATGACCGTTTATCGCACCGGCACCGACTCGGTGCTGATGGAGCACCTCGCCCGTGCCGCACAGAAGGGCAAGGAGGTCACGGTCGTGCTCGAACTGATGGCGCGCTTCGACGAGGAAGCGAACATCACGCTGGCCAACCGTCTGGAAGAAGTGGGCGTCCACGTCGTGTACGGTGTGTTCGGGTACAAGACCCATGCCAAGATGCTGATGTTCGTCAGGCGCGAGGAGGGCCAGTTGCGCCGCTACGTCCATCTCGGCACCGGCAACTATCATCCCCGCACCACGCGCTTCTATACCGACTTCGGCCTTCTGACCTGCAACGAGGAGATCGGCGAGGACGTCGCCGAGGTCTTCAAGCAACTCACCGGCCTCGGCACCGCGACGACGCTGCGCCACCTGTGGCAGGCGCCGTTCACGCTGCACCCGAACGTCGTCGCGGGCATCAAGGCCGAGGCGGCCTCGGCTGCGGCCGGGCGCAAGAGCCGCATCATTGCCAAGATGAACGCGCTGCTCGAACCGGAGGTCATCGAAGCGCTGTACGAGGCCTCACGGGCCGGCGTCAGCATCGATCTGATCATCCGCGGACCGTGCGCACTCAAGCCGGGCGTGGTCGGACTGTCGGAGAATATCCGGGTGCGATCCATCGTCGGCCGCTTCCTGGAGCACCACCGGATCTTCTATTTCTACGCCGATGGCGAGGAGAAGATGTATCTGTCGAGCGCCGACTGGATGGACCGCAACTTCTTCCGGCGTATCGAGATCGCTTTCCCGGTGCTCGACCCGCGCCTCAGGCGCCGGGTGATGCGCGAGGGTTTGCGCGCCTACATCGGCGACAATGCACAGTCCTGGGACATGCTCGAGGACGGACGCTATCGCCGACGCTCGTCACGCAGCACGCGTCGCTCGGCCCAGGCGCTGCTGTTGTCGGATCTGGCCGGGTCGAGTTGAGAGAAGCGACCCCTCAGCGCCGCCGAGCATCGACCACATCCGGGACCTCGCGGATCAAGGTGGTCGCGCGCCGGATCTGCGCCCCGCCATTGACCTCCATCGTGAACCGCATGTAGGCCTTGCCCTTCTTGGTCAGCGTATTGACCGCAACCACGTTGAGCTTCTCGCGCGACAGGACTTCCGAGATATCGCGCAACAGCCCCTGGCGATCGGCCGCCTCGACCTCGATGTCGACCGGAAACACCGAGCCTGAACCCTCGAAAGCACTCCCTCCCCACTCGGCCTCGATGACCCGTTCCGGCTCCTTTGCCACCAGGCGCTGAAAATCCGGGCAATCGGTGCGGTGTATCGACACGCCCCGGCCCCGCGTCACGAAGCCCTGGATCGCATCCGGCGGCGCCGGCTTGCAGCAGCGGCTCAGCGATGTCATCAATTTGCCGACGCCGACCACCAGCACCTTGTCGCTGCTGTCGCCCGATCGGCTCCGACCGACGACGAACTCGGGTTCCGCGACCGGCGTCTCCGGCCCGACCCCGTCCCGCAGTGCATTCTGCACCGCGCGCGGACCGACCTCGCCGCGGCCGGCCGCGACAAAGAGGGCGTCCGCGTTGCGAAACCCGAGCCGGGCCGCGAGGTCCTCGGTGTTGGCCTGCGACTGTCCCTCGCGCTGCATCTCGCGCGTGACGAAGCTGCGTCCCCGCACGAGCAGTTCGTTCTCCTCGAGTTGGCTGAAATACTGCTTGATCTTGTTGCGCGCACGGCTGGTCGCGACATAGCCCAGCTGCGGATTCAACCAGTCGCGCGACGGCCCTCCCTCCTTGGCTGCGGTAATGTCGACCGTCTGACCATTCTCCAGTCGGGTATTGAGCGGCACGAGATGACCATCCACCTTGGCACCGCGGCAGTGATGACCGAGATCGGTATGGACCCGGTAGGCGAAATCCACCGGCGTCGCGCCCTGTGGCAGGTCGATGACCCGGCCCTGCGGCGTCAGCAGATAGATCGTGTCGTCCAGTGACGCGCGTCGAAACTGTTCTATCCAGTCGGCAGAATCCGCAATCTCGTCACGCCATGACAGCAGGCTGCGCAACAACGCGATCTTTTCGTCATATTCAGCGCCGTGACCCGTACCTTCCTTGTAGCGCCAGTGTGCAGCCACACCGAGCTCGGCGTGACGATGCATGTCGCGGGTGCGAATCTGGACCTCGACCGAACGCCCGTCGCCGGCCAGGACGGCAGTGTGAAGCGACTGGTAGTTGTTGCCCTTGGGCTTGATGATGTAGTCGTCGTACTCTTCCGGAATCGCCTTCCAAAGCCGATTCACGATGTCCAGTACCGTGTAGCAGTCCTCCACCCTGTCCACCAGCACCCTCACTGCGCGGATGTCGTATAGCTGCGAGAAATCGAGCTTCTTGGCCCGCATCTTGTTGTAGATACTGTAGATGTGCTTTGGCCGACCCTGCACCTCGCCCTTCAGACCGGCGGCGGCCAGTTCGCGCTCCAGGGTCTCGATCGTATCCTGGATGAAGGCTTCGCGCTCGGACCGGCGTTCATCGAGCATCTTCGCGATCCGTCGATAGGTATCCGGTTCGAGAAAGCGAAACGACAAGTCCTCGAGCTCCCATTTCAGCTGCCACACACCCAGCCGATTCGCCAGCGGCGCGTAGATGTCCAGGCTCTCGCGCGCGACATCGACCCGCATGTCGATCGGGTTCTCGGTGAAATAGCGCAGGGTCTGCGTGCGCGATGCAAGGCGCAACAGCACCACGCGAATGTCCGCCACCATGGCCAGCAGCATCTTGCGCAGCACCTCGGTCTGGGCGCGAATCTCGGGTGCAGTGGCCCGTGCGGTCATGCGGGTCAGCAGCCGCAGTCCGTTGAGCTTCTTCAGCCCGTCGACCAGATCGGCGGACACCGCGCCGAAGCGCGCGGGGATCACTTCCTGCGTCTGATCCATGTACTCAACGGCCCCGAAAAGCAGCGCAGCGACCCGGCTGTCGGCATCGAGCTTCAGCGACGCACAGATCAGCGCCATCCCCAGCGCATGGGTCCACACCGACTCGCCGGTCCCGAGCACATGCCCCTCGTAGACTTCTTCGGCGAGCGTCAGGGCGTCGGCGATGCGCTTCTGCTCGTCGACACTCATCCCCTCCGCCAGCAGTTCGAGCGGCGGTGCGGCGTCATCGATGGATACGGCGTGTGTGACGGAGACCATGGGCCGATTATCCCATATCCGTGCGAACGGGATCCGGTCCGAAGAGACCGACTTTGCGCACCGTCACTGCGGTAACATCCATGCCTCGACCATCGACAGAATCCGACCGTGCGGCCGTTCCTGACCCACCCCAACCCCTACCTGCTGCTGACCCTGACGGTGCTGTTCTGGTCGGGAAACATGGTCATTGCGCGGGGCGTGCACGAGGCCGTTCCACCGATCGCACTCGCCTTCTGGCGCTGGCTGATCGCGCTCGGGCTGGTGTTGCCCTTTGCCCTGCGCCATGTCAAGTCCCAGTGGCCGGAACTTCGCCGCAGCTGGCGTACGCTGGCGCTGCTCGGTTTGCTCAGTGTCGGCGGCTACAACACCTTCGTCTATATCGCGCTTCAATCGACGACCGCGACCAATGCGACGATGCTCAATTCCTTCATTCCGGTCGCCACGATCGGGTTCGCGTTCCTGCTGCTCGGCAAGCGGCTGAGCCGGGTCGAGGCATTCGGCGCGCTGCTGTCACTGCTCGGCGTGATGACCATCGTGGCGCGGGGCGACATCACTACCCTGCTCGGGCTCAGCCTGAACACCGGTGACCTGTGGATGCTGCTTGCGGTGCTGACCTGGGGCCTGTACACGGTCGGTCTGCAATGGCGGCCGGCGGGTATTCATCCGATGCTGATGCTCGCCGCGCTGACCGTGGTCGGGCTTACCGCCCTGGCTCCGTTCTATGCCTGGGAGCTCGGGCAGGGGCGACAGATCGAGCCCGGGACCGCAACCCTGGTCGCGATCGCCTACATCGGTATCTTTCCCGGCTTTCTGGGTTACGTCTTCTACAATGCGGGCGTTGCAGCCGTCGGCCCGAACCGAAGCGCGCTGTTCATCCACCTGATGCCGGTATTCGGCACGATTCTGGCCGTGCTCTTTCTGGCGGAACGTCCATCGTGGTTTCACTTCGCCGGTATCTTCATGGTGTTCGCTGGAATTTTCCTGACCACGCGCAAACCGCATGCTTGATCGATTGCGCAACTGGCTTCGAAGGCGCAGGCTCGCACGTGTCCAGGTCCCGGCGCGCATGTGGGACGAAGTCGAGGCGCGTCTGCCCTTCCTGAATCATCTGGAACGCGACGACCGGGCCAGATTGCGGCTGCTGGCGCGCGAATTTCTGGCCGAAAAGGAGTTTCACGGCGCGCACGGCATGGCCGTGGGCGACGCGATGCGGCTGTCGATCGCGCTTCAGGCCTGCCTGCCGATTCTCAACATCGGCTTGCGTGCGTACCGGAGCTGGGTCGGCGTGATCGTCTATCCTGGCGATTTCATCGTCCCGCGCAGCCGGCTCGACGAAGACGGTGTCGTACATGAGTACGAAGACGAGGTGCTGGGCGAGGCCTGGGAACAGGGTCCGGTGCTGTTGTCATGGCAGGACGAAGGGACCCAGCCGGTCGGCATGAACGTGGTCATCCACGAGTTCGCGCACAAGCTCGACATGTCCAACGGCGAAGCCGACGGCTTTCCGCCGCTCCCTCCACACATGTCCAGACAGGATTGGGCCTCGGCCTTCAGCGACGCCTATGCGCGACTGTGCGAGCAGTTCGACCGGGGCGAACCCACCGCACTCGACCCATACGCGACCGAGCATCCCGCGGAGTTCTTCGCGGTGGCCTCGGAGTCCTTTTTCGAGACGCCGGCCGTGTTGCGCGCCGCATTCCCGCGCGTCTACGAGCAGCTTTGCCTGTTCTACGGCCTCGATCCCGTCCGACGGTCGTCGCTCTGACCCCACGCCCGACGACCGTCGGACGGGATCGAGGCCTTGGTGTCTCGGCACAGCGACCATTTGCCAGCCGGTGCTTCCCGGTCTAAGCTGGAAACACTGCCTGCGCAGGACGGAGGGTCGCCACACCTGTTCGAGAGAAGGATGGACTGCAGTTCCGGGAACAACTGTGGAATGCAGGCATGACCGGGCATTTGCCCGATCGGTCGTGGCATGCATGCCGACGCCACGTGCCCCTCGATGAACGGGTCACGACGGACCTCCGGATCATCAACGCTCGCTCGGAGGTATACGATGGCTATTACCTGGATTCTGGTTGCCAATGCCAGCCTTGCCCGGCTCTACGAAAATCTCGGCCCCAACAAGGGCCTCAAGCTGATCAAGGAACTGATCCACCCTGAAAGCCGATTTAAGAATTCCGAACTCGTAACCGATCGACCCGGCGCCATGGCGTCGGTCGGCAACGGTCACGGTGCCAAGCAGCCCCAGACCCAGCCAAAAGAGCATGAAGCCCGAGTATTTGCCCAGGAACTGGCCCAGGAACTCTATCATGGCCGAACCCGGAACGCATTCGGGAGAGCCGTCGTGGTGGCGCCGCCCGCCTTCATGGGACTGCTCAATACTGTCCTAGACCATCCGACCGCGCAACTGATCACCGACCGATTCGAAAAGGATTACACCAAGTCCACCGAGCCACAGCTCAAGGAGCGCCTCGGCGCCTGCCTGCTCCTGTAATGGGTGATCGGCCATTGTCAGCCAATTTGATTGCTCTGAATCGAAAGGGCAAGAACCGAAACCGGGTCGAAACCCTGTCTCGCTTTCCCCGCGAGACACCCGCCCTTCAGATCAGTCAACCTGGCCGAATCGGGCAAGGCCGAACGCCGGACCAGCGACCGAGCACTTCGTAATGCGCCCCATCGGCCATTCTGCGCGATGCGACCAGCACGAACGAGCGGACCGGCCAGGGCAGCGGTGCGATCGTCTGGCGCACCGCAGGCAGGACCGATCTGCGTAACAGCGTCAGATGCGGCACGAAACGACGATGCTCGTGCGCGAATCCCGCATCGTCCAGCCTGGCGCTCAACGAGCCCGCCAGCGACAGCAGCGCATCCGGTGTTTCACTGGCACCGATCCACGTGATGCGCTTTCTCGGCCAGCAGTCGATGACATTCAGCTGGAGTTCGAAGGGGTCGAACTCGATGCCGTCGGCAACCGCCTTCAGCGCCCCGATGCGCGCCAACGCAACGTCGCCGAGGAAGACCAGCGTCAGGTGCAGAGTGTCCGTTTGCATCAGGCGCACGTCCGGACCGATGCGAAACCGGCGTCCGCAGGCGTGAAGGCGGCGGGCCAGCGGGACATCCGGCCACAGCGCGAAAAAGACACGCAAGGACCCGGCCCGCGTGTCAGCCGTCATCCCGGGTGCTGGCGATCAGCACGACCACCTGTGCTGCGATGCCCTCGCCCCGTCCGGTGAAGCCGAGCTTCTCGGTGGTCTTGCCCTTGATGTTCACGCATTCACGGTCGATACCGAGATCCTGCGCGATGTTCGCCGCCATCATCGGTACATGCGGCAGGATGCGCGGCGCCCTGCAGATCACGGTCGCGTCGACATTGACCACTCCGAATCCCATTTGAGTCACCGCGGCGAAGGCATTGCGCAACAGGATCCGGCTGTCGGCGCCCGCGTGAGCCGGATCGGTGTCCGGAAACATCCGCCCGATGTCGCCGAGCCCGGCCGCGCCCAGCAATGCATCGGTGAGCGCATGCAGTAACACATCTGCATCCGAATGACCGAGCAGGCCCGAGGAAAACGGAATCCGTACGCCGCCGATGATCAATGCGCGCCCCGGAACCAGCGCATGCACGTCGAAGCCCTGCCCGACCCGAATCCCGATGCTCCATGCCTTCATCAATCCTCACGCCTCCCGATTACGCAGAATCCATTCGGCCAGATGCATGTCGAGCGGATAGGTCACCTTCAGATTGGTCGCATCCGACAGCACCAGACGTGGATGCAGCCCGGCCGCTTCGATCGCGCTCGCCTCGTCGGTGACGTCGCGCGCCGCTTCGAGGGCGCGCCGCAGCATCACGTAACGGAACATCTGTGGGGTCTGCGCCTGCCACAGCCGCTCCCGCGGCACGGTCTTGCTGACATGACCCCGTTCGTCCGCGAGCTTGAGCGTATCGGCCACCGGCACCGCGAGCAGGCCGCCCACCTCCTCGTGCGCGACCTCGCGAATCAGCTTCTCGACATGCCACGGTGCGATACAGGGCCTGGCCGCATCGTGCACCAGAATCCAGTCCGACTGTTCGACATCCGCCGCAATCGCACGCAAACCACCTAGCACGCTGTCGGCACGGGTGGCGCCGCCACAGAACAGCGGAAGCATCTTGTCGCCCAGGCCGCGCCAGTCATGTTTGCGCCACTCGAGGTCATCGACCGACAGCACGACGAACACCTTGTCGATGTCGGGCAAGGCACACAATACCGACAACGCGTGGTGGATCAGCGGACGTCCGAGCAGTGGAAGGTATTGCTTGGGTTTCTCGGAGCGCATCCGGCTACCCGAGCCGGCAGCGGGGACGATCGCGAAATGTCTGGGGTGAAAGGCCTGCATGCGCCGGATATTAACCTGAAGCGCACCCGTAGAGCCGGGTCCATGCATGGCCTTGCACGACCACGCGTCACGACCGGGCACAACCCCGTGGGAGGACGCGCGGTTCGGCATGCTCGCAGGCTACTTGCGTGCGGCACAAAGCGCCTATACTTGGATCATGCGGAACGTCCCTGATTCGGGCCCGCAAGGGAACGTCAACACCGTCGTGGAGATCGACACCCATGGCCACCGCTTCAATACGCCCGGCCGCCGTGGCGGGCATGTTCTACCCCGCCGACCCCCGCGTGCTGCAGAACCTGGTAAATGAACTGCTCGCTCTGGCTGCAAGCGACGGGGCGGTCGACAGCAACGCTCCGAAGGTGCTGGTCGTGCCGCATGCCGGCTACATCTACTCCGGCGCCATCGCGGCCCAGGGCTACGCGCGCCTTGCGCGCCTGCGTCACCGGATCGAGCGCGTCGTCCTGCTCGGACCGGCCCACCGCGTGCCGGTGCGCAGTTTCGCGCTACCCGCCGCACAGAGCTTCAGCACCCCACTGGGCGTCGTGCCGCTGGACCAGGGCGCATGGCGTACGCTGCAACGGCGCGACGACGTGGTCGTGGATGATCGGCCGCATGCCTTCGAGCACTGCCTCGAGGTTCAGTTGCCGTTTCTGCAGACCATGCTCGATCGCTTCGAACTGGTGCCCTTGCTGGTGGGCGACGCCCCGCCGGAGGCGGTGGCCGACTTACTGTCAGTCCTGTGGGGCGGTGACGAAACGCTGATCGTGATCAGTTCGGACCTGTCTCATTACCATCGCTACGACGAAGCGCGCTCGATCGACCGCGGCACCATCGCCGACATCATGAAGCTGCGCAGTACGCTGGACCCCGAGCAGGCCTGTGGCGCGCGACCGTTGAACGGTCTGCTGCGTCTGGCCGCCTCGCGCGGGCTCAGGCCGCAACTGATCGATCTGCGCAATTCCGGAGATACCGCCGGCGACCGCAGCAGTGTCGTCGGCTATGCGAGCCTCGCCTTCTGTCAGGAGTCGGATCATGACGCTGCCCTCAGACACTGAAATCGGCCCCGAACTGCTGACCCGTGCGCGCGCGGCGATCGCGCAGCACCTTGGTCGCCTGGTACCGACTCCGGAGCGCACACCCCGCTGGCTGTCCGAGCGGGCAGCATGCTTCGTCACGCTGAAAAAGGACGGGGATCTGCGCGGCTGCGTCGGCAGTATCCGGGCGCAACGATCCCTGGGCGAGGATCTGGACATCAATGCGGTCGCGGCCGCCGCGCGGGATCCACGCTTTCCGCCGGTCACCGCAGATGAGCTGCCGGACCTGGAGATCGAGGTGTCACTGCTGTCCGAACCCGAGTTCGTCGAGTTCAAGGACGAGGCGGAGCTTGCGCGCAAGCTCCGCCCGGGACAGGATGGCGTCATCCTGTTTTCCGGCTGCCGCAGTGCGACCTTCCTGCCACAGGTATGGGAGCAGTTGCCGGATCCAGCCGCATTCCTGGCTGCACTCAAGCACAAGGCGGGGCTGGCTGCGGACCGACCCGCACCCAACCTGATGGCCGCAACCTACACCGTCCGCAAATGGTCGGAGTCCGACGCGGCTGCGACCTTGAATGCCCGGCACACCACCGAGCAGGTTCCGACATGACCCATCACCCGGCGAATTACTGGCACACGCTCGACGATGGACGCATCCAGTGCGATCTGTGCCCGCGTTACTGCCACCTTAACGACGGCCAGCGTGGGGCCTGTTTCGTGCGCCAACGCGAAAGCGACACGCTGGTGCTGACCACCTACGGTCGAAGCTCGGGCTTCTGCATCGACCCGATCGAGAAGAAACCGCTGAACCATTTCTATCCGGGCTCGAGCGTGTTCTCCTTCGGCACGGCCGGCTGCAACCTGGCGTGCAAGTTCTGCCAGAACTGGGACATCTCGAAGTCCCGCGACATGGACAGCCTGATGGAGGCCGCATCCCCGGAGGAGATCGCGCGTACCGCGGCGCATCACGGCTGCAGGAGCATCGCCTTCACCTACAACGATCCGGTGATCTTCGCCGAGTACGCGATCGACTGCGCGCGCGCTGCGCATGCACAGGGGCTGAAGACCGTGGCGGTGACTGCGGGCTACATCACCGGGCTTGCACGGGGCGACTTCTTCGCCGACATGGACGCCGTGAATGTCGACCTCAAGGGCTTCACCGACGACTTTTACGTCCGTCTGTGCGGCGCGCACCTCCAGCCCGTGCTCGATACCCTGCAATGGCTGGTCCATGAGACCGACGTATGGGTCGAGATCACCACGCTGCTGATTCCCGGCCAGAACGACTCGGACGAAGAGATCACCGCGCTCACGCGCTGGATCGCCAGCACGCTTGGCACCGAAGTACCGCTGCATTTCAGTGCCTTCCATCCGGACTTCAAGATGTCGGACATCCCCGCTACACCCCGGTCCACGCTGACCCGCGCCCGGGGCATCGCCCTCGCTCAGGGCTTGAAACATGTCTATACCGGAAACGTTCATGACCGCGACGGCGACACCACGCGATGCACCGGATGCGGCGAAGTGCTGATCGTGCGCGACTGGTACGAAATTCTCGATTACCGGCTAGACGTCAGCGGCAAATGTCCGCGCTGCGGGACGTCGCTGGCAGGCCGATTCGGCGATTATTCGACCGCGTTCGGCTCCAGGCGGATACCGGTATCCATTCATCGGGTGAGCTGAGCGCGAGCGCGCGCGACGCGAACATGCAGGGTTGAGATGCGATGTATGGCATGCGATTCGCATATTCTGACGACAGGTTCGACGCATGATCGAGGCGCTCGATCGGCGCTCTCCGTCCTGTGCGCGATCGCGGCAAGCGCGCTGCTGAGCGCGTGCACGACCGTCGTGATCCCGCCGGAGGATCCGCCCAGGCCCGTCAGCATCTTCATCCTCGACCACGGCCGGCACACCAGTCTCGTTCTTCCGACCGACGAGGGCGGCGCGACGCGCTATTCATACGGCGACTGGAACTATTATGTGCTCGATCGGACCGGCTTCGGCAGCGGCCTGCGGGCCCTGCTGTGGCCGACCCGGGCCGCACTCGGGCGGCAGCACCTCCTTCATCCGCCGCGCCCGGACACGCTCAAGCTGCAGACCGGCCTCATGATCTCCGCAGCCCATGAACTCGTCGTCGACGCCGACGCGGTCCGGCACCTGCGGCAGGATCTGGACAGTATGTTCGAGGCGGCCGCGGACGCGCTTTTTCCCGGCGTCGTCAATCCGTCCGTCTTCATCGAACACCCGACGCCCTACAGCCTGAATCACAACTCCAACCGGGTGGTCGGCGACTGGCTGGAGCGGCTCGGCTGCACCGTCGTCGGCCAACCCATCCTGTCGGGCTGGCTCGTCGAAACGAGATGACCTGGAATCGGCCAGTCTGGCGGCGAGACATTGACTGAAGCCATCCGTGTAAAGAAGTAGGATAATGCGCGTCCCTTCAGCGCTGCATCGTTCCTACATGTCTCCGGCCCTGAATTGCCTGCTTCCCGTCGTCTCCTCATTGCGGCTGCCCGCCTCCGGCGAGCGCATCGCGCTGCAGGGCCTGGTCGGCTCGTCCGATGCAATAGCGGTCGCGCAACTGGCCGCGCACGGAAAGCCGCTTCTGCTCGTCTGCGCCAATCCGATAGACGCACAGCGACTCCACGAGGAACTGGGCTGGGTCGCCCCGGAGCTGCGCGCGCACATGCTTCCGGACTGGGAAACCCTGCCCTACGACAGTTTCTCGCCGCACCAGGATCTGATCTCGGAGCGTCTGTCCACGCTGTACTCGCTGACCCGGGCCGAAACCGACGTCGTGCTCGTTCCGGCCTCCACCGCGCTCTACCGCATGGCGCCGCCGGCCTTCATGGCGGCCTACACCTTCTTTCTGAAGCAGGGCGAGACGCTGGACATCGAGCGCCTGCGCAACCAGATGGCGATGGCGGGCTATGCGCATGTCGCCCAGGTGGTGAGCCCAGGCGAGTTCTCGGTGCGTGGCGGGCTGATCGACCTGTTCCCGATGGGCGCCACCCTGCCCTACCGGATCGACCTCTTCGACGACGAGATCGAGAGCATCAGGACTTTCGACCCGGACACCCAGCGAACCGTGTTTCCGGTCCCCGAGATCCGTCTGCTGCCGGCGCGGGAGTTTCCGCTGGACGAGGCCGGTCGGACCCGTTTCAGGAGCCGTTTCCGGGAGACCTTCGAAGGTGACCCGTCCAGGGTGGCGCTGTACAAGGATGTCTCCAACGGCATCGCGCCGGCCGGTATCGAGTACTTCCTGCCCCTGTTCTTCGACCACACCGCCACACTGTTCGATTACCTGCCCGCCGATGCGGTGGTCGTCCTGCATCATGACGTACCGGCCGCCATCGACGAGTTCTGGCGGGACACCCGTTCCCGCTACGATCTGCTCAAAGGAGACCGTAGTCGGCCGGTGCTGCCGCCCGAGGATCTGTTCCTCGGTCAGGAGGATTTCTACGTCGCGCTGAAGCAGCGTCCCCGAGTCGCGATCGAGGCGCACACGGAGCCGCCCGAGCCGCGCGCGGCCAGCGCGGAGGTGCTGTCGCTGCCGGAGGTCGCGGTCGATCGCAAGGCCACCGACCCCTTGCATCGGCTCAAGGCGTATCTGGACGGCGACTGGTGCAAAGCCGGTGGACGGGTGCTGGTGCTGGCCGAATCGGCCGGGCGCCGCGAGACCATGGCCGAGTACTTTTCCGACTACGGTCTGATGCTGCCGACCGCAAGCGACCTGTCCGGGTTTCTGTCCTCGGATGCGGTCGTCGGACTTGCGGTCGGTCCGCTGGCGACCGGTTTCCAGCTTCCCGCAGCGAAGCTCGCAATCATCACCGAAACCGAGCTCTACGCATTGACCGCAAGAGCCCGGGCGCGTCGCGACAATCGCAAGGCCGCGACGATGGAAGGCTGGTTGCGCGATCTGTCCGAACTGAAGCCGGGCGATCCAGTCGTTCACGTGTCGCATGGTGTGGGCCGTTACATCGGTCTGATCCACATGGACCTGGGCGAGGGAGACACCGAATTCCTACATCTCGAATACGCCAACGGCGACAAGCTCTACGTGCCGGTGGCCCAGCTGCATGTGATCACCCGCTACGCCGGCGCGGACCCCGAGGCGGTCGGCCTGCACCGGCTCGGATCGGGCCAGTGGGAAAAGGCCAAGAAGAAGGCTGCGCTGCAGGTCAGGGATACCGCGGCCGAACTGCTCGCACTGTATGCGAAGCGTGCGACCCGCCCCGGCCATCGCTTCGACTTCAAGCAGCACGACCTGGAGGCCTTCGCGGAGGGCTTCGGTTTCGAAACGACGCCCGATCAGCAGGCCGCGATCGACGCGGCGGTCGAGGACATGAGGAGCGGCCGGCCCATGGACAGGCTGGTCTGTGGCGACGTCGGATTCGGCAAGACCGAGGTCGCGCTGCGCGCCGCCTTCGTCGCGGTCGCGGACGGCAAGCAGGTCGCGATCCTTACGCCGACCACGCTGCTCGCCGAGCAGCACTGGCAGACCTTTTCAGATCGCTTTGCGGACTGGCCGGTCAAGGTCGCCGAGCTGTCACGATTCAAGTCGACCAGGGAACAGGCCGAGGCGCTCAAGCTGCTCGCCAATGGCAAGGTCGACATCATCATCGGTACCCACCGACTGTTGCAGAAGGACGTGCAGTTCAAGCGCCTGGGGCTGGTGATCATCGACGAGGAGCATCGCTTCGGCGTGCGCCAGAAGGAAGCCCTGAAATCGCTGCGCAGCGAGGTCGACATCCTCACGCTGACCGCCACCCCGATTCCGCGCACGCTGGGACTGGCGCTGGAAGGACTGCGCGAGTTCTCCGTGATCGCGACCGCGCCGCAAAAACGCCTGTCGATCAAGACCTTCGTGCAGCGCTACAGCCGCGGCATCATCCGGGAGGCGGTGCTGCGCGAGTTCAAGCGCGGCGGTCAGGTGTATTTCCTGCACAACGAAGTCGAGACCATCGAGAACATGCGCAATGCCCTGACCGAACTGCTGCCGGAGGCACGCATCGCGGTGGGACACGGACAGTTACCCGAGCGCGAACTCGAGCGGGTGATGCGCGATTTCACCCAACAACGCGCGAACCTGCTGCTCTGCACCACGATCATCGAGACCGGTATCGACATCCCCACCGCGAACACCATCCTCATCAACCGGGCCGACCGATTCGGCCTCGCCCAGCTCCACCAGCTGCGCGGGCGGGTCGGACGCAGCCACCACCAGGCCTACGCCTACCTGCTGACCCACCCGGACGCGAAGCCGACCGCGAGTGCGCAGAAACGACTGGAGGCGATCACGATGATGGAAGACCTGGGCGCCGGTTTCTATCTGGCGATGCACGATCTGGAGATCCGCGGTGCGGGCGAAGTGCTTGGCGAGAACCAGTCGGGCGAGATCCAGCAGATCGGCTTCTCGCTCTACACCGAGATGCTGAAACGCGCGGTGCGTGATCTGCAGGCCGGCAAGGAAACCGATCTCACCCAGCCGCTGGACGTGGTGTCGGAGATCAATCTGCACAGCCCGGCGCTATTGCCGAGCGACTACTGTCCGGACGTGCAGGAACGGCTGACGCTTTACAAACGGCTCGCAAACTGCGAAGCGGAAGACGCGCTGCGCGAGTTGCAGGAAGAACTGGTCGATCGATTCGGCGACATGCCGGTACAGACCCAGACGCTGATCGAAACCCACCGCCTGCGCCTGCTGGTCAAGCCCTTCGGCGTGAACAAGCTCGATGCCACCGAGGCACAGCTCACGATCCAGTTCGCCGCCGATGCGCCCATCGATCCGGCCAAGGTGATCTTCCTGATCCAGAAGGACAAGCACACCCGCATGTCCGGTCCGGACAAGCTGATCCGGCGAGCCGATCTGCCGGAGATCAAACAACGGGTTCAGGCCGCGCGGGAACTGTTGCACGCGGTCCGGGCCGACCCCTGAAAACACGGACGGACCCACCAAGGACATCCACGGAGGCGAGACGATGGACAACTACTCCCGGCCGATCGAGGAGCGCATCGAATGGCTGTTCGAACATGCGCGCCGGCACTCCGAGGAATTCAGCAGTCCGGAAACTTGGCTGGCCCAGAAGCGCTATCTGGCCGAACATCCGACCGCGATCTCGGTGCTGAAATGCATGGATGGCCGGATCAACCTGTCGGTCGCGACCAGCACGCCGGTCGGCATTATCCAGCCCTTCCGCAATCTGGGCGGGCGTTTCGACCTGGGCTGGCCGCATCTGGGCGAAGTGTTCTCGCATCATATCCAGGACGTGATCGACGCGGGCCGTCGCGCGCTCACGCTGATCACCTATCACTACTCCAAGGGCGACCCGCGCCGCGGATGCGCCGGCTTCGACTACGACACCGAGGCCGCGATTCGCCATACTCATGAGGTCAAGGCGCAGTTCGAGTACGCATTCGGCAGCGGGCATGGCACCGTGTATCCGGTCGTATGCGGATTCGAGACCGACGAGGATGCGCTGATGCTGCACGGCGTCGACGGCAGCCGGCTCGACCTCGCGCAACTTCCTCAGCGCGAATGGCGTTCGCTGCCGATCCTGCTCGAGCGCCTGTTCCCCGACATGGCCGCCCAGGTCCGTGTGGATCTGCTGCCGCTGGTGCGCGGCAATCTCGCCCATATCCAGCGCATCAAGGAAACCAAGCGCGAGATCGACATCGAGCACCGTGAGTGGATGCTGTGCATCGGACGCGGTTTCGACTGGCTGCATCTGCCCAACCGTGCGCTGATCATCGGCCCGTACAGCCCGAACCTGTCCGATCCGATCCGCAAGGCGGCCATCATCATCAAGGCCAACATGCGACAGGGACGGATTCCGGATGACGGGTTCCTGCTGCTCGCGACGGTGCCCTACCACGAAATCGGCATGGAGCGCGCCCGCGCAGTGCTCAAGAGCCGCTTCATGTGCCGATTCGCGGCCGACGTGATCCGCGACGAATTTCCGGAGTTCGCCACCCGGATGCATGTTCGCACCGCCGTGCTCGACTGGCGTTCGCGCGCGCTCGAACCGGTCGCGGACTGAGCCACGAACTGCCGCCGGCTTCGGGGTACAATTCGCCCTCCTTGCTGCACTGCGGAGCCAATAAGATGCCTGTCGCCCAGACCGAAAACCTGAACATCCTCGCCGCCGACCCGATGCCCTCCCCGGAGGAGATCAAGGCGCGCGTTCCGCTGTCCGAGAAAGCGGCCGCGACCGTCCTGAACGGCCGCAAGGCGCTCGCCGACATCCTCGATCGCAGGAGCGACCGCATCTTCGTGGTGCTTGGACCGTGTTCGATTCACGATCCCGAGGCCGGCCTGGATTATGCCCGTCGGCTCAAGCGCCTGGCCGACGAGGTCTCCGACCGTATCCTGCTGGTGATGCGGGTCTATTTCGAGAAGCCGCGCACCTCCACCGGCTGGAAGGGCTTCATCAACGACCCCTACATGGACGACTCGTTCCGGATCGATCAGGGTATGGAGAAGGCCCGCCGCTTTCTGCTCGCTGTGAACGAGATCGGTCTGTCAGCCGCGACCGAGGCCCTCGATCCGATCGGTCCGCAGTACTACGGCGACCTGATCGCATGGACCGCGATCGGTGCCCGCACGTCCGAAAGCCAGACCCACCGCGAGATGTCGTCCGGGCTGTCGTCCCCGGTCGGCTTCAAGAACGCGACCGACGGCGATCTCGACGTCGCGATCAACGCGATCCTGTCCGCGTCACATCCTCACAGCTTCCTCGGCATCAACCCCAAGGGCCAGACCGCCATCCTGCGCACCCGCGGCAATCGCTATGGTCACGTGGTGCTGCGCGGCGGCGCCGGCCGACCGAACTACGACACGGTGTCGGTCTCGCTGGCCGAGCAGGCGCTCGCCAAAGCCAAGCTGCCTGCCAACATCGTCGTCGACTGCTCGCATGCGAACTCATGGAAGAAGCCGGAGCTGCAGCCACTGGTCATGAAGGATGTCATGCATCAGATCCGCGAGGGCAACCGGTCGATCGTCGGCATCATGGTCGAGAGCTTCATCGAGGCCGGCAACCAGCCGATCCCGAAGGACTTGTCACAGTTGCGCTATGGTTGCTCGGTGACCGATGCATGCGTCGGCTGGGACACCACCGAATCGATGATTCGCAGCGCCCACGGCGTCCTCAGTGAGCTCCCGTCTCCGCGGAGTCACAACGCATGAATCTGGTCGTGCAGGGCGACGACGTCGATAGCGTCGCCCTGAAATCGCTTGCCAAGGCAACCCGGGCCAGCGCAATCGAACAGATCACACCGCAGGCCTTCCGCCTGGTCGACGCACGGTCTGCCGACACGATCGCCGACGACTGTGCGCGGGCCGGCCTCGACTGGGCCTGGGTCACACCGGGCCAGCGCCTTTCGGACTTTGGCCTGTTCGTGACCGACATGGACTCCACCCTGATCAACATCGAGTGCATCGACGAGGTCGCCGACCTGCATGGGCTCAAGCATGAAGTCGCCGCCATCACCGAAGTGGCGATGCGTGGCGAGATCGACTTCAGTCAGTCATTGACCCGTCGAGTCGGCCTGCTCGCCGGTTTGCCCGAACAGGCCCTGGAAGAAGTCTATGCCCATCGGCTCGCGCTGAATCCGGGCGCTGAGCGGCTGATCCGACAGATCAGGAAGGCGGGCCTGCACACCGTGCTGGTGTCGGGCGGTTTTACCTACTTCACCGAACGCTTGCAAGCACGTCTCGGCTTCGACCAGTCCTTTGCAAACCAGTTGGAGATCGTCGACGGGAAACTGACCGGGCGCATTTTCGGTGCCATCGTCGATGGCGCTGCCAAAGCCGCCCATCTGGTGCGCACTCGTGACGCGTTGGGGCTTCGACCTGAACAGGTCATCGTCGCCGGAGATGGCGCAAATGATCTGCCGATGTTCAAGGCGGCCGGATTCGGTGTCGCGTACCGCGCCAAACCCGTGCTTCGGGCCGCGGCGCACTGCTGCCTGGATCACGTCGGACTGGACGGCATCCTGAACCTGTTCGAATGAACCGGCTCGCGTACTCGACGGTCGCACTGAAAAAGGCCGCATGAACGCAGGCTGGGAGCATTTCGAGCATGAAGCCGACCGCCGTGCGCCGGATGTTGTCCAGCCGCTTCGGCGTGCGCATCGAAGGCGCCGAACTGCGTGCGAGCGCGTGGGGCAACCGGTGCTGATCGGCGGTTCGATGGGTACCGGTTCATACATCCTGGCAGGTTCGGCGAGCTCCGAGGTTCGCGCGCTCTCGTCGGCATGTCATGGCGCCGGCCGGGCGATGAGCCGGAACCAGGCGCAACGGACCTGGCGTGGACGGGAGGTCGTCGACGCGCTGGCGGCGCGCGACATTCTGGTGCGCAGCCCGTCCGAACGGGAGATCGCCGAGAAAGCCCCGGGGGCATATAAGAACGTGTCGGCGGTGGTCGATGCCGCAGACGCCGAGGGGCTCGCGCGCAAGGTCGCCGGTCTCGAACCGGTGATCTGCATCGAGGGCTGAGGCCATGGCCCTGTTCACCGACCGTCGTGACCCTGCCCGACAACTTGCCGATACACTGCCGCGGTATCGCGACCGCCGAGCGCTGATTCTTGCGATACCGCGTGTAGCCGTGGAAACAGCATCCGGACCCGGCTGACGCGGGCGACGGTATCGCTGCGGGGAGCTGCATCCGCGACCGCGCGGTTGCGCACGAATCTAGCCAAAAGCGACGCTGTCCTGTTTAATGAAGGTCAATCGAACCCGTTCAGTCAAGGCAAGCTCGACATGGCAGACTTACACGCGCTCGCGTCGACAGAGCTCTTCACCCCTTGCGATACGTCTGGCTTCGAATTCGAGACGACCGACCAGATCGCGGACGGCAGGGAGGACGAGATCTTCGGCCAGGATCGTGCCGTCGACGCGGTGCGCTTCGGTATCGGCATCGACGCACCCGGCTACAACCTCTTCGTCCTCGGTGTGCCCGGCAGCAATCGTCACGGCGTCGTGCGCCGCCTGCTCGAGACGCATGCGCAGAGCCGGCCGGCCGCGGCCGACTGGTGTTATGTCTACAACTTCGCGGAACCGGCCAAACCATCGGCAATCAGTTTGCCGCCGGGTCTCGGTACGCAGCTGCGGAGCGACATGCAGGGATTCGCGGCCGAGCTAGGCCAGGCGATCGCGGCCGCGTTCGAAAGCGAGGAGCATCGTGGCCAGATCGAGGACATACAGGAGGAGTACAAGGATCGCGAGGAACAAGCGCTACAGGAACTGGGGACGAATGCCGCCGCCAGAAACGTCGCGTTCATGCGGACGCCGAGAGGTTTCGTCTTCCTGCCGATGAAGGACGGCGAGACCCTGGAGCCGAAGCAGTATGCCGATCTGCCCGAAGAGGAACGTACGCGGATCGACGCGTCGATCGACGAACTGCGTGAGCGCCTGCGCAAAATCCTGCACGAGCAGCCGAGATGGCGGCGCGCGATGCAGACCCGCCTCGGCGAGGTCAGTCGGGAGACGATCAGGCTGGCGGTAGGCCACCTGATCGAGGAGCTCAAGGAGCGTTACACGAGTCACCCTGTAGCCCTGGGATTTCTCGACGCGGTGCTGGACGATGTGGTGCAGATGGGCGAGGCCTTGCGCGAGCAGGCGAACTCCGCAGAATCCGCCGTCCTCGCGAGAGACTCGGGTTCGGTGACCGTGCGCTACCAGATCAACCTGCTCGTCGAACGCGCTGCGAACGCGGCGGCTCCATTGGAGTTCGAGGACAATCCGACCTATCCGAATCTGGTCGGGCGCGTCGATCACATCGCCCACATGGGCACGCTGGTCACCAACTTCACGCTGATCCGCGCGGGAGCACTGCACCGGGCAAACGGCGGCTACCTGCTGCTCGATGCGGACAAACTGCTCGTTCAGCCCTTCGCATGGGACGGCCTCAAACGCGCGCTCAAGTCCGGGCAGATCCGCATGGAGTCGCTCGCGCAGGCTTTCGGCTGGTCGAGTGCCCTGCCCCTGGAACCCGAGCCGATTCCGCTGTCGGTCAAGGTCGTGTTGTTCGGGCAACGCATCCACTACTATCTGCTCAAGGCTTACGATCCGGAATTCAAGGAGCTTTTCAAGATCGCTGCAGACTTCGAAAGTGAGATCGAGCGCAGCACCGACAACATCCATCGATTCGCGCTTATGGTCGCCACGCTCGTCCGGGAGCAGGGCCTCAAGCCCTTCGACCGCGGTTCGGTCGCGCGCCTGGTCGAACACAGCGCACGGCTGGCCGCAGACGCCGGGCGGCTGTCTACCCGCACCCGGGATATCGCCGATCTGCTCAGGGAGTCCGATCATTGCGCCGACCGGGCTGGCCAGTCGGTCGTCACGCGCGAGCATGTCGACGAGGCGCTCGCGGCACGCATTCGACGCGCAGACCGGCTTCGTGACTCGGTACACGATGCGGTCTTGCGAGACACGGTGCTGATCTCGACCAGCGGGGTCGAGTGCGGTCAGATCAACGGTCTCGCGGTGATGGACCTCGGTGATTTCATGTTTGCGCGTCCGGTGCGGATCTCGGCGACTGCCCGCATCGGAGGCGGCGACGTAATCGACATCGAGCGCAAGGCCGAACTGGGTGGCGCGACCCACTCCAAGGGCGTCATGATCCTGTCCGCCTATTTCGCATCGCGCTATTCGCAGGACAGGCCACAATCGCTGTCGGCGACCCTGGTCTTCGAGCAGTCCTACGGACCGGTGGAGGGCGACAGCGCTTCGCTGGCAGAGCTTTGCGCACTGCTGTCGGCACCCCCGACCAGGACGGCAAGCTGCCAGCCGACAGCATCAACAACCGGGTCGAGGCCAGGCTGGCCCGCTTCTCGGCGATTCGAAGAGAGTATGGCGCGGCTGCGAAGACGTTCCCCCAGGACGATGAGGCATACGGCAATCGGAAGCCCTTCCCGGCGACCGCAGCCGAAGCGTCTCGGCCGAACACGACAGAGGCTGGAAAAGCATGACCGAGATCAAACATACCCCTGACCCCGGACCGGGGGATGCACTCGTGATCGTCGACGTGCAGAACGATTTTCTGCCCGGCGGGCGCCTGGCCGTGCCGGAGGGTGACCGGGTGGTTCCGGTTCTGACCCGTGTGGCAAGCGCATTCGCGGCCCGCGGCTTGCCGGTATTCGCAACACGTGACTGGCATCCTGCCGAACATTGCTCCTTTGTTGAGCGCGGGGGTCCTTGGCCGCCGCACTGCATCGCCGGGACGCCCGGCGCTGCCTTCGCGGCTGGTCTGAAGTTGCCGGCCGCGACGGTGGTCGTGTCCAAGGCGACCACGGCCGACCGAGACGCATACTCGGGCTTCGAACACACCGAGCTCGATATGCTGCTGCGACGGTCCGGCACGAAACGACTCTTCGTCGGCGGTCTCGCGACCGACTACTGCGTGCTGAACACGGTCAGAGACGCACGCACCCTCGGCTACGACGTCGTGCTCCTGACCGATGCAATACGTGCGGTCGACGTCCAGCCCGGCGACGGCGACCAGGCACTCGCCGAGATGGTGCAGTTCGGTGCGCGCCCCGCCTGCGGCGCCGACCTGGAGGACATGCAGACATGAATGTCACCTCCGACCCCTATGCATGCGAGAGCGCGCTGCTCACCGACCTGTACGAACTGACGATGATGCAGGCGTACTACGATAACGACATGCACGATACCGCCGTGTTCGAATTCTTCGTGCGCAGGCTACCGGAGCGGCGAAACTTCCTGATCGCCGCTGGTCTCGAGCAGGTCGTCGATTATCTGGAGGGACTGCGGTTCGAATCGCACGAACTCGAGTGGCTCGCAGCCTGCGGGCGGTTTCGGCCCGACTTCGTCAACTGGCTCGGTCAGCAACGATTCATCGTAGACGTCGATGCGATGCCCGAGGGCACGGTCTTCTTCGCCGACGAACCCATCCTGCGCGTCGTCGCACCGCTTCCGGTCGCACAGTTCGTCGAATCGCGCATCATCAACCTGCTGCAGTTCCAGTGCATGGTTGCATCCAAGGCCGCACGCTGCGTGCTGGCCGCGCGGGGCAAGCTGCTGGTCGATTTCGGCCTGCGACGGTCGCACGGGGCCGAAGCCGGACTCCTCTCGGCTCGGGCGAGCTATCTCGCCGGTTTCGGCGGGACCGCGACGGTCCTGGCGGGAATGCGCTGGGACATTCCGCTCTACGGCACGATGGCGCATTCCTTCATCCAGGCACACGACAGCGAATCGACCGCCTTCGAGCAGTTTGCCCGCTCGCATCCGGCTGCCAACACGATGCTGATCGACACCTACGACACCGAAGCTGGCGCGGCGTCATTGGCCGGTCTTGCGAAGCGTCTGCGCCGTGATGGCATCGAGATTCAGGCGGTCCGTCTGGACAGCGGCGATCTCGGTGACCATGCGCGCAAGGTGCGCAGCATCCTTGACGCAGACGGCCTCAAGCAGGCGCACATCTTTGCGAGCGGCAACCTGGACGAAGAGACCATCGAACGGCTGGTGGCCGAGGGGGCACCGATCGACGGATTCGGCGTCGGCACCCGCATGAACACGTCAGCCGACCAACCTTATCTCGATTGTGCGTACAAGCTTCAGGAGTACGCCGGCATCGCGCGGCGCAAACGCTCCGAAGGCAAGGCCACCTTCCCGGGGCGCAAACAGGTCTTTCGGAGCCGCGACCCCCAAGGCCGTTTTTGTGGTGACCTGCTGACCACTGCGGACGACCACCAGCCAGGCGAATCGCTGTTGGAGCCGGTCATGCGTTCGGGCCTGCGTATCGGGTCGCCACCTTCGCTGCAAGCAATTCGCGCCCGCGTCGCCGAACAACTCGCCGCACTGCCCGCCGCGCTTCGCGACCTCACGCCAGCCCCATCGCCGTACCCGGTAGTCATCGGCGAGTCCCTGCAGGCACTGATCCGGACGGTGGATGCCCGAGCCGGGTCGCAAGCCCGACGCCCTGACCAGCCCTGAACCCATCGGCATGATTCCGGCCCACTGCGCCCACCGGGACGCACATCCTCGTTCGATGACGCGCATCAGGATAAAATTCGCTGCGTGTCGATCCACGAGATGGCAGAGCGCAAGAGACTAGGAGGCTGTCGGACTTGAGCGATCGTCACGAGCCGAGTGGGAAAGCGAGGACAGATCTGGTCGATTTTGAGGCGCATAGTGGTGCTATGCAACGAAAAATCGGGCAGATATGGACCGCTTCTCCCACCGGCGCAGTAGATCAGCCTTAAGTCCGACAGCCTCCTAGGCCATTGAACCGCCCTAAGAGCGCACCTCCGGAACCATGATATCGAGGCCCTCGAGGTGGATCTCGCGCATTTTTGCCCGGTCGAAGTTCGGCGTGTGCGGAAAGGGTCGCGTCGCGTCGAAACCGATCTTCGTCCCCAGGTAGCCGGGAAAGGTCGGATTGAGTCCGTGACCGAAGACGTTCTCGATCACGATGACGCCGTGCTTCGGATCTAGTCGGGTCGCCATCGCCCATTCGACGTCCCCCGGATCGCGGATATCGACGTCCTCGTCCACGACGGTGACCATCTTAAGCGGCGGGAAGGCGGCGAAGGCTGCCATCAACGCCTGCTTGCTCCATCCGGCGCGCTTCTGCGTCATCTGCACGACGGCGTGATAGAAACCACAGCCGCCGTGCGAGAAATACACGTCGCGAACACCGGGTACCTGCTTCCTGAGCAGCGCCAGCACGTTCGCCTCGCCGAGCAGGCCGACCGAGTTGAATACCTCGACCCCGGACAGGATCGTATGAAAGACCGGATCGCGACGGCGGTGGATACGCTTGATCCGCACCAGCGGACGTGGCGCCACGGTGGCGTAGTACCCGGTCACCTCGGCGAACGGGCCCTCGTCGTGTACCTCGCCGGGCACCATCTCGCATTCGAACGCGAACATTGCGTCAGCGACCATCTCGACATTGGAGGTCGTACCGGACACGAGATCGAGCGGTCGACCGTGGAACTGGCTCGCGATACCCAGTTCGTCCGTATCGATGGGTGCCGCTTCGGCGGGGGCGGCGGCCGCGAAATGCAGGCCGGGCCCGACACCCACATTGAGCGTGAACGCCAGGGGTTGTCCCAGGGCGGCAGCCTTGTGCAGATAGGCCTCGAGATGACGGCCGGCATCGATGTTGATCGCCAGCCGGTCGCTGGCCACGACCATGAAACGCTGGATCGAGGCATTGCGGACACCCGTCTCCGGATCCTTGGCGATGACCACTGCGGCGTCGAAATAGGGCCCGCCATCCTTGTCCGCATGAATCGGGATGGGCAGCTTGTACAGATCCACGACGCTTTCGGTCACTTCCAGCACGGGACCCTCATCGATCACGACCGGCGGCATGGGGGCCTGCTGCCAATCCTGGATGCACTTCGAAACATACTGCGGCAACTCGGCTTCCGGACGGCCGAGAATGCAGGAGAGCAGATCACGCGACCAATATAGGCCGATGAAGACCGGATAGCGGCTGCCCCGGACCTTCTCGAACAGCACCGCCTGCGGGCCGCGCTCGAACTTCGCCGCTATGCCCGCGAGCTCGTAGGCCGGATCGACCTCCGAGCGCACGCGCACCAGCCGTCCGCAGCGATCGAGCGTCTCGATGATTGCACCGAGGTCGGCAACGACAGGCAAGCTTGAACGTCTCGCACTCATGGCGCCTCCCCCGACCCCGACCCGACTTCACCCGGCCAGCAGCGCTCGAGGTGAGACAGGATTGCGTTGAGAATTGCACCACCGAGACGCTTGCTGCGCGCGCCATTCCAGCCTACCTGTGCGTCGGGCAGGTTCGCGTTGTCCTTGAACGGCATCTCCAGCGTCAGGGACAGGCATCCGAATCGATGCGCCACCCATTTGCTTGCGAGTTTCAATACCGCCTCGCGAAAGTGTCCCGCCGCATAGCCGTGCTCGGTCTGGAAGTCGGGGCTGACCGCGCTCAGCGATGCGATGAAGGCGGTCTGTGCTTTCAGCGCGGCCACCGGCAGGCCCGGCACGTCGTCCGCGCTCGCCAGAAACACGTAGGGCAGCGATTCGTCACCATGGATGTCCAGGAACAGGTCGCATCCGGTTCCTTCGATCGCATTGCGGACCAGGAAGACCTCCGGACTGTATTGCGAATCCGGTTCTCTCCACTCCCGGTTCAGGTTCCTGCCGGCCGCGTTGGTGCGCAGATTACCGAGCACTGCTCCGTCCGGATTCATGTTCGGCACGACATGGAGGATCGCACGCTCGCGAATGCGGCGTGCAACCGGGTCGGCGTAATCGAGCAGGCGCTCGAGCAACCCCTCGATGAACCACTCCGCCATGGTTTCGCCCGGATGCTGGCGGGCGATGATCCACACCGATTTCCGCTCCGGCGCCGGGCGCCCGATCACGACACGATCGAGATCACGCCCCTGCACGCTCGTACCCAGGCTGTCCACCTGAGCAAATGGAGACATGTCCGCCCAGCCGAGCAGGTCGAGGTGGCGTTCATGAGAGTATGGTTCGAAGTACGCGTAATAGACGCTGTTTCGTTCCGGCGTGTGCTCGACGACCAGTTCTCCGTTCTCGTAGCGTGTGCTCGTGACCCGGAACCAGTTACGCCGGTCGTACGATGCGACGCAGCGATAGCCCTCCCAACCGTCGGCATAGGTCGCAGTCGAGGCATTCTCGAACACCATGCGGACCCGCTGGCCGGCCGCATCCTGAAGGCGGAAATGAAACCATTGACGGATGTCTGCGGCGTTGTCGTTTCGCAGCCGCAGGCGGATGTTGTCCGCATCGGCAAGGCTGACGACCTCGATACTGCCCGAGTCGAAACTGTGACTGATTCTCACCACTTCTCCCTGATTCGTTACATGCCTTTCCGCTGACCAAGGGCCCCCAAGGGCTTCAGCTCACACGCCGGCGAAACACCATGCGGCCGACGTCCGAGGCGTCCGGGGCGAAGCGATACCCCTCGGCATCGAAACCCTGAAGGGCTTCGACATCCGCCACCTTGCGCTGAATTGCATAGCGACTCATCAGACCGCGCGCACGCTTGGCATAGAAGCTGATGATCTTGTAGCCCCCGTTCTTCCAGTCTTCGAACACCGGTGACACGACCGAGCCGCGTAATGCGGCCGGCTTCACCGACTTGAAGTACTCCTCCGACGCGAGGTTGACCAGCACTGGTACCAGTCCGGTCCCGCGCTCGACATCCAGCAGCGCGTTCAGGGCTTCAGTGAGCCTGTCGCCCCAGTAAGCGTAGAGATTGCCCCCCCGCCGATTAGGCAGACGTGTCCCCATTTCCAGCCGATAGGGCTGCATCAGGTCCAGTGGCCGCAGCAGGCCATAGAGCCCCGACAGGATACGCAGATGCCCCTGGGCCCAGTCCAGGTCTTCGGGCGAGAGACTGGCTGCGTCCAGCCCCTCGTACACGTCGCCATTGAACGCCAGAACCGCCTGCTTCGCATTGGCCTGCGTGAAGGGTCTGGACCAACTTTCGTAGCGGGCGGCATTGAGGCTTGCAAGCGGGTCGGACAGCTTCATCAATCCGGCGATTTCCGCCGGCGACAATTTCCGCAGGATGCTCACCAGTGGCTCGGCCTCGTCGAGAAAATCGGGCTGCGTGAAGCGATCGGTGGTCGGCGGCGTGTCGAAATCGAGCGCCTTTGCCGGAGAGATGACGAAGATCATGATGGTTTACGGTGTGTTTCCGGTCAGTGAGACGGTATCGGTTTCAGATGGTAGCAAATCCGGCGCACGACCGGACCGGCGCACGACCGGACCGGCGCACGACGCACGTCGGTCCGTCCGGCGGCCGCGAGCGTGATCGCGGTCAGCCTGGGGCCGCACGAAGCTGTCGGACCTGTTCGAACAGGCAGATTGCCGCCGCGGCCGCGACGTTCAGTGACTCGATGGCCCCCGGCATCGGAATGGTGACCCGTTCGGTGGCGACCTCCATCAGCTCCGCCGACAGCCCCGTACCTTCGGCGCCGAACAACCATGCGATCGGGCCGTGCAGGTCCAGTTCGTAGAGCGGACGCGCCGTCTCACCGAGGCCGGTCGCCAGGATCCGGCCGGGATACCCCGTCAGCAGAGCGAGTGCATCGGCCTGCTCCCGAATCTTCAGCCGGAAATGCGCGCCCATGCCGGCACGCAGCACCCGCGGGGACCAGGCCTGCGCGCATCCGTCGGTCAGGATTGCATGCTCCAGTCCGGCCGCACACGCGGTGCGCAACAGCGTGCCGAGGTTACCCGGATCCTGCACGCGATCGAGCACGATAACGGACGCACCGTCGCCGAAGGTGGCTTCCGATCCGGGCGGCAGAGCCATCACCGCGATCACGCCGGAAGGAGCATCCACCGGACTCAGTTGAGCAAAAAGCCGGTCCGGCAGACAGTAAGTGGGCACGTCGGAACAGGTTTCGAGCAATTGGTGGATTTCGGTGCGAAGCACGCCCTGCTCGGACACGATGAGCTCGACCGGAACCACCTTCGCGTCTAGCGCCGATGCCACCAGGTGAGGACCGTCAAGCACCGTCTGACCGATCCTGCGTCGATCACGGGCCGAATGCGACAGCGCCCACACCCGCTTGAACAGCGGGTTGTCGCGGGAACTGATCGACCTCATCGCGCGACCGTCACGAGTCGATCAGAACAGGGTTCGACCGGCGCACAGCAACGCCCGCACCGGGCCGAAGCTGCGACGGTAGCAGGCGATGACGCCATGCACTCGCAGCGCCTCGAGGTGGGCAGCGGTCGGATAGCCCTTGTGCTGCGCGAATCCGTACTCGGGGTGTCGCGCATCGAGCAAGGCCAGCTGGGCATCCCGGGCGGTCTTGGCGAGAATCGACGCCGCCGAGATCGCCGGCACGGTCGCATCGCCCTTGATCACGGCCTCGCACGGCACCGCAAGCTCGGGGCAGCGATTGCCATCGATGCGGACCAGGGACGGGCTCACCGACAAGGCCTCGACCGCACGCTTCATCGCGAGCATCGTCGCATGCAGGATGTTGAGCCTGTCGATCTCCTCGACGCTGGCCTCGGCGATCGCCCAGCTCAGCGCCTGCGCACGAATCGCGGCGGCGAGCTGGTCACGCCTGCGTTCGCTGAGTTTCTTCGAGTCGGTGAGGCCTGCGATCGGGCGAGCGGGATCGAGAATCACCGCGGCCGCAACCACCGGTCCGCACAGCGGTCCCCGGCCGGCCTCGTCCACGCCGGCGATCCAGCCGGTGATCGGCATCCGCATCGTCATCGACCCGCCTCCGCTGTCCCCGGATACGATACGCCATCGGACCCGGACGAAGGGGACGAGGGTGCGACGCCGAGATACGGCAGTATCGCAGCGGCCGCCTTCTCCGCTGTGTTCTGACGCAGGCTGCGATGCAGGCGATTGAACTGCAACACGAGCTCGTCGCGCGCGACCCGGTCGGTCAGCCACGCATCGAGCGCGTTGGCCAGCGCCTGCGGCGTAGCCGCATCCTGCAGCAGTTCCGGTACCACCATCTCGTTCGAAAGGATGTTCGGCAGACCGACCCACGGGAGATAGGCCATGCGCTTCATCAGACGATACTGCCACACGCCCATTCGATAACTGATCACCATCGGGCGCTTCAGCAGGGCCGCCTCGAGGCTGGCGGTGCCGCTCGCAACCAGCACCACGTCGGACGCCGTCATCGCATCGACCGCATGCCCGAACAGCACGCGCAGCGGCAGATCCTCGGCCTGGATCTCCTTCATGAGCCGATCGAAGATCTGCCGGGTTTCGCGCGTCGCAAGCGGCACCAGAAACCCGATATTGTCGTATCGCGCGGCAAGCAGCCGCGCAGTTTCAAGGTAGATGCCAGCGAGGTTGCGAACTTCGGATTCGCGGCTACCCGGCAGCATCGCGACGATCACCGCCTCCGGATGAATCTGCAGGCGCGCGCGTGCAGCCAGCCGATCCGGAAACATCGGGAAGGTGTCCGCCAGAGGATGACCGACAAAGGTCGCGGGGATCCCCACCTTGTCGTAGAGCGGTTTCTCGAACGGAAAGAGGCACAACATGTGCGACACCGAACGGGCGATCTTCTCCATCCGTCCCCCGCGCCAGGCCCAGATCGATGGACTGACGAAATGAATCGCTGGCACACTCGAATCCCTGACGTGGCGCTCCAGCCACAGATTGAAGTCGGGCGCATCGACACCGATGAACGCGGCGGGCCGGTCGCTCAGCATGCGTTTGAGCAGTCTTCTGCGAATCCCGGACAGCTCGCGATAACGCTTGAGCGCATCGACATAGCCATGCACCGCCAACCGCTCGCTTGGCCACAGGGCGTCGAAACCTTCCTGCTCCATGAGTGGTCCGCCGATTCCGTAGAACACCGCGTCCGGGACGTGTTGCCGCAATGCGCGAATCAGATGACTGGCCAGCAAATCGCCGGAGCTCTCGCCGGCGACCATCGCAATGCGGATCGTCATGGGTCAGCGGACGATACCGCGTCCGGAATCCGCGATGAAGGTGGAGAACGGTCCGAGCTCCGCACACTGGACCGCCATCTGCGCGATCTGTTGCCGCGCTTCGTCCAGCGTCAGGCCGGATCGATAAAGGGTTCGATAAGCGCGCTTGATCGTGGCGATGCCATCCGCGGAATAACCCCTCCGACGCAGCCCTTCGGAGTTGATGCCCCGTGGCGAAGCCGGATTTCCTGCCACGGTCACGAAGGGCGGGAGATCCTGAAGCAAGACCGTCCCGACGCCGCAGAATGAATGCGCACCGACACGCACGAACTGATGCACGCCGGTGAACCCGCCCAGGATCGCCCAGTCGCCAATATGCACATGCCCGGCCAGCGTCGCATTGTTGGCGAAGATGGTGTTGTTCCCGACCTGGCAATCATGGGCGACGTGTACATAGGCCATGATCCAGTTGTCGTTGCCGATGCGGGTCACGCCGACATCCTGGCTCGTTCCGACGTTGAAGGAGCAATACTCGCGGATGGTGTTACGATCACCGATCTCGAGTCGGGTCGGTTCATCGTCGTACTTCTTGTCCTGAGGCACCGCGCCGATCGAGCAGAACTGGAAGATCTCGTTGGCGCAACCGATACGCGTGTGCCCCTCGATCACGACATGCGGTCCGATGCGGGTGTCGTCACCGATCTCGACATCCGGGCCGATGATCGAATAGGGACCGATGGCCACGTTGCGACCGAGTCGTGCGTCCGGATGGACGATCGCGGTCGCGTGAATCATGGCAGGGTCTTGAGCGCGCACATCAGTTCGGCTTCGGCAGCAACCTCGCCGTCCACACGTGCGACCGCCTCGTACTTCCAGATATTGCGCATCTTGCGCGCGATGGTGACCTCCATCATCAACTGGTCGCCCGGGCCCACCGGGCGCTTGAAGCGGGCCTTGTCGATGCCGGCAAAATACACGATGGAATTTTCGTCGGGCCTGTGTCCCACCGTCTTGAATGACAGAACGGCCGCGGCCTGGGCCATGGCCTCGAGAATGAGCACGCCAGGCATCACCGGCCGGTGCGGGAAGTGCCCCGGAAAGAAAGGCTCGTTGATCGTCACGTTCTTCAGCGCAAGCAAACGCTTGCCCTCTTCGAACTCGACGATTCGGTCGACCAGCAGAAACGGGTATCGGTGCGGAAGATACTGCAGGATTTCGTTGATATCCATCATCATCAAGGCTTCTCGGGCGGTTCCGTGCGTTTCTCGAGGGCGCGGAGCCGCTCCACGAGGGCGTTCAGATGACGCAGATGCGCAAAGTTCTTTATCCATTCGGCATGCGTCTGGACTGGCAGACTGGCCGTGTAGGTGCCTGGCCGCGTGACGGACTTGGTTAGCTTGGTACCGGCCGAGATCACGACATCGTCGGTGACGCTGAGGTGGCCGATTACGCCGACCTGCCCGGCCAGCATGCAACGCGCACCGATATGCGTGCTGCCGGCAATGCCGACGCAACCAGCGATCGCCGTCATTTCGCCAATGTGTACGTTGTGTGCGATCTGAACGAGATTGTCGATCTTCGCCCCGTCACGAATCACCGTGTCGTCGAGCGCGCCGCGGTCGATTGTCGTGTTGGCCCCGATTTCGACGTCGTCGCCGATCAATACCCGTCCGATCTGCGGAATCTTCACCCAATTGCCATCGGGTTCGCGCGCAAAACCGAAGCCGTCGGACCCGATCACGGCACCGGAGTGGATCAGGCAATTGCGACCGATCACGCAGTGATCGTAGACGCTCACGCGCGAATGTAGTCGCGTTCCTGCCCCGATCGAGACACCCGCTCCGACGTAGCACCCGGCGCCGATGATGACGTCCTCACCGAGCTGCACACCCACGTCGATCACCGCGCCCGCGCCTACGGCGGCTGAGGTCGGAATCTCACTGTCCACGACGGCGGACGCATGAACGCCCGCTGCTGGACGTCGGGGAGGATTGAGCAGTTGCGCCACCCGCGCGAAGTAGAGATAAGGATCTTTGGTGAGGATGCGCGGTCGGTCGACCATATCCTTGAAGTCGGGCGTGATAACGACCACCCCCGCCCGGCAATCCTTCATTCGCGACAGATACTTGCGATCAGCCACAAACGCGAGATCGGTTTCCTCGGCGTTTTCGACACTGGCAATCCGCGACACGACAGACGCGGGGTTTCCGATCAGCTCCCCGCCGAATCGGGCGACCAGTTCATCGAGACGAACCATCGTCGAAGGCTCAGCGACTTGCGCTCAGAAGTTTCATCACTTTCTCGGTGATGTCGATCCCCGGACTGGCATACACCGCCTCCTGCAGAATCAGATCGTATTTCTCGGCTTCGGCCACCTGCTTGATGGCGCTGTTGGCGCGATCCAGCACCGTTGCGAGTTCCTCGTTGCGACGCTGGTTGAGGTCTTCACGAAACTCGCGCTGCTTGCGCTGAAAGTCCCGATTGAGATCATTCATCGTGCGCTCCTTGTTGCGCCGCTCGCTCTCGGCCATCGTCAGCGCGTTGCGTTCGAGATCCTGCTGCAGGGCCTGCAGCTCGCGCGCAATGCGTTGAAGTTCCTGGTCACGCTGCTCGAATTCCTTCTCGAGCCGTTGCTGTGCCCTTACCGCAGGCGTTGCCTCCCGCATCAGTCGGTCGGAGTCGACAAAACCGATCTTCGACTGAGCCATTGATGCGCTCGCACCCATGCTCAGAATGACAGCGACAAGGACGGGGAAAACACTCATTTTCACTTAAACCTCCAAGGTGTCGGCCAGGCCGACACGATCAAAACACGGAACCCAACTGGAACTGGAATCTTTCGATTTCGTCGCCAGACTTGTCATTCAACGGCTGTGCAAAGCTGAACTTCAGCGGCCCGATCGGAGAAGTCCAAGCCAGTCCTATACCGCTACTGTAACGCAACTCGGAGAAGTCGAGATCATCACCCGCCCCCCACACCCAGCCGGAGTCGAGGAAGACGGACAGACGGAATGACCGATCCTGGCCTGAACCCGGCATCGGAAAGTGGTACTCCGCGTTTGCGACGAAGCGACGGTCTCCCCCGAGACTCTCGAGATCCCCGTCGTTGTTGAGGAACCTCGGTCCGAGCGAACTTTGCTCGAAGCCTCTCACGGAACTGATGCCGCCAGCAAAGAAGTTCTTGTAGAACGGCAGGGGCTTGTCGCTGTAACCGTCGGCCCAGCCGACTTCGGCGTTCAGCATCAATGCGTCGTCACGCCTGAAAGGGATCCAGTGCTGGAGCTGGTATGACGCTTTCAGGAATCGCAGGTCACCCACCGGTAGCGCCGACTCGGCGAAAACCCGCTGGAACGAACCTGCGCGCGGATAGATGAGGCTGTCACGGGTATCGCGCGACCAGCCAGCTGTCGCCAACACACTGTCGACCGTGACGTCACCCACCCCCTCGTCGCCCCGTCGCCCGCTGCATCCGAAGTCCTTGCAGAAATCCTTGTACTGCTTCGGACTGTCAGGAAAAGTGGTGATCTCGGTTCGGTCGATTCCCAGGCCGAAATTGATGCGATCGTCTTCGGTGATGGGATAGCCGAGCCGAATGCCGGCACCCGTGGATGTCTGCTCGAAGCGCGAGACAGTCGAAACATCGGATGGATCGAAAGTCCGATGATAGATGTCGTAGCCGATACTCACCCCATCCACGGTGAAATACGGATCGGTGAATGACAGCGCGAAGGTCCGACCAGACTTCGAGGTATCCAGCGCAAGGGTGAGTGCCTTGCCGGAGCCGAACAGGTTCTGTTGCGTAATCGAGCCCGACAGAACCACACTCTCCGCGCTGGAAAAGCCGGCACCCAGCATCAGGCTGCCAGTCGGTCGCTCCTTGACCGTGAAATTGACATCCACCTGGTCGGTCGCACCGACGACGGCTGGGGTCTCCACGGCGACTTCGTCGAAAAAGCCAAGACGATCCACGCGGGAGCGGGACGCGTTGATCTTTTCGGCGTCATACCAGGCGCCTTCCATCTGCCGCATCTCGCGCCGGACCACTTCATCGCGCGTCTTGGTGTTGCCGCCCACGTTGATCCTGCGGACATAAACGCGACGGCCCGGGTCCACATAGATCGTGAATGCGACCTCGCGGGTCTCCGTATCGATCTCGGGAGCGGCATTGACGTTCGCGAATGCATAACCTTCATTGCCGAGGCGGTCGACCACCGCGGAGGTGGTGGCCGTCAGGTCCGAGCGTGAAAACACGTCGCCTGGCCGAAGCTTTAGCAGGGCCAGGTACTCCTCTTCCGGCAACACGAGATCGCCCGCGAAACGCAGCTCCGACACGGTGTACTTCTCACCTTCGGTGATATTGAGGGTGATGTAGATGTCACGCCTGTTCGGCGTGATCGATACCTGGGTGGAGTCGATATTGAAGTCCAGATAGCCGCGATCGAGGTAGAACGAGCGCATGTTCTCCAGGTCGGCCGCGAGCTTCTGGCGCGAATACTGATCGTTCTTCGTATACCACGTCAGCCACCCGGGCGTGCGCAGCTGGAAGAGTCCTTGCAGCGTCGAATCCTTGAATGCCTCGTTGCCGACGATGTTGATCTGGCGGATCCTTGCGACGCCGCCTTCGTCGACGGTGAAGTTGATCCCCACCCGATTTCGCTCGAGCGGGGTCACTGTGGTGACGACATCGGCAGCATATTTGCCGCGGCTCAAATACATGCGCTTCAGTTCCTGCTCGGCGCGGTCGAGCACGGCCCGGTCGAAGATACGCGCCTCGGCCAGGCCCACTTGGCGCAAACCGTCCTTCAGTGCCGTCTGGTCGAACTCCTTGACTCCGGAAAAAGTGATGTCAGCCACGGCTGGACGCTCATCCACCAGCACCACGATGACCTCGTCCTCGACCTCGATGCGGACGTCGCTAAAGAACCCGGTCGCGAACAGACCACGAATCGCGTCTGCGGCCTGCGATTCGGTGAAGGTTTCCCCCACGCGCACCGGCAGGTAGTTGAACACGGTACCGGCCTCGGTCCTCTGGATGCCCTCGACCCGTATGTCCTTGACCACGAACGGCTCGAACGCGAAAGCCGGCGCAGCAACAAAAAGGGCTGCCACCAGCCCCGTCAGGAGTATTCGTTTCATCCAGGAATCAACCAGAAATTAGTCGCGTGATATCGTTGTAAAAGGCGAAAGCCATCAGCATGACCAGCGCGACCAGACCGATCTGCTGCCCTATCTCCATGACCCGTTCAGAGACCGGTCCGCCCTTGATAACCTCGATCGTATAATACAGTAAATGCCCTCCATCCAGCACCGGGATGGGGAGCAGGTTCAGCACACCGAGGCTGATGCTGATCAACGCGACGAATCCCAGATAGTGCGTCCAGCCGAGCTTCGCCGTCTGGCCCGCGTAGTCCGCAATCGTCACCGGACCGGAGATGTTCTTCCACGAAACGTCGCCGCTGATCATTCGTCCGATCATCTTCAGCGTCAGCACACTGGTGTCCCAGGTCTTCGTCATCGCCTTGCCAATACTCTCCAGCGGGCCGTAGCGTACGGTGGAGAACATCGCCGAGCGACCCTCGACCGGCTCGGCCACCGAGATGCCGATTCGCCCGATCCGCTCGCCGCGGTCCTCGGTTGCCTCCGGCGTCAGTTCGGTGGTGATCAAGACCCCGCCACGACGAATCTCGGCGACGACCGGCATGTCCGGGCGTTGCCGCACATGTTCGACCAGTTCGACCCAGGAGTCGATTCCCACGCCATCGAGTGCGATGAACTCGTCTCCCGACCGCACTCCGGCCTTGTCGGCGGCACTGCCGGCCATCACCTGCCCCACTGCCGGCGCGATATGCGGGCGCCACGGACGCAGACCGATGCGCTGGATCAGGTCGGTCTGACCATCGTCTACACGGATCCCGTCGAAATCCAGCTGGCGGAAGGTTTCGACATTGTCGCTGGTGCGGACCCGGAGCATCACCGCCTTTCCGTCAAGCGCATGCCTCAACAAGGACCAGCGCAGTTCCGACCAGCTCCGGATCGATTCATCATTGACCGAGACGACCAGATCGCCGTCCTGGATGCCACTCGTGGCAGCGAGCGTACCGACCGCCTCGGTCAATGCTAGCCGAGGCTTGAGCTCTTCGGTTCCGGTCGCGAACAGACCCCAGTAGACCACGATGGCGAGCAGAAAGTTGGCGAGTGGCCCGGCCGCGACGATCGCAAAGCGCCGCCACACCGACTGACGGTTGAAGGAACGCGGCAGGTCCTGCTGTGGCACCGCCCCCTCGCGCTCGTCCAGCATCTTGACGTACCCGCCCAGCGGAAAGGCCGCAACGACCCATTCGGTGCGGTCGGGGCCGATAGTCCACCTGAGCAGCGGGCGCCCAAAACCGACCGAAAAACGCAGCACCTTCACACCGCACCAGCGGGCGACCAGATAGTGACCGAGTTCGTGGAAGAAGATCAGGACGCCGAGGGCGAGAACGAACGGAACGATGTACTCGAGTAGATTCATCAGTGCTGCCGGAAAAGAATTTCATTGCGCGCGATTTCGCGCGCGCCTGCATCGGTCGCCACGATGGCTTCGACGGATTCGACCGACATTCCGTGCGCGCGTTCAAGCGTCACAGCGATCACATCCGCAATCCGCATGAATCCGAGTCGCCCGGCCAGGAACGCCGCCACCGCCTCCTCATTGGCTGCATTCAGCACTGCCGCGGCCGCCCCGCCGGCCCGCAGCGCCTGGAAGGCGAGTGAAAGACAAGGAAACCGCAACAGATCAGGACGCTCGAAAGTCAGCCGGGCGATATCGAACAGATCCAGCGACGCGACCCCTGCCCCGATCCGCTCAGGATAGGCGAGCGCATGCGCGATCGGTGTGCGCATGTCCGGGTTTCCGAGCTGTGCGACGACCGATCCGTCGACATATTCGACCATCGAATGCACGACACTCTGGGGGTGGATCACGACGTCGATCCGATCGGCCGGCGCACCGAACAACCAGTGCGCCTCGATGACCTCCAGCCCCTTGTTCATCATCGTTGCGGAATCGACCGATATCTTGCGACCCATGACCCAGTTCGGATGCGCGCAGGCCTGGTCCGGCGTGACCGAATCCAGCGCCTCGACCGGCATGCTGCGGAATGGGCCTCCGGACGCCGTCAACAGGATACGACGCACACCCGAGCGATCCAGGCTTCGGTCGAAATCATGGGGCAAGGCCTGGAAGACTGCGTTGTGCTCACTGTCTATCGGCAGCAGTTGCGCCCCATGCTCGCGCACCGTCTGCATGAACAGCGCGCCCGCGAGCACCAGCGCCTCCTTGTTTGCCAGCAGGACCCGCTTTCCGGCCCGTGCGGCGGCGAGGGTCGGCATCAGCCCGGCCGCACCCACGATCGCCGCCATGACCGTGTCGACGTCGGGATGCGCCGCCATGTCGCTCAGCGCCGACACGCCCGACAAAACCTCGGTGCTGCAGCCGACCGCGTCGAACCTGCTGCGCAACGCCTCGGCGTCGCGCTCGAGCGCGACCACCGCATACCGCGGGCAAAAACGCACGCACAGGTCGAAAAGTCGATCGACCTGTGCGTGCGCGGTCAGCGCAAAGGCCTCGAACCGTTCCGGATGCATCGAAATGACATCCAGCGTGCTGGCGCCGATCGAACCCGTTGCCCCCAGCACGACGATACGGTTGCGCTTACGGTCGTGTTTCATTCACGTCACCTTCAGATCAACGACCAGAGCACCGCCAAGCCGGTCAATGGTAGGGTCGAGGTCAGGCTGTCGATCCGGTCAAGAATGCCGCCATGCCCGGGAAGCAGGCTGCCGCTGTCCTTGAGGCCGGCCTGGCGCTTCAGCAGAGATTCGAACAGATCGCCGATGATGCTGACCGCGGTGAAGAGGAGCAGCCCGGGCAACACCCAAGCCAATGCCGGTCCAGCCAGCAGTTCCGGATTCGCAGCCCACAGAAGCAGAAGACCGACGATGGTGACGCCCAGCATCCCCCCGACCGCCCCCTCCCAGGTCTTGCCGGGACTGATCGTCGGTGCGAGCTTGTGTCGCCCGAACGAGCGCCCCGCAAAATAGGCCGCGATGTCGGCCACCCAGACCAGCGCCATCACGCCCAGCAAGAGCAGGGCATCGATCATGCGAAAATGCGCGAGCGCCAGCGCAGGTGGAAGAAGCACCACACAACCGGTCGCGAGCGCGAGTGCGGGCCGTTCGACTTGCCATTTTCCATGGAGCCACACAGGCACGAGCAGCAGCCAGAATGCAGCGCCTGCCAGATAGGCGACCAGGAGCACGCCACGAGCGCCGCCCCCCTGGCCGGCAAGGCCTGCCAGCCATCCCAGACCGAAACATGATGCACCGATCGCGATGGCAAACACGACCCGCAGCGACTTGTCGACGCACGCGAGTCCGCCCCACTCCCACGCGCCACCCGCACAGACCAGCGCCACCAGTGCCAGCCACGCGGGCTGGGGCAGGTAGAACAGTGCGAGGCCGAAACCCGCGAGCAGCACAATCGCGGTCAGAACCCGCTGCTTAAGCATGTCGCCCCGTTCGACGCACCGGAGCCGGATCTCTCACGCCATCCCCGGTGGTCTTCCGGTTTTGACCCAGTTGCTCGCTGGTACGGCCGAAGCGCCGCTCGCGCGCCGCATAGGAACGGATGGCGACATCCAGAGCGGTCTCATCGAAGTCGGGCCACAAGGTATCGGTAAAATAAAGCTCGGTGTACGCGAGCTGCCACAGCAGAAAATTGCTGATACGCTGCTCGCCGCCGGTTCGAATGAACAGGTCCGGCTCCGGCCCGTAGTTCATTGCCAGTTCTGCGCTCAGTTCCGCTTCGGTGAAATCGGCATGTCGCTCCGGATACCTGGAGAGCATTCTGTTCATTGCCTGGAGGATATCCCATCGACCACCGTAATTGGCTGCAATTGTCAGGGTCAGCCGGTCGTTTCCGGAGGTGAGCATTTCCGTATGGCGGATCCGTTCGACCAGTTGCGGGTCGAGCCGTCCCTGATCCCCGATGACGCGGAAACGTATGCGGTTCTCGTGCAACCTGTCGATCTCCTTTTGCAGCGAGCGCAGGAAGAGCTGCATCAGGAATGAGACCTCGTCCGGCGGTCTGCGCCAGTTTTCGGAGCTGAAGGCGAACAGCGTGAGATGGGTCACCCCCCTTTCCATGCAGGCGCGAATGACGGTCCGCACCGACTCCACCCCGCGACGATGGCCGGCGACCCGCGGCAGAAAACGCTTGCGCGCCCAGCGACCGTTGCCATCCATGATGATCGCGATATGGCGCGGCACGGCTGCTACGTCCGGGACTTCACGGGTGGAACTGGTGAAGGGCGCATCCGCCATGATTCGTCTCCGTCGGGTGACCGGGTTCGAGAGCCGACCCGACGGATCAGATCTGCATCAGCTCTTGTTCTTTCTCGGCCAACATGCGATCGATCTCGCCGACGTACTTGTCGGTCAGCTTCTGGATCGCGTCCTGTCCACGACGCTCGTCATCCTCGGAGATCACCTTGTCCTTGACCCCATCCTTGAGTTGCTGGTTGGCATCCCTGCGAAGATTGCGCACCGCCACCTTCGCGGTCTCCCCTTCGTGACGGACCACCTTGGTCAGATCGCGCCGCCGCTCCTCGGTCAACGCCGGCATCGGCACGCGGATGATCTCGCCCTGATTCGATGGATTCAGTCCCAGGTCGCTGTCGCGGATCGCCTTCTCCACCTTGGAGAACATCGGCTTTTCCCAGGGTTGAACGCCGATCGTGCGCGCATCGATCAGCGTCACGTTGGCGACCTGATTGACCGGAACCATGCTGCCATAGTACTCGACCATCACATGATCGAGTATCCCGGTATGGGCACGCCCGGTGCGCACCTTCGCCAGATCGGCCTTCAGAACGTCGACCGACTTCTGCATCTTCTGCTCGGTCGTGGTGTTGAGTTCGGAAATCATGGTCGAATCCTCAGGAATGGACCAGCGTGCCCTCGTCCTCACCCAGTACCACGCGCTTGAGCGCCCCGGGCTTGAATATCGAGAACACATTGATCGGAAGTTTCTGATCGCGGCAAAGCGCAAACGCGGTCGAGTCGAGCACCGCCAGATTGCGCCCGATCGCCTCGTCGAAGCTGATCCGGTGGTAGCGCTGCGCGTCCGGATCCTTTTTTGGATCCGCGCTGTACACTCCGTCCACCTTGGTGGCCTTGAGCACGATCTGCGCACCCATCTCCGAGCCGCGCAGAGCCGCCGCGGTGTCGGTGGTGAAGAACGGATTGCCGGTTCCAGCCGCAAATATCACGATGCGCCCTTCTTCCAGGTGGCGTATCGCGCGTCCGCGGATGTAGGGCTCGACGACCTGGTCGATGCGCAGCGCCGACTGCACCCGTGCCTCGAGCCCGGCACGCTTCATCGCATCAGACAACGCCATCGCATTCATCACGGTGGCCAGCATGCCCATGTAGTCGGCGGTCGCCCGGTCCATGCCGGACGACGCACCCTTCATGCCACGGAAGATGTTGCCACCCCCGATCACGACTCCGACCTGCACGCCCAGCTCGGTCACCTCCGCGATCTCCGACACGATGCGGGCGACCACACCCTCGTTGATACCGTAGGCGTCCTCGCCCATCAGGGCTTCACCGGACAGTTTGAGCATGATGCGCGTGTAGGCGGCGGCCGTCATGACGACTCCCTACTTTTGCGCAGCAGCGGCAGCCTGCTCGGCCACCTCCGCGGCAAAGTCGCTCACCTTCTTCTCGATACCTTCGCCGACGATGTACAGCACGAAACCGGCAACCGAGGCGCTCCTGGCCTTGAGCAGCGCATCGATGGTCTGCTTGTCGTCCTTCACGAAGGGCTGGCCCAGCAGCGTGACTTCCTTCAGGAACTTCTGGACGGTGCCATCGGCGATCTTGTCCAGCATCGCGTCCGGCTTGCCCGCTTCGCGCGCCTTCTCGATCGCGATGCGGCGTTCGGCCTCGATCAGATCCTGCGACACGCCGGATGCATCGAGCGACTTCGGCTTGGAGGCCGCGATATGCATGGCCAGATCCTTGCCCAGTTGTTCGTCGCCGCCGACTACATCGACAAGCACGCCGATCCGGGCGCCCGCGTGCACATAGTTCGCAACCTGCCCCTTGGCTTCGATGCGCGCGAAACGACGGATGCTCATGTTCTCGCCGATCTTGCCGATCAGCGCGGTGCGAATCGCCTCGACGCTCTGCCCGCCAATCTCCAGCGCCGACAAGGCAGCCACGTCGGACGGACTCTTCTGTGCGACCAGCTCGGCCAGCTGTGCGGCCAAGCCGATGAAATCGTCGTTCTTCGCGACGAAGTCGGTCTCGCAGTTCAGTTCGACCATCGCGGCCAGCTTGCCGTCACCCGAAAGATAGGTGCCGACGATGCCTTCGGCGGTCACGCGGGTTGCGGCCTTGGACGCCTTGTTGCCGAGCTTGACACGGAGAATCTCCTCGGCCTTGGCCAGGTCACCGTCCGCTTCGGTCAGTGCCTTCTTGCATTCCATCATCGGCGCGTCGGTCTTCTCGCGCAGTTCCTTGACCATGCTTGCGGTAATTGCCGCCATGCTGACTCCTGTATTGCTGTTTTCTTGATTCAACGTCCGGGGCCGCGCCCCGGACGGACACTCAGACCTGCTCGTCGCTGGATTCTTCCTGGACCTCGACAAATTCGTCACTGCCGGCAGCGACCATGTCCTGCAATGCCATGCTGCGGCCCTCGAGCACCGCATCGGCCACACCACGCGCGTACAGGCGGATCGCACGCGAGGAGTCGTCGTTACCCGGCACCACGTAATCCACGCCTTCCGGGGAATGGTTCGTATCGACGATGGCCACCACCGGAATGCCCAGCTTCTGGGCTTCGGTGATCGCGATCTTGTGGTAACCCACATCGATGATGAAGATCGCGTCGGGCAGGCCGCCCATGTCCTTGATGCCGCCGATGCTCTTCTGCAGCTTTCCCATTTCGCGGGACGCCATCAGCGCCTCCTTCTTGGAAAGGCGGTCGAAGGAACCGTCTTCGGCCATCACTTCCATTTCCTTCAGGCGCTTGATCGACTGCTTGACCGTCTTGAAGTTGGTCAGCATGCCGCCCAGCCAGCGCTCATCGACAAACGGCATTCCGGCGCGCCGCGCCTCTTCGGCAACGATCTCACGGGCCTGGCGTTTGGTGCCGACGAACAGTACGGTGCCGCGATTGGCAGACAGCTTGCGGATGTAGTCCATGGCTTCGAGATACTTGACCATGGTCTTTTCGAGGTTGACGATATGAATCTTGTTACGCTGACCGAAAATGTAAGGGGCCATGCGAGGATTCCAGAAACGGGTCTGGTGACCGAAGTGCACGCCCGCCTCGAGCATCTGGCGCATTGTTACCGACATGTAGTACTCCAATATTTCAAAGGGTTTGACCTCCGCCCGGCATGATTGCCTGCGCAATCCGAACCACGGTCGGCGAGCCTGCCGGAAACTCCTGAAATGACGCCTCAGTCGAACCCGTCAGCCGCACCGTTCACCGCAGACCCTTCCGGAACATTGCCTGGCGTGTGGATTTTGCCCGCCAACTTGAAGCGGACAAGCCTGCGATTATAGCTTCAGAGGCCGTGTATACTCAAGGCTGAGAACCGGTAGCAGCGCAACCGAAAACCGCCACCAAGAACCCAATCTATCCGACCCCACAAGACCACGATGAGCATCAAAGCAAAAACTCCTGAAGAGATCGAGAAAATGCGTGTCGCGGGCAGGCTTGCCTCCGAGGTGCTCGATCATGTCACCCCGTTCGTACAGCCCGGCGTGACCACCGAAGAACTGGATCGGCTCTGTCACGACTACATGGTGAACGTGCAGCACACCATCCCCGCACCGCTGAATTATGCGCCGCCTGGATACACCCCATATCCGAAGTCGATCTGCTCCTCGGTCAATCATCAGGTCTGCCACGGGATTCCGGGCCCCAAGGCGTTGAAGAGGGGGGACATCGTCAACCTCGACATCACGGTCATCAAGGACGGCTACCACGGCGATACCAGCCGCATGTTCCTGGTGGGTGGCGAGGCGGGCACGAGCATCCTCGCGAAGCGTCTTTGCCATGTCACGTTCGAATGTCTGTGGATCGGCATCGCGGCAGTGCGGCCGGGGGCACGGCTCGGCGATATCGGCCATGCAATCCAGAAACACGCCGAGGGCAGCGGGTTCTCCGTCGTTCGGGAGTTCTGCGGCCATGGAATCGGCGCCCGCTTCCACGAGGATCCCCAGGTGCTGCATTACGGCAAACCGGGGACCGGTGTCGAGCTCGTCCCCGGCATGACCTTCACCATCGAACCGATGATCAATGCCGGCAAGGCGGCGATTTCGGAACTGCCGGACGGCTGGACCATCGTCACCAAGGATCGTAGCCTGTCTGCGCAGTTCGAGCACACCATTCTGGTGACCGACGGCGGCGCGGAGGTCCTGACCCGCTCGGCCGACTGCCCGCCTCCACCGGCCGCGTTTGCCCATCTGTTCGGCTAAGCGACGATGACGGTGTCCGGCCGCATCTCCTTCGAGCATGGGCTGATCGCGCAGGCGCGCGAGCGCCTCGCCGCGGGCACGGCCGAGATCCGGTCCGCCTATGAGGCGCGCCCATCGACGTCCAAGATGCTGAAGGGGCGGGCAGCGCTGGTCGACAGTGTGATCGTCGAACTGTGGCAGGCCCTGGGGCTGCCGGAGGACGCGGCGCTGATCGCGGTTGGCGGCTACGGGCGTGGCGAGCTGTTCCCACATTCCGACGTCGACCTGATGATCCTGCTGCACGAACCGGCCGACCGGGACACTCAGACGAGGGTGTCCGATCTGATCGGGGCCCTGTGGGATGTCGGGCTCGAGATCGGACAGAGCGTGAGGACACTGGACGAATGCATCAGTGCTGCCACCGAGGACGTCACGATACAGACGAACCTGCTCGAAGCTCGCCTGCTGTACGGCAACCGCGCGTTGTTCGACGCATTCGCCGAACGCTTGCGCGAGACCCTGGACGTACGCGCGTTCTTCAAGGCCAAGAAGCTCGAGCAGGAGCAGCGCTACGCCCGCTTCAACGACACCCCCTACTCGCTGGAGCCGAACTGCAAGGAAAGCCCGGGCGGTCTGCGGGACCTGCAGATGCTGGGCTGGATCGCGAGGGCCGCGGGCCTCGGCAAGAACTGGCGCGAGCTGGCGAGGAAGCGGCTGATCACCGGCGAGGAAGCGAGCGACCTGCGTAGCATCGAGCGCTTCCTGCAGCACATCCGGATACGGCTGCACTATCTCACCGAACGCGGCGAGGACAGGTTGCTGTTCGATTACCAGGAGAACCTGGCGCAGCGCATGGGCGTCAATGCGACCGCGGCCAAGCGGGCCTCCGAGGTGATGATGCAGCGCTATTACCTCACCGCGAAGAAGCTCACTCAGATCAATACGATTCTGCTGCAGAACTACGGCACGGTCATTTTCCCGGACCGCGGCGGCGCTGCGATCGTCATCAACGAGCGCTTCCAGGCCGTGCGCGAACTGCTCGATGTCCGCCATGACTGGATATTCGAACGCCATCCGTCCGCGCTGCTGGAATGCTTCCTGCTGCTGCAGCAGCGCTCCGAACTCAAGGGCATGACTGCACGCACGCTGAGGACGCTGTGGCTCAATCGCAACCGGATCAATGCCGCCTTCAGGGCCAACCCGGTCAACAAGGCCATGTTCATGCAGATCCTGCAGCAGAAGCGCGGTATCGTGCACGAGTTCCGGCGGATGAACCAGTACGGCATCCTGAGCCGCTATATCGCGCCCTGGCGCCGGATCGTTTGCCAGATGCAGCATGACCTGTTCCATGTCTATACGGTCGATCAGCACATCCTGATGGTCCTGCGCAATGTGCGGCGCTTCACGATGGGCAAGCATGCGCACGAATACCCGCTGATGACGCGCCTGATCCTCGGGTTCGAACGTCACTGGCTGCTCTACATCGCCGCGCTGTTTCACGACATCGCCAAGGGCCGTGGCGGCGACCACTCCAAGCTTGGCATGATCGATGCGCGCGTGTTCTGCGAACAGCATGGTCTGGACCCGGAAGACCGGGATCTGGTCGTATGGCTGGTCGAGCATCACCTGGCGATGTCGCACGTTGCACAAAAGCAGGACACCTCCGACCCCGAGGTGGTCCAGCGCTTCGCCGAGCACGTCCATACCGAGCGACGCCTGACTGCGCTCTACCTGCTCACGCATGCGGACATACGCGGCACCAGCCCCAAGGTCTGGAACGGCTGGCGAGGCAAATTGCTCGAGGATCTGTTCTTCGCCACGCAGCGCCTGTTGCGTGGCGCGACCCCGCAGCAGGCGCTCGGACTGGACGACCGACAGGAAGACGCCCGCCGCCTGTTACGCTACTACGGTCTGCGCCCGGGCATCGAAGAGACGCTGTGGAACCAGCTCGATGCCGTGTATTTCATGCGCAACTCGGCCGAAGAGATCGCGTGGCATACGCGCGTTCTCTACTATCGTACCGAGTCCGACGTTCCGGTCATCAAGGCCAGGGTCTCCGAAGAGGACCAGGGTCTGCAGGTGATGGTGTTCACGCGCGACCAGAAGGATCTGTTCGTACGCCTGACCGGCTACTTCGGTCGGCGTGGTCTCTCCATTCTGGACGCAAAGGTCCACACGACCCGCCACGGCTACGCACTGGACAGCTTCATGCTGCAGGACCCGGGCAACCGTGCCCAGTATCGCGACATCGTCACACTGATCGAGCATGAACTGACCGACCGCCTGAGCAAGACCGGCGTACCCGACCAGCCGAGCGGCGGCCGCTTGTCCAGGCACGTCAGGCATTTTCCGATCACGCCGCAGGTCAGCATCCGGCCGGACGAGGCCGGCAAACACCACATCCTGTCCCTGACCGCGGCGGACCGGCCCGGTCTGCTCTACGGCGTCGCCGAGGTGCTCGCACGCAACGGCATCGTCCTGCATACGGCAAAGATCGCGACCCTCGGCGAACGCGCCGAAGACACCTTCCTGCTGACCGGGCGCGGTCTGTCGCAGGACGCCCATGTGCTCAAGATCGAGCGGGAACTGCTCGACCACCTGCAGGTATGACGCCCAAAGGCGGTCGAATCACGCCGCCGAACCCCGCCGGTGCGTTCGCCAGGCCGACCACGAGTAGAGCGCGAGTGCGGCCCAGATCATCACGAAACTGATCAACTGCACCGGGGACAGCGGTTCCTTGAAGATGACCAGCGCGGTGAGGAACTGCATGGTCGGGTTGATGTACATCAGAAAACCCACCGTCGCCAGACGCAGGCGTCTCGCCGCACCTGCGAAGGCCATCAGGGGCAGCGCGGTGACGACGCCGCTGGCCATCAGCAACAAGCTTTGGATGCCGTCGTCCAGAAAATGCGAGGCGTCGGTGATCAGCAACCACGCCAGCGCAAACACACCCAGCGGCAGCAACAGCAGCGTCTCGACGAACAGACCGGACAACCCGTCCAGTGTGATCTGCTTGCGCAGCAACCCGTAGGTGCCGAAAGTCAGCGCCAGCAGCAACGCGATCCACGGCAACTGTCCGATCAGCACGAACTGGATTCCGATCGCGAACCCGGCCAGCCCGACCGCCCAGCGCTGCAACACCGCCATGTGTTCCTTCAGCACCAGGATGCCGAGCGCGACATTGACCAGCGGTGTCAGAAAATAACCCAGGCTCGACTGCAGGACCTGCCGGGTTTCGACCGCGTAGATGAAGATGCCCCAGTTCGCACCGATCAGCAGCGCACACGCGAGCACCCGCCCGAACCCGCGCCGGCGCGACAGCGCTGCGCCGATCGCGTCCCATCGGCCCAACACGGTGATCAGCGCGACCAGGAACACGCAGCACCAGATCACCCGGTGCACCAGGATCTCCCACGCAGGGATGCCCTGCAGCAGCGAAAAGAACAGCGGGAAGCAGCCCCAGATCGCATAGGCCGCAATGCCGTACGCTACGCCACGTGCGGTTTCTGACGAAGGGTTGGGAGATACCGCCATCAGCCAGAACCGCGCTCGATGGACCGGGTCACGCGGTCTGCTTGCGCGGGTCCGGTCGCGGCTGTGGGCTGCGGGCGCAAAGCGCCACCAGAAGCGGTCGGGCACCAATTTGTACGGATGATCGATTGCCTTGAAGCGACCGATCCTGCGTTTGGGCAGCTTTCCCCGCGGCCTGCAGATGCGGCAGATAGCGCTGCGCATACACCTGCGATTTCTCGCGCTCGGTCGGGACGGGAAATGCAATGAGGCGGAACGCCCTCGGACTGACGCGTTCGATGATCACCTCGATGGTGCCGCCCTTGCCGGCGCCATCGCGTTCCGCGACCACGATGCACACCTTGAGACCCTTCGGTGTCACCCAATCCTGCCGCTTGCCGAGTTCGACATGGAGCTTCCCCAACTGACGCTCGTACTCCTTGCCGGAGCGTTTCGTCCGCGGCACGGCTTTGCCACCGGAGCGCTGATCGCCTGTGCCCTGAACGATGCCCTTGTCGTTCTTGTCCGGTTTGTCGCGTTTGTCATCGTCGCGCTTCTTCGGCATGAACGTCTCCACCCTGTCGTCCAATCCGGCCTTACTCACCCCCCTGACGCTGCTGATTCTCAAGCGCCTTGGTCGTGATCTCCTTGTACAGCGCTATCACGCGTGCCGCGATGTCATGATATTGCGGATGCTGGCTCAGGATAGGACCTATCTCTCTGGCGTCCTCGAACACCTCTTCTAGGAAACCGATATCGTAATCGGTCAGAACCTCTCCGAGATCGACCCGCTCCTTGATCTCGAGCGCCCGGGGCAGTCGCGTCTTGACCAACCGTTCCCCGATGGCCGTCAACGCGCCGACGTCTTTGGATACCCCACTCATTCCGTTCTCCGTTCATCTGAGTCGAATCACTCGACAGGCCCCACGAGCATAGACGTGCCCATCCGAAACGGTCAATGGACACCCTCCGGTTCCGTGATGCTAAGCTCGGGCGGGCGCCTCCACACGACTTTCTGGCTCGAAAACACAAGACCGAGCTCAATCGACAAGCCGCTGGCAATCGCAAGTAGAATCGGCTCAGACGGATCGCGAGCCCCGCCCGGTCGGCAGGCGACCAACCCTTCCGAGGAGAGCATCCACTCATGATCGATGCACGCAATTATCGGGTTACGGAAACGTTGCGAAATGGCGTGGAGATCTGCATTCGCTCATCACGTCCGGACGACACCGACCGGCTGGTCGAAGCCTTCCACAAACTTGATCCCGAAACAATCCACATGCGTTTCTTCGCACCCAAGAAGGAACTCTCCGCCGCCGACCTGCACCGCTTCCGTGAAACCGATTTCCGTACCCGCGTGATCCTGCTGGGCACGGTACAGTGCGGGGAGAGGGAGGTCGTGATCGCCCTGGGGAGTTACGCCCGCTTCGAGGACAGCAGTGCCGAAGTCGCGTTCGTGGTCGAGGAGGACTACCACGGGCTGGGAATCGCCCGTCTGCTGATCGGGCATCTCGGAACGATCGCCTCGGATGCCGGCGTGCGCAAGTTTACCGCGGAAACGCTGCCGCAGAATGCCGCGATGCTGGCCGTCTTCGAGCGTTGCGGATGGCCGATGCAGGTGCATACGGATGACGGTGTCGTGCACGTCAAAATCGACCTGGGCGGTGACCGAGCGGCTTGACCCCGACCGCCGCTACCAGGTCCGCGCCGGTGCATCCTTCGCGCCCCGCGATCGCCCGTCCGGGCCTGATCCCCTCGACTGCTGCCCGAACACGGTTGAAGGTGGGTTCGATCGAAAAACTGATCTAGAATCGATCGACGCGCTACCCTTCGCAGCGATTGCCGAAGCGGACCCCATCATTGAACCCGAGCGTGTGTCAGTGCGCCTGAACGCGATGAACACCCTGGTCGGCGCAGACGTCGCGAATGCCTCCGAACTCGAACTGGTGGAATTTTCCACCGTCAATCCGGGGCGACCACGCCGAGTGGGCGTACTCGTGTCGTTCCCGCGCGAATCCTTCGACGAGCGTCGAGTCGATCTGGACGCAGCGCTGCGCTCGCTTTGAGTAGCCGCTTTTTCCGGCAATCCTGTCGAACCAGAAACCTCATCGTCGCCCGTGGAGTGGTTCGCCGCGTGGAACGAACCTCGATACACCGCGACGCACGTACAGTGGTGCCCAGAAAGGGTAAGGGGACTCAAACTACTGCCCTAGAACCCGCGTCTTCTCTGGCCTCTAGCCGATGGTATTGGTTGAGTTACCACCAGTCTACCACCAACCAAAAAACAAATAATCAAGAAAATGTCTGTGGTGTCTCTCGCGGGTGGGCGAAGTCACATACCCCCCGGCACCCCCTTCGAACCCCTGCAGAATAGGCCGGGGGAGTCATGAGGATATCCACAGAGACAGACTTGTCCTCATAGATTCCCTGTCCTCTGGCTGGCTTCCAGTTGTCCGCCTCTCTGTATCTCCCTCCTCGATACCCCTGTAAGAAAGTGACCGCTTTCTAACACCTTGATAGTGACTGTTATAAAGATATACCTTGACACTTACTAACATACCCTGAGAAACTCACACCACTTTCCAACACCTCAGGACTTGCCACCATGCCCCGCCTCTTCGCCTATGCCCGTGTATCCACTGTTGAACAACTGACTGAGAACCAGAGGGAACAGATAGCCCAAGCAGGCTACACAGTAGATCCTAGGAGATTCATCGAGGAGACGATCTCAGGGTCTGTACCAGTCTCCCAGCGTTCAGGCTTCCAGAAGCTCCTAGAGAGGATGGAAGAAGGGGATGTCCTTGTAGTGACTAAGCTGGACAGGATAGGCAGGGACTCCATAGACGTTCAGAACACGGTCAAGCTATTCGCTGAGAGGGGTATCAAGTTAATAGTCCTCCAACTGGGGAACCTAGATCTAACGTCATCATCGGGGGAACTGATGGTCAAAGTCCTAGCAGCAGTGGCTGACTTTGAAAGGGATCTCATCATTGAGAGAACCCAAGCAGGACAGGCCAGAGCAAGGGCTGAGGGTAAGCACATGGGAAGGCCCAGCAAGACCACTGAGAAGGAACAAGGGGAGATCGTCCTTAGGCTGAATAGGGGAGCCTCAGTCTCTGAGGTCGCTAGGGACTACGGTATTAGTAGGGCTACGGTTATCAGCATCAGAAGGACACTGACTGAATAGGCTTCCCTTGGGGGTCTCCAATAGGCCACCTGGGGACCCTACTACCCATTTTAGGGATATGTTCAGCCCCTTGTGTCCGAGGGGGCGAGGTAAGCAATTATTGGGTTATTGGAATAGAGCATCCCTCAGCAATACCAAGGATGCCTTTCCAAGGCCACTAGAGGCCCCTAGGAGCCGTTTAAATGATTTCCTAATGGGGTAGGTACTATAGAGTCTCTCAGAGGCTCCTAGGCCCTCCTAGGCCCTCCTATAGCTCGCTATCACTACGCAGATACCCTATAGTTTATCCCTGAACTATATATTCGTAAGTCTTTGTTCTGTATAGCTCATTTCAATAGTCTCACCACAGGGAGAAGAGACGCTCCTAAGCCCCGACGAAGATACTCAAGGATGAACTTGTGTTTCCTCAGGGCTTCGCCGTTAGTTCCATCTCCGTTTAGACCCATATAACGGACCTTATAGGGGGCTTTATAGCTCTCTATATTGGCTGGATTCCCAGTGATAGGAACGACCCGCGCTTTTACCTTTTCCAGCCTACCTTAGCCCCTCTATGTCAGCCATCAGGCTGGCTCTGGGGACATTACTAAGCCTCAGGATCTGGACATAGAACTCTTGGATGTGGGGCACCCAAGTGAGTTCGAGGACAGTTCTCCTTGTAGTTATGGTCAGCCCTTAGGCTGTCTTGGGGGGACTGGTAGCGGGGGTAAGGGGGCGAAGCCCCTCTAAAGATATCTAAGGATGAACTAGTAATTCACTCTTAAGATTCTTTAGATTCCTCTATAGATCTCTTAGGTCTATCTAAACATTCTTCTTGGTATTAAACATAACAAGATTGTATCCAAGAGATTATTCCTTAGGTCTCTCTAGAGATATCTAGGGATTCAATCCTAAGGTCCTCCTTAGGTCCCTAAGAGGAATGTTAGGTCTGTGCTAAGGGGGTCCATAGAGGATCTCTGTAGGCAGTCCCTAAAGGAGCGTAGCTCTCTAGGGGGTCTCTAGACAGCCCTTAGAGGGTCCCCAAAGGTTGATAATCAATAATGGTTACTACCAAGTAGGAGGAAGCCTCTAGACAGTCCTAGGACCCTTAAAGCCCCCTAGAGAGCTACGCTCCTTTAGAGAGCTACGCTCCTTTAGGGCCATGAATAGATCATCTAAAAAATTTCATTGAGTTACGACAGCTAGTCCTTCTAGCGACAGCTAGTCCTTCTAGCGACAGCTAGTCCTTCTAGCATTCCATTAGGAAACCCAACCATGACACAAGCCCTAAGATCAGGGGGTCCTTCTTTAGCCCGAGAATTCCGTTTAGACCCTCTAGCAGTAACCAAGCTCCATTGGATTCAATCCCTGTTCAAGTCCCATGGTCAGAGCGTTTCTACTTCAATCATTGTTAGACGGGCTATAGATACCCTCGTTGATGAGTTAGACATGGCTATAGCTGGTGGTCAGGCTGAAGAGGATCACCGGGGAATGCTTGATCAAGTATCCAGTATCAAGGAGAGAGCCTATGGAGCGCCTAGCCCCTTCAAGGTCAGACCTACCTATACCGGGGATACCTTCAGCCAACTGAGGGACCAAGAAAGGGGTTACAGCCTAATGGATTCCCCAATGAAACCCCGTGCTCTCTCTGAAGAGGAAGCCGCAGTATTCCAAGAGGAACTGAAGGCTGAGAGGGCTGCACGTAAGGCTAAACGTTTAGCCAAAAAGACCCTACCCCTAGAAGCTGATGCTAGACAACTAGCGGATGCTAGACAACTAGCGGATGAGAGATTCACAAGGATGATGAATGGCAGATAAAGACACCCGAGAGGACCTGAAGGAACTTCACAGAATGCTATGTGATTCCTTCCATAGTTACCTAGAGGACCCCCCTAACGGGAACTACACAGCAAGAATGTTGGAAGTAATACGGGCTTTCCTCCGTGATAACAATATCAAGAAGGACCCTGAGACAACTGCAGATATCAAGCAGTCCCTAAAGGAACTCTCCTCAATGGATATCCCCTTCTTCCCAGACTAGGTAACCACCATGCCATCAAAGAATAAACCCTCACTCCAAGTTAGGAATAGTTCCTACAGGAGTACCCCTTGTAAAGCTCAGGGATGCACAAAGAATGCTGAAGCTGTAGATGGTTACTGTTTCCAGCATCATGGAATGTATCTCCAACATGGTCACCCCTTGGGGAGAGCCATAAGGTCAAGGGAATACCAACAGGAGAAGAAGGACGTTCTCTCAGTCCTTGAGAGTAACCCCAATCACCCCGGAGTGACTACGGTAGTCCGTTGGTTCAATGAATGGATGTTCGAGGCATCCAACGATAACGCTATCTGTGGCAATGGGCTGTTCAAGCATATCCATAACAAACAGGTAACGGCTATGGATGTCCTTGTGGAAGTCTGCGCTGTCTGGCTCTACTCCCACAGATACCCCTACAGACTCCCGGATGACGAGAGACTGACTGTAGCTCTTATTCGGAATGCTGTTCGATTGGCTACCTTCCCTAAGTACGGCGGAGAAGGGAAACCGGGGGGATCACCTAAGCTGTCCATTAGAGAGCTAAGGCAGAGTGGTGACAGGATCAGGAATACCCTATCCCGTTTCCATGTGAATATTGTTGAGTCCCTGAAGCGAAGGGAACAGCAGGAAGAGGCTGTAACGTCAAGCCTTTCAATACCTTTCAATTAACCCAAGTAATAAGGAATCAAAATGAGCGACTATACAGATTATGTCCGTGGCAGTGATGGCCCAGCCCCTCGGGGTGAATCTCTTAACAAGGGTCCTGTAGCAGGTATCCAGAATCTGTCTGGTGGAGTCATCCGTTTCTCTGTAGCTCCTACAGACCCCGGTGCATACGTAGAAACTCGACATCAGGAAGCTAATAGATCCAACGTTGGGACCGTCTATCGCACAGGTGGTGATGGTCAAGTAACAGCCACCCCTACCCGTATGGAAGTCTCAGTATCCAGCCTGACGGGTAATAACGGGGGCATCCTTGCCACTGCCCGGAATGGTCATGGTAGCCCGACTAGCAATGTCACTGCCAATAGCATTGTTGAGTACCGAGGAACCACTGTTAAGGTCAGTACCCTAGAGACCATGGGTATCCTCGAAAAGACCCCGGATGGACGTTATGTTGAAGCAGGAACTAGTACCGGCTATGCACCCGCACAGGCTCCACTAGTCAGTAATCATCCTCAGATCCAACAGCGGGAATACCAGCAACAAGCTCAGGCTCAACAGGTCACCGCTGAATCATTCATCGCTGAGGAATTCCCCCGAGAGATTGCCGACGTAGTAGCTAAGGCTATTGCACCCATCCCCCCGCAGCTATACCAAGCAACCTTGGCAAAGATGTTGGAAGGGAATATGAACGATCGTGATTACCGAGAGATCGCTAAACTCTCTGGGATCTCTGAAAAGGATGCAAGGGAACGTGCTACCTTTGTTGATAATGCGTTCAAGGCTCAGGCTGACAACATAGCCCATCGTGCAGGGATCAATGATGCTGCTGAACTCTGGCAATGGGCCACTGAGGAGAAGTACGAAGCTCTCCATAAAGCCCGTCAGGAATTGATCTTTGGTCGTAACGTTGCTCCCCTGCAGGCTCTGGCTAATGAATACTTCCGGAGCAATGTTCCTACTATAGAGGCTCTGAGGAATGCAGGGTATGAAGTAGAGAAGACCCCCGCAGGTCACGATGTAGTCATGATCAATGGTCGTTGGATTACCCCGGCTACAGCAGCAAAGCTTGGTCTGGTTTGATCCTTGGGGATACCTAAGGATACCTAGGAGGTGTTTAAAGCCTCCTAGGCCCTCCTAGAGGGTCTCTGATGACCAGCCAGCAACCAAGGGTTTGGCAAGTGGGTGAAGGACACAGGCTTCTCGGACATGAGCAGTCAATACCGCAGTGCTGCTATGTGGCTTGCTATGGACTGGTCCGAGGTGCAAGCAGCGATTGCACCGGCAGGGATAACAGACCCGCATCACCTCCGCCAGTGGTGCAAGGAGCAGGGGTTCGATGACATGCACCGAAATGATCGCTCCGATGCGATGTGGTTGGCAGATAACTGGAGTCTGTTGCAACACGGTGATGCAACGCTGACCCATCCCCGGCGCATCCGGGAAGAGTTCAACGAGCAGAAGGTCACCTCGGTCCTCCCCGCGTAGCGATACCGGGCTGACTCAATGTGGTTTGCGGCGTTGCCCCGTGACGGGGAGACGATGTGGCCTGAAGGGATGACCCACCCGAGCAGATGCAATGTGGTTAGCTGACCAGTGGGCCACAGTGACTGTGGACCGTTGTCGGAGCCTCCGATAACGAGGTGACCCACCCGCAACCGCAGTAACGCAATGTGGTTCGCGTCTTCTGGTGACCGGAAGATGGAATGTGGTTCGCTGAGTCCGATGTCCAACCGTTGGACAACGCGCAAATGCCATGTGGTTTGCTACTGCTGGTGTCCAACCGTTAGACACCTCGGAGACACACCCCCGCAACATTCGCAAGTGGTTCAACGAACAGAAGTTGAGCAGGACCCCCTGTACCTAGGATGCCCCTAGGAAGCCATCAGAGGCCCATAGGAGCCGTTTAAATGATTCACTAAGGGATGGGTAGTCCTAGGGCCTCCTAGGGCCTCCTAAGCCCTCCTAGGGCCTCATAGAGGGCTTACAGCCCCTTCAGCAACAATCTTATCCAGCCATTCCTTCATAACTCTTAGGCTATATCCCTGTCCATATCCCTGTCCTACTGATTGCAATGCCCATCCCCCTACAGCATCTATGATTTCCTCAGGACATTGAACTTCACGTAAGCGGTCCCTGAGGGAATGCCTCAGATCATGGGCTGTATGGTTCATCCCCTTTGAACGTATCCAAGTAGCAATAGAGGCTGAGGCAGACTCTGCAGTACATAGGCCATGTTTGATATACCTAGGGAATGCATGGACAGTACCCTTCCCTGCTTCCTTCACTCTGTTAGCAGCCCATAGAGAAGCCCCTACAAGGGGGATCTTCCTTGTTGATTCCTTACTCTTCAGAGACCTCCACGGATGAGGCTTAATCACAACATGGGGAATAGGATCATCAAGGACAAGATCATCTATAGCCAACCCTGCAATCTCTGCCAGTCGGGCACCAGTATCTGAGAGGAGAGCTACAAGCCATCTGATATCATCATCAGCTTTCTTGCAGGTGGTCTGTAGGGTCTTCAGTTCCTCAGCATTGAAGGGCTGACGTTCAGTCGTATCCTCCCCCTCTCCAGCGATCTTCAATCCTGATAGGGGATTACGTCTATCTAGCTCCTTTTCCTTGATGTAGGCATTAACGATAGCGTTCAGTGACTTCAGCCTCCTCCTCACTGTCCCTGTAGTCACCCCCCTAGCAAGCTCGGTGGTGATATAGGTTCTCCCATCCCCTCTATTCAACTTATCAAAGTGCTTATCCCCTACAGCAGTGATCAGCCCATTCATAGCCACGTTGGAAGCCTTCTCAACTGACGGAGAATTCCCCTTGTGGTGGGTCTCTAGGTAGAACCTGAGGACATCACTTAACCTGTCCTTGCCTGACTTATCGAGGAGTTCCACTGCTACGGATTCAACAGGGCTTAGATACTCTGTTATTTCAGCATCCCTATAGACCCCCTCATCCCCTGCGTAGCCATCGCGAGCTATAGCAGCATAGGCTTCCCGCTTCCCATCCAGCCTGTTAAAGAAGATGGTTAAAGCATCCTCATCAGGAGCCTTAGGATCAATGCCATGGTCAGCTAGGAGCCTCTCGGCATGAACACGAGTAGCCTTAGGGGATGCCTCAGGATTACCCCTGAGGATGGACCATTCAGCCTCGTAGCGCCTGTCAAGCTCAGTGACCTTCCTAGCAGCCGTCTGGGGGTCTGAGGTCTCTAGGTTCAACTTGAGGAGTTTCGAGGGGTATTTATCCCGGAGATCTGAGGGGACACTTCGCTGATAGTAGTAGCGACCCTGTCTCAGGTAGGTACGACGAACGGACATTCTAAGGACATTCCCGATGGTTATCTGCATGGTAAGTTACCACAGAATTACCACCAACTGGAGGGAGACCTAGGATATTTCCTTGATTATTCAAGGACTTACAGCCTATTATTGGTGCCCAGAAAGGGACTCGAACCCCCACGCCTCGCGGCGCCAGAACCTAAATCTGGTGCGTCTACCAATTCCGCCATCTGGGCACGGCCACCGTCGGAAATCGGGGCATTGGAACAATCCGATCTGCGGGTCGGCAGGCCTGCGAGGTCGCGATTATACATGCTCACATGCGCAATCGCTCGCCGTAGCCGGTCATCTCCAGATAGCCCTGGCCCACTTCCCGACCTGCCTCGAGCAACCTGATCGCACCTTCCCAGTAGATCGCACCCGTCGAAGCCCGGCTGTCGAGTTCCTGGTCGTCCATCAGCGGCACGATCTCGAAGCGACGCCCGCCGGCATGCATGGCCCACGCCACCGGGTAACGAATCCCGCTGCGCGGCGATACCCACCCGCGCAGCGGCTCGAAACGCACCTCGTCCGGCGCGAGCGCCCGCGCCGGCCTCCCCGGTTCGGCCAGCGTACCTGCATTCCACATCGATGCATGCGCCTGGTCGCGCATCTGGAAGGCCATCAGCGAACCGCCGTCGTGCAGGTTCACACCGATCCAGTCCCACCCGGAAGCACCCTCGGGGAGGATCTCGCTCGACCACTCGTGATCCAGCCAGGCGTGACCGGTCACTTCATGCGCGACATCGCCGAGTTCGATCACCCCGCTGACCGCGAGATGCGGGCGGCTGTAGTAGTAGCTCGCGTTGACCGGATCCGGCGCCTTCTGGCTCCAGCCCTCACGACCGTTGAGCAGTGGTTCGGCGGGCGGATCGAAGCGCAGCGCAAACGCGAAATCCTCGGCGCGCACCCGCGTCAGGTAATGTCCGTCCTCGTCGAGTTCGAGCGACCAGTCGTCCAGCCACACCCCGGTTCGACCTTCCGAGGCACCCGCGAGGGGCTCGACCGCGCGCGCCACCCGCTCGCCGTGCATCAGGCGACCGCGCGCCGGGTCCGCCACCGCCGCATGCGCGAAGATCAACTGCGTCGGCGCGAAGCGGCTGGGATTGTCCTCGCCGAGCAATGTACGCACCCGGAAGAAAGTCACCTGAAATCCCCGCTCCGCACCTTCTGCGTCGCGCAACCAGCCGGTGATGTACCACCACTCGGTGCGGTAATCCGGATGCGCGCCGGTGTCCTGCGGAAAGGCCAGTACCTTACCGGGCACGATCGGCGGATAGCGATCGCCGGCGGCCACAGGCGACACAAGCACCAGCGCAAGCATCAGGCACAGCAATCGCCGCATCACCAGTCCTCCCTCACCGCCGCCACCGCACTGCCGCGCATCGCCTGCGCCCCCGAAAGCCTCGCCGCCACCGCGGCCAGGGCAACCAACGTCGCCGCGAAGGCGAGGATGGGTCCGAGCGGCAGTGCAAGATCCATGCTCCAGTGAAAACTCTGTCGGTTGATCACCTCTACCAGCACCAGCGCGATCGCGCCTCCCGCGAGGGTGCCGATCATCACCCCCACCGCGGCGGTCACACTGCCCTCCAATGCCAGCAGCCGGCCGATGTCGCCACGTCGCAGTCCGAGGTGACGCAGCATGCCGAATTCCTTGCTGCGGCTGGTCGCCAGCGCCGCGAAGGTGGTGCTGATGCCGAACAGGCCGATCAGCACCGCGACCGCCTGCATCAGATAGGTGACGAGAAAGGTCCGGTCGAAAATCTCGAGGCTAATCGCGCGAATCTGCGACGGCAGCGAGATCTCGACGACCCGCTCGCCGAGCGCCTCGCGCACGCGCCGGACGACCTCATCCACGTCTGCACCGGACTTGAGCTGAACGCCAAGGTCGTTGGTCAGCCTGTCGCCGGAGAGCCGGCGATAATCGTCCAGCTCGACGATCACCGCCCCGTGCTGGCGCGCGTAATCGCGGGTCACCCCCGCGACAACGAAGCTCGCCTCGCGCCCTGCGATCGGCAACGCGACACGGTCGCCGACCGCCAGCCGGTGCAGATCTGCCATCGCCTCGGTGATCCACACCCAGGGCAGTTCCCCCTGCGGCGGCGTGCCCCGGCTCACCACCGGCAAGTCATCGCCCCCCGCGGTCGGCCGCGCGATCAGCGTCACCGCCAGTGGCGAATCGCCCACACGCAGCGCGTCGTAACGCACCGGCACGACTTCGGCGACCCCTTCTATTGCCGCGACCCGGGCCACCGCCTCCTCGTCCAGAAAACCGCTCGCCGCCGACGACGAGGCCCGCACATAAAGATCGGATGGCAACACCTTGGACAACCAGTCATCCACCGAATCCCGGAACGACCCCACCATGATCGCCATCGACACCGCCAGCGCGACGCTCGCCACCACCCCTGCCCCGGCAACCACGACCTGGCCAGGCGCGGCCGTGACACGCGCCAGCGCCAGTCGCGCCAGTACGCCGGGTGACAGCCTGAGTGGCGCGGCCAGCAGGCCCACGACCCCCGGCAATGCCAGCACTGCGGCCGCCAGCACCAGCGCCACCGCGACATAACCGAACACCGGAATCCCCCCGACCGGCCCCGGCACACACGCGAGCAGCCCGAACACCAGACACAGCGCGGTCGCCCGCCATCGCGGTCGCGCCGCCAGCAGGTCCCGCTCGTTGCCGGCCCGCAAGCCCTGGGCCGGTTGCTGCGAAGCGGCATGGCGTGCGGGCAACCAGGCACCGGCGACGCCGGCAGCCACACCGAGCACCAGATAGACCAGACTCGCCCCCGGCATGAAACGCGCCGAGGGCGTGACATGCGCGAAATAACCGGCGCCCAGATCCCCGCCCACCAGTGAAAAGGCCAGCGCCGCGAGACCGTGCGCGAGCGCGATGCCCAGCAGTCCGCCAACCAGACCAAGCGCCGCCCCTTCGAGCAGCAGGCCGCGCATCACCAGATGCCGCTCCATCCCCATCGCACGCAGAAACGCGAGTTCGCGGCTGCGCCGCACGACGGAGAGATACTGCGTCGAGAACACCAGAAAAGCGCCGGTCAACAGCGCGATCGCGGCCAGCATGGTCAGATTGACCCGGTAGGCTCGCGACAGGCCGCTGGTCTCGGCGATACCGGCCTCGGGCAGACGCGCTTCGATGCCCGGCGGAAGCCACGCGCCGATCCCCTGCCGCGCATCTTCACGCGCGATGCCGGACGCGAGCCGCAGATCGATCCGGCTCAGCACGCCGATGCGGTCGAAGATCTGCTGTGCAGCGGCGATGTCCATCACGGCCAGGGCCTGGCCCTCGGCCGCGCCGGGTACCGCGCCCGACACCACCAGTTCGGTCTCGCGCAAGCCGCTCTGCACCACCAACGGGTCGCCGACCGCAAGGCCGAGCGTCCGGCGTGCGGCGGCACTCAGAAACACCCGCCCCGGCTCCAGCGCGAGCAGACGTCCGTCGCCCGCCTCGGCCACCGGCATCAGCAGGGGCAGTACCCGCGCGACCCGGAACAGATCCACCCCGTAGATCCGCAGACTGTCCTCGCGTCCGGGCAGCCTTGCCTCGATCTCGAGCACCGGGCTGGCTTCGGCCACGTCGGGACGCTGCGCAAACTCGAGGTAGAGCCGGTCGTCGAAGCCGGTGCGCGGCCCGACCACCTGCAGATCCGCCTCGCCGGCGAGCAGGCGCATGCCGCGTCCGAACTCGTCGAGCGCCGCGCCATGGATGATCTGCACCGCCAGCCCCAGCGCCACGCCGAGCGTCACTGCAAGCAGCGACAGCACGCTCGCCAACCGGCGCCCGAACAGACTGGCGACGAATACCCGCAGCAGTGCCCCGATCATTCGACGACGACTTCGCGCATGCCATTGCGCGTGAGCTGCAGGATCCGGTCGGTCTGCCGCGCTGCCACCGGCGAATGCGTGACCAGGATTCCGACCGCACCCGCGTCGCGCACCGTGTCGAGCAACAGCGCCAGCACCTCGCCGGCCCGGTCCGGGTCCAGGTTGCCGGTCGGTTCGTCGGCCAGCACCACCGCCGGTCGATGCACCAGCGCGCGCGCGATCGCGACCCGCTGCAGCTCGCCGCCCGACAACCTGCCCGGTCCCTCATCGGCTCGGCCGCCCAGCCCCACCGCCGCGAGCATCGCCAACGCCCGCGCACGCGCGCTGCCGGTGTCCTCGTCGAGCAACCACAGCGGCAGCGCCACGTTGTCCGCCAGGCTCAGGTGCGGAAGAATGTGAAACGCTTGGAACACGAAGCCATAACGCCGCCGCCGCAACACGGCCCAGGCATCGTCCGAGAGCCCGTCGATCCGCTTACGCTCGAGTTCGATCCGCCCCCCGTCTATCGTCTCCAGCCCGGCGATGCAGTTCAGCAGTGTGGACTTGCCCACGCCCGATTCACCCATGATCGCGACGCACTCGCCCGGCAAAATCGCCAGCGAAACATCATGGAACAAGGCCTCGCCCTCGGGCTGGAAGCGCTTGCAGAGTCTGTCGAGTACGAACATGTGGGAAAGACCGGTCGGACTGGAAATGGTGCCCGATGATCGCACAGCTGCCCCCATTGCGACAGGCGTAAAATCACCCGACTAAAGATCACACCGGGGGCCGAACCGTGCATCGGCGAACCGGACCCGAACGCCCGATGAAACCATTTCTGATCCTGCAGCTGCGCCCTGAAACCAAGGTCGCCGACGAAGAGTTTGGCTCTATCCTGCGCCGGGCGAGACTTGCGATGCAGGATGTCACCCGGATCCGGCTGGATCAGGGCAGCCTGCCGCAGGATCTGGACCTGTCAGCCTATTCCGGGGTGATCGTCGGAGGTGGGCCAGGTTGCGTGAGCGACCCGCCCGGGACGAAAGACCCGATCGAGGCCCGCATCGAGGCGCAAATTCTTGCACTGATGCCGCGCATCGTCGCTCAGGGCATGCCGTTTCTCGGGTGCTGCTATGGGATTGGAATCCTTGGCCGGCATCTGGGCGCGCCCGTATCAAAGTCGCTGTATAGCGAACCCGTCGGCCCGATCATCTGCACGCGCCGGCCCGAAAGCGTCGACGACCCGCTGCTGGACGGGCTCCCCGACAGCTTCACTGCCCTGGTGGGTCACAAGGAAGCGCTGGATGCCTTGCCGCAAGGCGCCTCGCATCTGCTCGAGGGGGCGAACTGCCCCATCCAGATGCTGCGCTACGGGGATCGGATCTATGCGACCCAGTTCCACCCAGAGGCGGATGGCGACAGTTTTGCGCTGCGCATTCGGATCTACAAGGCCAGGGGCTATTTCCATCCCGACGAGGCCGAAGCCCTGATTGCGCGCTGCGCCCCGGTCTCGACCGAGCTGTCCGGCCGGATTCTTGCGAACTTCGTGCGGCACTTTGCGCGTTGAAGCAACCGCGCCGGATTGACGGACGAAGGGCCAAGGCTTATACCCGTCCGGCGCTCGTTACCGTATCGCGCTGAATGCGATACCGTCGCAAACCCTGCCTCACGGATTCGCTATACTCCCGTGCGCCAAGCCTCTCGCCACCCCGATGCCGGTCGACCACTACGAAAACTTCCCAGTCGCCTCCTTTTTGCTGCCGTCTCGCCTGCGCGAGCCGGTCGAGGCGATCTATGCGTTCGCGCGTAGCGCGGACGACATTGCCGACGAGGGGGACGCATGTACGGCGCAGCGGCTGGCCGAGCTGGACGCGTACCGGGCGGAGCTCGATGCGATAGCGGACGGGCGGCCGGTGGTATCGTCGCAGCTGGCGCCGATCTTCTTTCGGCTTGCGGACAACGTGCGGCGCTTCGCCCTGCCCTTGCAGCCGATGCGGGATCTGCTCGATGCGTTCGGGCAGGACGTGGTCAAGACGCGCTATGCGAGTTTCGACGAGTTGCGCGATTACTGTCGGCGCTCCGCGAATCCGGTCGGGCGGCTGTTGCTGCATCTTTACGGCCGCAGCGACGCGGACGCGCTGGCGCACTCGGATGCGATCTGCACCAGCCTGCAGTTGATCAATTTCTGGCAGGACGTGGCAGTTGACTGGGACAAGGACCGCGTCTATCTGCCGGCGGAGGATCTCGTACATTTCGGCGTCAGCGAGGACGACATTGCCGCCGGACGCTGCGACGAACGCTGGCGGGCGCTGATGCGCTTCGAAGTCGCGCGCGCCCGTGAGATGATGCGGTCGGGCGCGCCGCTCGCGACGCTGCTGCCGGGCCGGATCGGGCTGGAGTTGCGGCTCATCGTGTGCGGTGGCCTGCGCATCCTGGAGCGGATCGAGGCAGTCGATTACGACGTGTTCCGACGGCGCCCGACGCTCGGACGTACAGACTGGTTCCGCCTGGTGTGGCGTACGCTCGTCTTCCGCGCAACCATCCGCTCAGCGGCAACCATCGGCACCCCGACATGAATCCGCACGACTACTGCCAGGACAAGGCCGCGAAGAGCGGATCGAGTTTCTACTACAGCTTTGTGTTCCTGCCGCCCGAGCGCCGCCAGGCGATCACCGCGCTCTATGCGTTCTGTCGCGAGGTCGACGACGTCGTCGACGAATGTCACGACGTGTCGCTCGCACAAGCCAAGCTCGCGTGGTGGCGCAACGAGATCGATCAGGTCTTCGCCGGCACACCGACCCATCCTGTGGGCCTGGCCCTGAAGGACGTCGGTACCCGCTTCAGCCTGCCGCCCGAGCAATTGCACGAGATCATCGATGGCATGGAGATGGATCTCAACCAGACCCGCTATCTGGATTTCAAGGGCCTGCAGCTCTATTGTTACCGGGTCGCGAGCGTGGTCGGCCTGCTTGCGGCCGAAATCTTCGGCTACAGCGACCGGCAGACCCTCAAATATGCGCACGATCTCGGCCTCGCGTTCCAGCTCACCAACATCATCCGGGATGTCGGCGAGGACGCGCGCCGGGGACGGATCTACCTGCCGATAGACGAGTTGCAGCGTTTCGAGGTTCCGGCCAGGGACATCCTCGAAGCGCGCCACAGCGACGGTTTCCGTGCGCTGATGCAGTTTCAGGCGGAGCGGGCGAAGTCCTTATATGCGCAGGCCTTCGAGCATCTGCCAGCGAGCGACCGCAGGAACCAGCGCCCCGGGCTGATCATGGCCGCGATCTACCGGACATTGCTCGACGAAATCGAGCGCGACGGTTTTCAGGTGCTCGACCGGCGTACGTCGCTGACGCCCTTGCGCAAGGTGTGGATCGCCGGCACCACCTGGCTGCGCGGTTGAGCGGCAGTGACGACGCGGATGCAGTCGGTCGCCGTCATCGGAGCGGGCTACGCAGGTCTGGCCTGCGCCGTCGAGCTGGCGGCCAACGGCGTACAGGTCAATGTGTTCGACCGCTCACACGTGCTGGGCGGGCGCGCCCGCGTGGTGACCAAGGACGGCCGGCGGCTGGACAATGGCCAGCACATCCTGATCGGCGCCTACACCGAACTGGCCCGCCTGCTGCGGCTGACCGGTGTATCGCCGAAGGTATTCGAGCGCAGTCCGCTGCTGCTGCATGCCCCCGGTCGTCTACACCTGCAGGCCGCCCGCCTGCCGGCCCCGCTGCATCTGGCCGTGGGCCTGTTGCGTGCGCGCGGACTGGACTGGACCGACCGGCTCGCGATGCTGCGCCTGATGCGTCACCTGAAGCGACGCGCTTTCCGGGTCGACCCGCAGCAGACCGTGCAGACGCTGCTGCACGAAACCGGACAGACCGAGGCGCTCAGGCGACTGGTGTGGGAACCTCTGTGCATCGCCGCGCTGAATACGCCGGTGGCGCAGGCCTCGGCCGCCGTGTTCGCGAACGTGCTGCGCGACAGCCTGGCGGCGGGCGCCGATGCCAGCGAGTTGCTGATCCCGCGGGTCGATCTGAGCGAACTGTTTCCGGTGCAGGCCGCGCGCTACCTGGCGGTCAGGCGCGGCAAGATCCGCAGCGGCACCCGGGTCGAAGCGATCGAGACCGTGGACCAGGGGTTCAGACTGAGCTGCGACCATCCGACCCGACAGGTCTTCGATCAGGTGGTCGTGGCCACCGCGCCCTACCATGCCGGCGCGCTGCTGCGCAGCACCGGCCGCTGCGACCGATTGATCGCGCAGATCGACGTGCTCGCGCACGAGCCGATCACCACCGTCTATCTGGGCCTCGACGGCACGCAACGCCTGCCCCATCCGATGATCGCGGTACATGACGGACCGGCCCAGTGGGTCTTCGACCGAGGCCAGCTCGGCGGCGAGCCCGGCCTGTTCGCGTGCGTGATCAGCGCTCACGGGCCGCACGAAGCACTCGATCGCGACGATCTCGAGATCGCGATCCACAGACAACTCGAACGGGAACTTCAGCGCCGGCTGCCACCGCCGGAATGGACGATGACGATCACCGAAAAGCGCGCGACCTTTGCCTGTCATCCTGGCCTGAACCGACCCTCCGAGCGCACCCCGGTGCCCGGGCTTTGGCTGTGCGGCGACTACCTCGACTCGCCCTATCCGGCGACGCTGGAGTCGGCGGTCCGCTCAGGCGTGGCGGTCGCAGCCAGTGTGCTGCAACGCACGACGCCGCGACGATGAGAACCCAGGTGCGTCATCGGTTGTGTTCGGCCAGCCATTTCGCCATCAAATCGATCTCGCCTCCTGCGCCGTGACGGGCTGCTCTTCGAGTCTGCCAGACTGCATCCGCAGCACGCGATGGCAGCGGGCGGCCAGCGCCTCGTCATGGGTCACGAGGATCAGGGTCGTACCCGATTCACGGTTGAGCGAGAAGATCAGGTCGATGATCGCAGCACCGGTCGCGGCATCCAGGTTTCCGGTCGGCTCGTCGGCAAGCAGGATCTGCGGCGATGGCGCAAACGCACGGGCCAGGGCCACGCGCTGCTGCTCCCCGCCCGACAGATGCTTGGGATAGTGCTGCAGCCGGCCAGCGAGGCCGACCCGCTCCAGCCACTGGCTCGCCACCTTGCGCGCGTCATCCGCTCCCGCGAGTTCCAGCGGCAGCATCACGTTCTCGAGCGCGGTCAGCGCAGGCAGCAACTGGAAGGACTGGAACACGAAGCCGATCGCGTCGCCACGCAGTGCCGCGCGCTCATCTTCGTCCAGCGCGAACAGCTCGACGCCGCGAATGGACACCGACCCCGCACTGGGAACATCCAGCCCCGCCAGCAATCCCAGCACCGTGGACTTGCCCGAACCCGAGGCGCCGACGATAGCAACCGACTCGCCCTTGCCGACGCTGAACGAAACGTCGTGCAAAATGGTCAATGAACCCTGTGCCCCGCCGACCTGCACCTGCTTGGACAGGCCCTTCACTTCCATTACCGGAGCCGAGAATTCGATGTTGCTGCGATCCATCGTGATCTTCTTTATAGTGGTCATCTTCCAGGGTATCGCCCATTCCGGGACGTTACTCGTATGGGGTGACAGCCTGTCGGCCGGTTATCAGCTGCGACAGGACGAGGCCTGGCCCACCCTGTTGCAGACGCGGCTCGGCGAGCAAGGGTTCCCGCATCGGGTCATCAATGCAAGCGTCAGTGGAGAAACATCGGCCGGCGGACGCTCCCGACTGCCGGCCGCGCTCGAGCAGCACCGGCCCGACCTTCTGATCCTGGCGCTCGGTGCGAACGACGGTCTGCGCGGACTCCGACCCCAGTTGCTGGCAGACAACCTGACCCATATGATCCGCAGCGCGCGCGCCGCGGGGGCCGAAGTGCTGCTGATCGGCATGCAGATGCCGCCGAATTACGGACCGGCCTACACGCGCCGGTTCGAGCAGACCTTCCGAGAGGTCGCGCAAGCGAACAAGGTCGGACTGATCCCGTTCCTGCTCGAGGGTTTCGCCGACCGGCCCGAGATGTTCCTGCCGGACGGTATTCACCCCAATGCCGAGGCGCAGTACCTTATTCTGGAGACCGTCTGGTCGCACCTCGAACCCATGCTGCTCAACTGACACGAACGCTCGACTCGCCCGCGGCCATCGTGCCGATGACCCATCCGCGCTGGCCCTGCACCTCCTCGGTGGCGGCCAGGACTTCACCCACCGCATCCGCATCGCACGCGATCAACAGGCCGCCGCTGGTCTGGGGGTCGGTCAGCATCGATGCCGTCCATTCCGGCAGAACCGGCGCAAGACGCACCCGGTCACCGTAGCTGCTCCAGTTGCGTGCCGACGCGCCGGTCACGACCCCTTCGCGCGCCAGCCGCAGCGCGGCATCGACCACAGGCAGGTCGTCGAAGCACAGATCGGCGCCGAGCCCGGACGCGCGGCAGATCTCCATCAGATGGCCCGCGAGGCCGAAGCCGGTGACATCGGTCACCGCATGCACCGCGTCCATGCCGGCCAACCGCACACCGACGCGGTTCAGCATCGTGGTCCACCGGATCATCTCGTCATAGTCATGCAGGGACAGCAGACCCTTCTTCAGTCCGGCCGACAGGATGCCGATGCCGAGCGGCTTCGTCAGGATCAGCACATCGCCGGCGCGCGCGCCTGCGTTGGTCTTGACCTGGTCCGGACGCACGATGCCGAGCCCGACCAGCCCGTAGATCGGTTCGAGCACGTCGATCGAATGCCCACCCGCGATCGGGATGCCGGCCGCGCGACACACCGAGGCGCCACCCTCCAGGATCCGGGCGATGACTTCGTGCGGCAGCTTGTCCAACGGCATCCCGACCACCGCCAGCGCCATGATCGGCCGCCCGCCCATCGCATAGACGTCCGACAATGCGTTGGTCGCGGCGATCCGGCCGAAGTCGAACGGGTCGTCCACGATGGGCGTGAAGAAGTCCGTCGTGGCGACGATGGCCTGACTGTCGTTGAGCCGGTAGACTGCGGCATCGTCTGCATGCTCGGTGCCGACCAGCAATTCCGGTGGGACGATGCCGGCCGGCATTCCGTCGAGCATCCGGGCCAGGATCGCCGGCGCGATTTTGCAGCCACAGCCGCCGCCGTGGGAGAATTGCGTGAGTTTGATTTCGTTCATCGAGTGCGCAGGGCCGTGCCCTGGTCGGGAGAGTCGGGTAGAACATGAAAAAAGGCTTGGAGACCGTAGCACAGCTTCAGGAATTTGACGAGATCATCGACGCGCGCAGTCCGGCCGAATTCGCCGAAGATCGCATCCCGGGTTCGCTGAACTGCCCGGTACTGGACAACGAGCAGCGCGCCATCGTCGGCACCATTTTCAAGCAGCGCTCGGCCTTCGAGGCGCGCCGCGTCGGCGCCGCCATGGTGGCCGAGAACATAGCACGCCACCTGCACGACCTGTTTCAGGACAAGCCCAAGGATTGGCGCCCGTTGATCTATTGCTGGCGCGGCGGACAGCGCAGCGGGGCGTTCGTGACCTGGCTGCGCATGATCGGATGGGATGCCTGTCAGCTCGAGGGCGGCTACAAGGCCTTCCGACGCAAGGTGATTGGCGAACTCGACACACTGCCCGCCAGGTTCAGCTTCAGGGTGGTCTGCGGTCCGACCGGCAGCGCCAAGACCCGCGTGCTCGACGCGCTCGCCGAACGCGGTGCGCAGACGCTGGACCTGGAGGAACTCGCCGCGCACAAGGGGTCGGTGCTCGGCGCGCTGCCCGACCGGCCGCAGCCCTCGCAGAAGTGGTTCGAGACCCAACTGCACGACCAGCTCTGCACGATGGATCCGGACAGGCCGGTCTTCGTCGAGGCCGAGAGCCGCAAGATCGGACGGATTCAGCTGCCCGAAGCGCTGATCATGCGCATGCGCGACGCGCCCTGCATCGTGATTCAGGCCGAGCGGCACGCGCGCCTGGACTTTCTGGTGCGTGACTATGCGTATCTTGCCGACGACGACGAAGAACTGGTTCGACGCATCGATCACCTGCGAAATCTTCAAAGTTGCGACACGATCAGTCGCTGGAAGACGCTGGCCCGCACCCATGCGGTGCGGGAACTCTATGCCGAGTTCATCGACCTGCACTACGATCCGCTTTATCGTCGTTCGCAGAATCGCAACTTCCGTCAGATCGACGACGCGCTGACCTTCGACACGGCCGACCTCAGCGACGCCGGCATCGCCGAACTGGCCGATCGCATCCTGGACGAAACTCGCGCGCACTCGCTGCTCAATTGACACGCGCCACATCGCGGGTGCGTTGAACCCGCGCGCAGGCCGAGGCTTCTCCGGGGGTTACGGCAGGCGAACCGTCCTGTGCCGACCCTTAACCGCGCAGACGCGCTGCACGACCGCCGTCGGCGGATCACCGATCTCGCCCTGTTCGAACGCGACGATGCTGAAAGCCTTGCCCACACGCTCGAGCAGTTCGCCAGGCTCGAGCAGGAATTCCGGGCTGCGCGGACGCCCGAAACGCTCGTTGCCGCGCATGAAGGTCTCGTAGATCAGCACGCCGCCCTCCTCCAGCAGGTCGAGCAACTGCGAGAAGCGGGGCCGATGGAGGTAGTTGGTGACCACTATTGCATCGACGCGCAGGCCGGCCAGGGGCCAGTCCTCACCTTCCAGATCCAGTTCGAGGGGTCTGACCCGGTCGATGCCGTTCAACCCGGCCAGCGCGCCCGCATCCCGGTCCACCGCCACGACCTTGCGGCCGGCTGCGGCCAGAAAGCGCGCATGCCGCCCGCCGCCGCAGGCGTAATCGAGGACCGTGCCGGATGCGCAGATCAGCGGCGCGAAACGGGTCACCCAGCGTGACGGTTCGCCGAGCTCGGCATGAGCGGACGCCGCTGGCGTCACCGATCGACTCCATCCAGGCAGATCGACTTCATCTCGAGATACTCGTCGATGCCGTAGATCGAACACTCGCGTCCGATGCCCTCTTCATCGCGATTCGCATCCTTGTTTTTCGTAACTGTTTCATGCTACCACCGTGACCGTCAGCGTATCCATACCGCACCCACGCGACGGGCATACCGCCCCGTTCGCCCGTGCCTGGGTCGAATCTCCATTACGGACGCGATCACTAACGAGAAAACGACTAAAGTGGTACAAGACTCTAACAACGACTCTGCCGACCCGAGCTCGATCGGCTGAACATCAAACTTCGCCCGACAGGATCGATCCGATGCCAACTCCAGCCGAAGAGGCACTGCGCGCGTGTGAGGCCCGCTACCGGGAAATGCTCGATCTGATCGGCGAAGTCGTGTTCAGGACGGACGACGCGCTTCGTTTCACCTTTCTCAACCAGACCTGGGAGCGCCTGACCGGACACCGGGTCGGCACCTCGACCGGCCAGAGCCTGCTCGCTTATCTGCATCCGGACGACCGGCAGCAGACCGAGGCCCTGATCCGCGAGGTGATGGCCGGCAAGCGGGAAGGATTCGCAACACCCGTGCGTCTGACCTCCCGCCAGGGCGAGATCCGCTGGATTCAGGCCACCGCGAGGCCCATTCCGGGTCCGGAGCCATCGTCCCGACCGATCGGCCTCTTGGGCACACTGGACGACATCACATCGCGCAAGGTCGCCGAACTCACACTCCGGAACATCAACCATGATCTCGAGGCGCGGGTCAGGCTGCGTACCGCCGAACTCGAGACCTCGAACCGGGAACTCGAAGCCTTTTCGTATTCCGTCTCGCACGACCTGCGCGCGCCGCTGCGGTCGATCGACGGATTTGCGCGAATTCTCGAGGAGGAACTCGGCGATCGGCTCGACCCGGCCTCCCGAACCCACCTGGAACGCATACGGCAGGCGGCCGGACGCATGGCCTATCTTATCGACAGCCTGATTGAACTCGCGCGCCTGTCCCGCCACACGCTGCGCAGGGAGACGGTCAACCTGTCCGACCTGGCGGCGCAGATCGCGGACGACCTGAAGCGCGAGGACCCCGACCGGGCTGCCGAGGTCGAGATCACCCGGGACCTGACCGTCACTGCCGACCGCACGCTGATGTATGTGGTGCTGGAGAACCTGCTCCGAAACGCGTGGAAGTTCACGTCGCAATGCGCGGTCGCGGCCATCGGTTTTCATGCCGATCTGGATGGGGATGAGCGACGCATCTTCATCGTCTCGGACAATGGCGTCGGCTTCGACATGGCTTTCGCGGAGCAGCTCTTTCGCCCTTTCCAGCGTCTGCATGACCCGTCCGAATACCCGGGGTCGGGGATCGGTCTCGCCAACGTGCAAAGGATCATTCAACGTCATGGCGGCGAGATCTGGGCCGAATCCGCGCCGGGCGAAGGTACCCGCTTCTACTTCACGCTCGATCCCTGAGTATTTCACAAACATTTATGCTGCACTGCGGTACACTCGTTCGTACGCTCACCGCAACTGCGTGAAACCAGGCGCACGCGGCCCCCATCCCGGACGACAAGATCATGAAAGAGAAGCACTACCTCAACCCCCTCCTGCAGCCGCGCTCGGTCGGCGTCATCGGTGCGAGCGAGCGAGAGAACTCGCTCGGCTACGTCGTGATGCGCAACATCATCGATGGCGGCTTCAAGGGGAAACTGTTCGCGATCAACCCGAAACACGAGACCGTGCTCGGCATTACCTGTCATAAATCGGTCGAGGACGTCCCGCATCGGCTGGATCTGGTCGTGATCGCGCTCAGGGCGGACAAGATCGTGTCCATCATCGATGCCTGCGGACGGGCGGGCGTGCGCGCCGTCATCTTGCTCACCGCAGGGTTCTCCGAAACGGGTCCGCGTGGCGCGTCGCTCGAACGCCAGGTCCTCGAAGCCGCACGGCGGCATCGAATCCGCATGCTCGGACCGAACTGTCTGGGCATCATGCGTCCCAGCCTCGGTCTGAACGCGACCTTTGCGCACGCGAGCGCGCTGGCGGGTTCGATCGGGCTCATTTCCCAGTCGGGCGCGCTGTGCGCTGCGATTCTGGACTGGGCCAAACCCAACAACGTCGGCTTTTCGACGGTGGTCTCGCTGGGTTCGAGCAGCGACATCGATTTTGGCGAAGTGCTCGAGTTCATGATTTCGGACCCGCGCACCGACAGCATCATCCTGTATATCGAAGGCGTGCGCGATGCGCGGCGTTTCATGAGTGCCTTGCGCGGCGCGGCCCGGGTCAAACCGGTCATGCTGATCAAGGTCGGTCGCCATCCCGAGGCCTCGAAGGCGATCCTGTCGCACTCCGGGCTGGCCAGCGGGGAGGACGCGGTGTTCGATGCCGCGCTGCGCCGGGCAGGCGTAATCCGCCTGTACAATCTCGGCCAGCTCTTCGCCGCCGCCAACGCACTGTTCACGCACTTCCGGCCTCGCGGCAATCGCCTGGCGATCATCACCAACGGCGGCGGACCGGGCGTGATGGCAGCGGACCGGGCGGCCGACCTGAGCATTCCGCTGTCGAACTTCGCGGACGTTACGGCCGAGAAGCTCAAGGCGGCGCTTCCGCCCCACTGCTCGCGCGCAAATCCGGTCGACATCGGCGGCGATGCGGATGTCGAGCGCTATCGCAGTGCAATCAAGGCGGTGCTCGAAGGTCCGAATGTCGACGGCGTGCTGGTGATGCTGTCGCCTCAGGCGATGACCCACCCCAGCGAAGTCGCACAAGCCGTCATCGAACTCGAGAAGACCGCCGACAAGCCGCTGCTGACCTGCTGGATGGGCGAGGATCTGGTGCAGGACGCGCGCAAGCTCTTCAGTGCCGCGGGCATCCCGACCTTCCGAACGCCGGAACCTGCGGTCGAACTGTTCAGCCAGATCTCGTCCTACTACCGCAATCAGAAATTGCTGATGCAGACGCCCGCGTCCTTGTCGCATCTGAATCCACCCAGCATCGAGAGCGCACGGCTGGTCATCGAAACCGCGCTGGCGGAGCGGCGCAAGGTGCTCAACGAGATGGAGTCCAAGGCCTGCCTGGCGGCCTTCCGGATTCCGATCGCGCAGACAGTGGTCGCCCGCTCCGCCACCGAGGCGATGGTCTTGGCCGAGGAGATCGGCCTGCCGGTGGTCATGAAGATCGACTCGCCGTCCATCATCCACAAGGCGGACTCGGGCGGGGTACGCCTCAATCTCGGCAGTCTCGCGGCGGTGCGCACCGCGTATCAGGAGATCCTCGACGAAGTCCGCCGCAACAAGCCGGATGCCGCGATCAACGGTGTCGCGATCGAGCCGATGATCATCAAGCGTCACGGACGCGAGCTCGTGGTTCGGGTCAAGCGCGATCCGGTGTTCGGGCCAGTCATCACGTTCGGCGAAGGCGGCAACCGCGTCGTCTCCAACAGTGACGTCGCGATCGCGCTGCCGCCGCTGAACCGTTTTCTGGTGCGCGACCTGATTCAGTCCTCGCCAGTGTCGGCGCTGCTCGGCGAGTTCCGCAACATGCCGGCAATCAACGAAGAGGCGCTCGAGTTCGTGCTGCTGCGGGTGTCGGAGATGGTCTGCGAGCTTCCCTGGCTTCACTCGCTCGAGATCAATCCGCTGATCGTCGACGAGGTCGGCGCGGTCGCGGTGGACGCACGGCTGGTGGCGGACAACGTCGCACCATCGGCCGATCGCTATGATCACATGGCGATCCACCCCTATCCCTCGCATCTGACCTACACATGGACCCAGCCGGACGGCATCGATGTCACGATCCGTCCGATCAAGCCGGAGGATGCCGAACTCGAAGTCGAGTTCGTACGCCGGCTGTCAGCTGAGACCAAGTACTACCGGTTCATGAACACGCTGCGCGAATTGCCGCCGGCCATGGTCGCGCGGTTGACCCAGATCGATTACGACCGCGAGATGGCCTTCCTCGCGACCATCGTCGAGGACGGTAAGGAAGTCGAACTCGGTGTGTGCCGCTATGCGGTCAATCCGGACGGAGAGTCGTGCGAATTCGCGATCGTGGTCGCCGACGACTGGCAACATCGCGGGCTCGCCCGCAAACTAATGGGCATCCTGATCGAGACGGCCCGGAACCGGGGTCTCGCCTACATGAACGGCGTCTTTCTCGCCAACAACGAACGCATGCTGCGTTTCGTCCAGGGTCTCGGCTTCACGCTCAGCAACGACCCGGAAGACAGCACGGTCAAGGTCGGCGTGCTGTCGCTGCTGGACTGACGTATCATCCGGACTGTGTTCCGGTCTGTCCGGAACGCCATGGCGGCCCCGCTCGGGGCCGCCCGTATTTTCGAGTTCGACCGACGAGCATGAGAGCCACAATCCAGGAAATCGAATTTCTCGGCCTGCCCGCGTACGCGCTGACCAGCGCGAACGGCGCGCGCGCGGTGATCACGTCGCTGGGGGCCCAGGTGCTGTCCTGGCAACCCGCCGGTGGTGAGGAACGCCTCTATCTGAGCGAGAAAGCCGTCTTCGACGGCAGAACCGCGATTCGTGGAGGCGTGCCGGTGTGTTTCCCGCAGTTTTCCGGGCTCGGCAAGCTCCCCAAGCACGGCCTGGTCCGCACGATGAACTGGACCGTTCGTCAGCGCCGCACCGACGACGGTTTTGCGATGCTGGTCCTCGGTCTGACCGACGACGATCAAACCCGGGCGCTATGGCCGATGATGTTCGATGCGGAACTGACCGTGGTCGTAGACGGCGCGCGCCTCGACGTGGAACTGGAGATCGAGAACACCGGTCATGCGCCCTTCGCGTTCACCGCGGCGCTGCACACCTATATCAGGGTCCGCGAGGTGGAGAATGCCCGCCTCGAGGGTCTGCATGGCCACGAATTTCGGGACGCGACCGATGCGGACCGGATCAAGCGCGAAACGGGTGACGTACTGATCGTCGATCGCGAGGTCAACCGCGTGTATCACGACGTCGCGCGCCCGCTGCTGTTGCGCGACGGCAACCGCAGCCTGGGGATAGACGCGGAGGGATTCCCGGATGTCGTCGTGTGGAATCCATGGCAACAGAATTGTGCGAATATCGCCGATCTGCCGACCCTCGGTTTTCGCAACATGCTGTGCGTCGAGGCGGCCGCGGCGCGCCGGCGCGTCGCGCTCGATGCCGGCGACGCGTGGGTCGGGCGCCAGTCGCTGGTCGCCATCTAGGAGGCTGTCGGACTTGAGGCTGATCTACTGCGCCGGCGGCAGAAGCGGTCCATATCTGCCCGATTTTTCGTTGCATAGAACCACTATGCGCCTCAAAATCGACCAGATCGGCCCTCGCTTCCCACTCGGCTCGTGACAATCGCTCAAGTCCGACAGCTTCCTGGGCCCGGGTACGCCACCGGGACGGGCAGCACACGCATGACCCACGACGCGACCTGCACCGCGGGCGGTTGCGCCCTCTCCGTTCAACCTGTCCGCCATGATCGGCGGGCGCTCGAATCGAACCGATACCGATGCTGCCATCCATAGAACAACGCATCGCCGACGAACTCGGCGTTCGCTCCGCCCAGGTTTTCGCCGCGGTCCAACTGCTGGACGATGGCGCCACCGTGCCCTTCGTCGCGCGCTACCGCAAGGAAGCCACCGGTGGCCTGGACGACACGCAGCTGCGCATGCTCGAGGAGCGACTCGGCTACCTGCGCGAGCTCGAGGACCGACGTGCCGCCGTCCTTGCATCGATCGACGAGCAGGGAAAACTGTCGCCCGGCCTGCGGGCCGACCTCGAGGCCGCCGAGACCAAGCAACGCGTCGAGGACCTCTATCTGCCGTACAAACCCAAGCGTCGCACCAAGGCCCAGATCGCGCGCGAGGCCGGCCTCGGCCCGCTGGCCGAGGCCCTGCTCGGCGACCCGGGGCTGGAGCCGGAGCGAGTCGCGCAGGATTACCTCAACGAAGACGCGGGCTTCGGGGACGTCCGGAGCGTGCTGGACGGGGCACGCCAGATCCTGATGGAATCGTTCTCGGAAGACGCCGAGCTGGTCGGCCAACTGCGCGATTACCTTTTCGACAACGGCGAAGTCCATTCGACCGTGATCGTGGGCAAGGAACAGGAAGGCGCCAAATTCAGGGACTGGTTCGACTTCCGCGAGCCGGTCGCGACGATGCCGTCACACCGGGCGCTCGCGCTGCTGCGGGGTCGCAACGAGGGCGTGCTGCGACTGTCGCTGGACGTCGCACGGCCTGATCCGGACGCGCCCCACCCGTGCGAGTCGCGCATTGCAGCACGCTTCGGTATCGCCGATCGGGGCCGGCCGGGCGATGCATGGCTGCTCGAGACCGCCCGCTGGGCCTGGAACGTGAAGATCTCGGTGCACCTGGAACTCGACCTGATGGGGCGACTGCGCGAGCGCGCGGAGGCAGAGGCGATCCGCGTGTTCGCGCGCAATCTGAAGGATCTGCTGTTGGCCGCGCCCGCCGGCAGCCGCACGACGATGGGCCTGGATCCAGGCATCCGCACCGGGGTGAAGGTCGCGGTCGTTGATCACACCGGCAAGCTGCTCGATACCGAGACGATTTATCCGTTCGAACCCCGCCGCCACTACGATTCGTCGATCGCCGGACTGGCCGCGCTCGCAAGCAAGCATGGTGTGGAACTCGTCGCGATCGGCAACGGGACCGCGTCGCGCGACACGGACAGGCTGGTCGCCGATCTGATCGCGCGCCACCCCGAGCTGAGGCTGACCAAGGTCATGGTCTCCGAGGCAGGGGCCTCAGTGTATTCCGCATCGGAACTTGCGGCACGCGAGTTTCCGACGGTCGACGTGTCGCTGCGTGGCGCGGTGTCGATCGCGCGCCGCCTGCAGGATCCGCTGGCCGAACTGGTCAAGATCGACCCCAAGTCGATCGGCGTTGGCCAGTACCAGCACGACCTGAATCAGAACCGGCTCGCCCGAAGCCTGGATGCGGTGGTCGAGGACTGCGTCAACGCAGTCGGCGTGGATGTGAATACCGCATCGGCGCCCCTGCTCGCCCGCATCTCCGGACTGAATGCCACGCTGGCCGCCAACGTGGTCGAATATCGTGACATGAACGGGCCGTTCCGCAGCCGGGATACGCTGAAGAAGGTGCCCCGGCTCGGACCCAAGACCTTCGAACAGGCGGCCGGCTTTCTGCGCGTGCCCGACGGCGACAATCCGCTTGACGCGTCCGCGGTTCACCCTGAGGCCTACCCGGTCGTCGAGCGCATCCTGGACCGCGTGCGCAGGAATGTGCGCGACCTGATGGGCGATGCGACCCTGCTGAAGTCGTTGTCACCGACCGAGTTCATCGACGACCACTTCGGACTGCCCACGGTGCGCGACATCCTGGCCGAACTCGAGAAGCCGGGCCGCGACCCCCGTCCCGAATTTCGCACCGCAAACTTCAAGGAAGGGATCGAGACGCTGAAAGACTTGTCGGCGGGCATGCTGCTCGAGGGTGTGGTCACCAATGTCACGAACTTCGGGGCCTTCGTCGATATCGGTGTGCATCAGGACGGGTTGGTGCACGTTTCCGCGCTGGCCGACCGTTTCGTGAAGGACCCCCATGCGGTGGTCAAGGCCGGTGATATCGTGAAGGTCAGGGTGCTTGAAGTGGACGTGGAGCGCAGGCGGATCGCGCTGACCATGCGCCTGGCCGAAACGCCGCCGCGGGGAGCCGCACCGCCCAAGAAGGCCATCGCAGCCGACCGTCCGGCAAAGCGGCCAGACGCGGGTGCGCGCCGCCCACCGCAGCCGCGCAAGAACGGACATTCGGGCGCCACGACGGCACCCGCCGGCGCGATGGCCGATGCGCTGGCGAAGGCGCTGCGGCGCAAATGAGTGCGCGCCCTCCCCGCACCGGCCGTGCCCCAGGACATCGGTTTCGATCACAGCACCACGCAGGACAGACGCCATGAGCGTGAGCATCTACGGCACCAGGAACTGCAACACGATGAAGAAGGCATTCGACTGGCTGGAACGGCACGATGTCGAATTCAGTTTCCATGACTATCGCAAATCCGGCATCGATGCCGCGACGCTGGCCCGCTGGTGCGACAGGGCCGGATGGCAGGCCCTGGTCAATACACGCGGCACGACCTGGCGCAAGCTGGATGCTTCGCAACAGGCCATCCGAAACGCCGCCGACGCGATGCGACTGATGGCTGCACATACCAGCGTGATCCGGCGCCCGGTCGTCGAGACCTCCTCCGGCGAACTGCTGGTCGGATTCGATCCGGAACGGTTCGCAAGCGCGCTGGGTTCGGGAGTTCTGTCGTGAGCGACCGTTCGAGCTACATTCAGCGCTTTCTGCTCGAGGATCTGGACATCCGGGGTTCCATCGTGCTCCTCGGCGAAGTCTGGACACAGCTTCAGGCCGACCGACACTATCCGGTCGAAGTCGCGAACGTTCTGGGCGAGATGAGTGCGGTGGCGGCGGTCATCGCCGGCAATCTGAAACAGCCCGGTCGCCTGACCATTCAGATCCAGGGGCATGGTCCGATCGGCCTGCTCGTCGTCGATTGCAGCGAGTCGCTGAACATGCGCGCGATGGCCCGTATGGACGCGGACACGGCCGGACTCGGCGGCCTCGGCGAACTGATAGGGGACGGACGCCTGCAGCTTTCGCTGGACGCCCCTTCGATGCGCGAGCCCTACACCAGCATCGTTCCGCTGGCCGGCGACAGCATCGCGAGCACCTTCGAGCATTATCTGACACAGTCGGAGCAGCAACCGGCCGGTCTGTGGCTCGCCTGCAACCACGACGCCGCCGCCGCACTGTTTCTGCAGAAGATGCCCGGTGCCGATGCGCGCGACATCGACGGATGGTCACGAGTCAGCCAGCTCGCCGACACCGTGAAGTATCAGGAACTGCTGTCGTTGGGACCGGCCGAGTTGCTGGGTCGCCTGTTCGCCGAAGAGAACGTCCGCCTGTTCGACGCCCGCCCGGTCGTGCATGACTGGCCGCGCGACGAAGCAAAAGTGATAGGCATGCTCAGAAGCCTGGGTGAGCCGGAGGTGCGTCGCATGCTCGCCGAACACGGCGAGATCGTGATCCGTGACGACCTGTCGAACCACGATTATCGCTTCGCTGCCGAAGACGTCGACGATGTCTTTTCCGGCGATCCGGAAGATCTGCCGCCGTCGGCGCCGCCGACCCTGCACTGAGCACCGGCTTTCGGCCTGCTTTCGGCCTTGCCCGAATCCCCCGCCCTCAGTAGACTTCAGCTCTTTAAAGGCCGATTCTGTTCATGTCCGCATCCCAGCTCGCTCGTCCGGTCGAATTCAGGAATGCATCAATCGGCACGACCGTCGCGGTTCTGCGCGAAACACGCCCCAATCTGGTCGCCGACGCGCTGCACAAGATGCTCGGCGGCATGCCTGATTTCTTCAACGGGGAAGCGACCATCCTCGATTTCGGCGAGCTCGCGCAGACGCCGGACCAGATCGACTGGCCCGGTCTGTTGAGCCTGTTCCGGCGGTTCCGCCTGCAGCCGATCGGCGTGCGCAAGCTTCCGGCCGAACTGGCCGCGAGTGCCCGCCAGGCCGGCTTTGCGCTGCTCGATGCCGCAGAATTGCGCGAGCCTCAGCCCGGCGCGACCGGCAGTGCCCCGGCATCCGTCGAGGTCGAACGACCCGCCGTCGAACCCGCGTCCATGGCCGAGGCGGCGTGCGACACCTTGATCGTCGACCGTCCGGTCCGATCCGGACAGCAGGTCTATGCGCGTGGCGGCGATCTGGTGCTGATGGCCGGCATGAGCAACGGCGCCGAAGTGATCGCCGACGGCAGCATCCACTGCTACGGGCCGCTGCGCGGGCGGGCACTCGCCGGCGCGCAGGGCAACACCCGCGCCAGAATCATCACGACCAACTTCGGCCCCGAGATCGTGTCGATCGCCGGCGTCTACAAGACCTTCGAACAGGGCATCGCGGCAGCGATCGCGGGCAAGCCGGCAACGGTGAGGCTGGTCGGCGAACAGGATCAGCACACGCTTGGCATTGAACCCCTGACGCTCGACTGAGCGCAGGACACTCATCAGAAAGGGATCAAACGTGACTCGAGTCGTCGTAGTAACTTCCGGAAAAGGTGGCGTCGGCAAGACCACCACCAGCGCCGCCTTCTCGTCCGGTCTCGCGCTGCGCGGCTTCAAGACTGCGGTCATCGACTTCGACGTCGGCCTGCGCAACCTCGACCTGATCATGGGCTGCGAACGCCGTGTGGTCTACGACTTCGTCAATGTGATCAATGGCGAGGCCCGGCTCAACCAGGCCCTGATCAAGGACAAGAACTGCGAAAACCTGTTCGTGCTGCCCGCCTCCCAGACACGGGACAAGGACGCCCTGACCGAGGAAGGGGTCGAGAAGGTCATAAAAGAGCTCGAACACATGGGTTTCGACTACATCGTGTGCGACTCGCCCGCCGGCATCGAGCGTGGCGCGGTGATGGCGCTGACCTTTGCCGACGAGGCGATCGTGACGACCAACCCGGAGGTCTCGTCGGTTCGTGATTCGGATCGCATCCTCGGCATCCTGCAATCCAAGTCACGCCGTGCGGCCGAGGGTCGCGAAGCGGTCAAGGAACACCTGCTGCTCACCCGTTATTCACCCAAGCGCGTGGAAGAGGGCGAGATGCTGTCCTACAAGGACGTCCAGGAGCTGCTGCGCGTTCCGCTGATCGGCGTGATCCCGGAGTCCGAGTCGGTGCTTCACGCATCCAACCAGGGTACGCCGGCGATTCATCTGAAAGGCACCGACGTGTCCGAAGCCTATGGTGACGTGGTTGCCCGCTTCCTGGGCGAGGAGCGCCCGCTGCGTTTCGTGAACTACGAGAAGCCCGGCCTGATGAAGCGCCTGTTCGGAGGCAAGTGACATGTCCCTGCTCTCTCTGCTTTTCGGGGAAAAGAAGAAGACCGCCTCGGTCGCCAAGGAACGCCTCCAGCTCATCATCGCGCGTGAACACGGCAGCGCCGCACGTGGCACCGACTTCCTGCCCGCGCTGCAACGCGAGCTGATCGAGGTCATCTCGAAATACGTGTCGGTGAACCCGGACGACATCAAGGTTCAGCTCGAAAAGCAGGACAACTACGAGGTACTCGAGGTGAACATCGTGTTGCCGGACCAGCGCAACTGATCCCTGGATAATCCCTGCCGAAGCAGCGACATCAGCCGCGAATATACCGACACCCGGAACACACGCCTCTCCGCAACGTGAACGGCATTTCTCGGCTGGCGCCGCTCCCACCTGGACAGAGTCGAATACGACTCGATGCTCAGTGGTTCAGGATCTGCTGCAGGAACTGCTGCGTACGCGGCTCGCGTGGATTGCTGAAAAACTCGGCCGGCGTGCCCTGCTCCACGATCTCGCCCATATCCATGAAGATCACGCGGTCGGCCACCGTCTTCGCGAAACCCATCTCGTGCGTCACGCACAGCATCGTCATGCCGCTGCTCGCGAGCTCGATCATGACGTCCAGCACTTCCTTGATCATTTCCGGATCGAGCGCGGAAGTCGGCTCGTCGAACAGCATGATCTTGGGGTTCATGCACAGCGAGCGCGCAATCGCGACGCGCTGCTGCTGACCACCCGAGAGCTGACCCGGGTATTTCTTGGCCTGCTCCGGGATCTTGACCCGTTCGAGATAGCTCATCGCGGCTTCCTCCGCCTCCCTGCGCGGCGTCTTGCGCACCCAGATCGGCGCCAGGCAGCAATTCTCGAGTACGGTCAGATGCGGGAACAGGTTGAAGTGCTGGAACACCATGCCGACCTCGCGGCGGATGATTTCGACGTTGCGCAGGTCATCGGTCAGTTCCACGCCATCGACGATGATCTGACCCTGCTGGTGCTCCTCCAGCCGGTTGATGCAGCGGATGAAGGTCGACTTTCCCGAACCCGAGGGCCCACAGATGACGATGCGCTCACCCTTGCTGACGTCGAGGTTCAGACCTTTCAGCACGTGAAACTCGTCATACCACTTGTGCATGTCGACCACCTGGATGATCGATTCGCCGCTCGCCGCCATCGAGGCCACATGCGAGCGTTCGGCTTGAACTGCGGTTTCCTGGGTCATGTCGATGTTGCTCCTTGCCTGATTCATGTCCGGTGCACGCGTCACCGTTTGTGTCCCGTGTGCAGCTTGCGTTCGAGCATCTGGCTGTAGCGCGACATCCCGTAGCAGAACACCCAGAAGATGAAGGCCACGAAGATGTAGCCTTCTATCGCCACGTTCCGCCAGGCGGGGTCAACGATCGTTGCCTGGACCGTCCTGAGCAGGTCGAACAGTCCGACCACCAACACCAGCGTGGTGTCCTTGAACAGCGAGATCAGCGTATTGACGATGCCCGGGATCACGATCTTCAGCGCCTGCGGCAGGATGATCAGGAACATGCTGCGCCAGTAACCCAGCCCCATCGCCTCCGCCGCCTCGTACTGCCCCTTCGGAATCGCCTGCAGTCCTCCACGAATCACCTCCGCCATGTAGGCGGACTGGAACAGCGTGATGCCGATCAACGCGCGCAACAGCCGGTCGAAGGTCACGCCGTCCGGCAAGAACAGTGGCAGCATCACCGACGCCATGAACAGGATCGTGATCAGCGGTACACCCCGCCAGAACTCGATGAAGATCACGCACAGCGCACGCACCAGCGGCATGTCCGAACGCCGCCCCAGCGCGAGCAGAATGCCGATCGGAATCGCCGCGACGATGCCGACATAGGCCAGGATCAACGTCAGGGTCAGCCCACCCCAGTTGCTGGTGCCGACGATGGGCAGACCGAAGGTTTCGCTGCCGTAGATCATCACGAACGCGAGCACCGGGAATACGGTGACGCCGAAGACACCGAGAATCATCTTGATCCGGCTCGACACGGCGGCGAAGAACTGCGGCACGATGATCAGGCCGAAGATCAGGTAGAGCAGGTTGACCCGCCAGTACTCGGCTTCCGGGTAGAACCCGTAGATGAAGAAGTCCAGCCTCGTGCCGATGAAGACCCAGCACGCCCCGGCGCCAGAGCAATCCGCCGCCGATTCTCCGACGAAATCCGCCTTCAGGATGCCCCAGTCGATGATCGTGATCAGGCTGGTGACGATGAAGTAAGCGAGCACGACCGTCAGCGTGCCGCTGTACCAGGACGGAAACAGGTTCTTCCTGATCCAGCCCAGAACACCGACATTTGACTTCGGTGGCAAAACGGTCCGAGTCTGCGTTGTCGCGCTCATGGCTCAACGCTCCTTCAAGGCCACGGCCTTGTTGTAGAAGTTCATCAGGAAGGAGATGACCAGACTGATGCTGAGATAGACCAGCATCGTGATCGCGACGATCTCGACCGCCTGCCCGGTCTGGTTCAGCGTCGTGCCCATGAACACCGACACCAGGTCCGGATAGCCGATCGCGACCGCCAGCGAAGAGTTCTTGGTCAGGTTCAGGTACTGGCTGGTCAGAGGCGGCACGATCACGCGCATGGCCTGGGGAATGATGATCAGACGCAGCGTGGTGCCGCGCCTGAGGCCCAGCGCCGAGGCTGCCTCGGTCTGTCCATGACTGACCGCCTGAATGCCCGAACGCACGATCTCAGCGATGAAGGCCGCGGTGTAGATCGTCAGCGCGAGCAGCAAGGCGCCCAGTTCCGGAATCACGCCGACGCCTCCACGAAAGTTGAAACCCCTCAGTTCCGGTACATCCCAAGACATCGGCGAACCCAGCGCGAGGAACACGACCGCCGGGATCAGCACCACCATCGCGAGACCGACCCTGATCGCAGGAAAGAGCTGGCCGGTCGCGTCCTGGCGCTTGTGGGCCCAGCGGTACAACACCACCGCCCCGACGATCGCTGCGAGCAGCGCGAACCAGACGAAGTTCATGCCGGGTTCCGGGAGCGGTGCCGGCATGAAGGCGCCGCGATTGTTCAGAAAGAAGACATCCCACAACGCGACGCTGTCGCGCGGGCCCGGCAACGCACGCAGCACCGCGAAGTACCAGAAGAAGATCTGCAGCAGCAGCGGGATGTTGCGGAAGGTGTCGACGAAGATCGCCGAAAGTGTAGAAATCAGCCAGTTCCTGGACAAGCGGCCGATGCCGACGATGAACCCCAGGAACGTCGCGAAGATGATGCCCAGCGACGACACCAGCAAGGTATTGAGCAGGCCGACGAAAAAGGTTCGGCCATACGACATGGTTTCGTCGTACGGGATCAGGCTCATGACGATCCCGAAGCCGGCCGGCGAGCTCAGGAAGCCCAGACCGGTGCTGATTCCCCGGCGTTCCATGTTCGCGATCGTGTTCTGAAAGATGGCCCAGAAGACATAGACGACGACCAGCGCCGTCAAGATCTGAAAGGTCCGGGAACGGATCGTCGGGTCGTGCCAGAGGCGCGAAAGAACCCCGGACCATCCGCTGCGCTTTTCGGCCATGTGAATCTTTCCTGACAGGGGGACCCCGCGAGCGGGGTTCAGGGGAGGGTCGACCCGATCGGGCCGACCCCAGGTGTGCAAGCTCCGATCAGCGAATCGGCGGCGCGTACATGATGCCGCCGTGATTCCAGAGGTTGTTCATGCCGCGCGGCAGCCCGAGCGGGGTGTTCGGCCCGACGTTGCGCTCGAACATCTCGCCGTAGTTGCCGACGCCCTTGACGATGCTGTAGGCCCAGTCCGCGTCGAGGCCGAGATGCTGGCCGAAGTTGTTGTTGCCCACGCCGAGCAGACGCTGGATCTCCGGATTGTCGGAGTTCTTCATCTCGTCCACGTTGGCCTGGGTCACACCGAATTCCTCGGCATTGAGCAGCGCGAACAGCGTCCACCGCACCACGTTGAACCATTGGTCGTCACCCTGACGCACGATCGGTCCGAGCGGCTCTTTGGAGATCAGTTCCTCGAGCAGCACCGCGCTGGACGGATCCTCGAGCTTGCTGCGCAGTGCGGCGAGTTGTGAGATGTCCGAGGTCAGCACGTCGCAGCGGTTGGTCGCGAAACCCTGAATCGTCTGGTCGGAGGTGTCGAACACCAGCGCGTCGTAGCTCATGCCGTTGGCGCGGAAGAAGTCGGCCAGATTCAGTTCGGTGGTGGTCCCGGACTGGATGCAGACGGTCGCGCCGTCGAGTTCCCGAGGGTCGTCGATGCCGAGGCTAGCCCGCACCATGAATCCCTGGCCATCGTAGTAGTTCACGCCGGAGAAATGCAGACCCAGCGACGCGTCGCGCGTCACCGTCCAGGTGGTATTGCGCGACAGCATATCGACCTCACCCGACTGCACCGCGGTGAAGCGTTCGCGTGCGGTCAGCGACCGGAACTCGACCTTGTTCGGATCGCCGAACACGGCGGCTGCCACGGCGCGACAGGTATCCGCGTCGATGCCCGACCAGTTGGCCCGGTCGTCCGGCGCCGAGAAGCCCGGCAAGCCGTCGGACACGCCGCACAGCACGCTTCCGCGTTGCTTGACCTGTTCGAGCGTGTTTGCACTGGCCGCGCCCGCGACCGACAGTGCCGCAATCGCAGTCAGACCCGCGACCAAAGCTTTCACGTTATTTGCCATGTCTTGAAACTCCTCAATTGATCGTCCCGACCCTTGGAAGGTGCAGCACTGCGCCGATGACGCCCCTGCACTTCCCCGGGCATTCTTGTTTCCGATATTTGCCACTTCGACGCTCTCGAAGCGACCGCACTGGATGATTTCCAGAAGGCAATATCCCCGTTTCGACTCGGGCTTGCAAAATGCTCCGAAACGATAGCGACATTTCACGGGGCTGAAACCTAGGGATCACCCAAACACGGGTTTACCCTAGCAGGCATCGGATCCCCTCGATTGCGGACGCGAACCTGCTCGACGTATTTCGCTCGAGGTCGCTCCGGCAAAGCAGGATGCGTGCCAAAATCGCACGGAGCTTTTCGAAACAGATACTTGCCGGACCCGCCTCGCATCACGACTGCGATGTGCGATACCAACCATGCACTCAGGAAGTGCAGTCGGCCCCCCACATGCACCCGATCGGGTGACCGCCTCACGCGGCAAGCAGTGCGTAGGCGAAAAATGCCGACCCGGACGTTGCCCCATTGACGCCCTGCATGCACCCCTGCGGATCGGAGCGCCGATTTGCCGGGTCACCCCTGTCGTGACACAATTCCGCCTGCGCCGAACAGGCCACACGAACAGATCCGATGCGCACTTGGCATCCGCCGCGCAGCAACGCCCGTAATCCACCACATACCACAAGCGGAATCATGACCGACCAGACCAACGCCAGCTCAGCGCAACCGGACGAGAACCACATCATCGCCGAGCGGCGCGAAAAACTTGCGGCTTGGCGCGCCAGCGGACAGGCGTTCCCGAACGACTTTTCGCGCGAGAACACGGCGGGCAAGCTCGACGAGTTGTATGGAGACAAGTCCGCGGACGTGCTCGAAGCCACACCGGTCGAGGTCCGCGTCGCCGGTCGCGTGATGCTCAAGCGGGTGATGGGCAAAGCGAGCTTCATCACGATTCAGGACCTGTCCGGGCGAATCCAGCTGTATGTGACCCGGGACGCGATCGGTGAAGCGTCGTACGCCGATTTCAAGCATTGGGATATCGGCGACATCATCGGTGCGGTCGGCACGCTGTTCAAGACCAAGACTGGCGAACTGACGATCAAGACCGGCGAGATCCGTTTGCTGACCAAGAGTCTGCGCCCGTTGCCGGACAAGTTCCACGGACTGACCGATGTCGAACAGAAGTATCGACAGCGCTACGCCGACCTGATCATGAACGAGCAGACCCGCTTCACCTTCGTCGCGCGCAGCCGCATGGTCCAGTCGATCCGCAACTACATGGTCGGGCACGGTTTTCTCGAAGTCGAGACGCCGATGATGCACCCGATCCCGGGCGGTGCGGCGGCCAAACCGTTCACGACCCATCACAATGCCCTCGACATGAACCTGTTCCTGCGCATCGCGCCGGAGCTCTACCTGAAGCGCCTGGTGGTCGGCGGCTTCGAAAAGGTGTTCGAGGTCAATCGCAATTTCCGCAACGAAGGTCTCAGCCCGCGCCACAACCCCGAGTTCACGATGATGGAGTTTTATGAGGCCTACGCGAACTACCGCAGCCTGATGGACTTCACCGAAGGCCTGATCCGACATTGCGCGCGCGAGGCGCTCGGCTCGGAAACCTTCGTCTATCAGGGCCGCGAACTCGACCTGTCGCGCCCCTTCGCACGGCTGACCATCGTCGAGGCCATCCGCAAGAACCATCCCGGTTTCACCGTCGAGCAGCTCGAGGACCCCGACTGGCTCAAGGAGAAGATCGCCGCCTTCGGCGAGCAATTGCGGCCTGGCGGCCTGGGCAGCCTGCAACTGCAGCTGTTCGAGGCCTGCACCGAAGCCGAGCTGTGGGAGCCGACCTTCATCATCGACTATCCGGCTGAAGTCTCGCCGCTGGCACGTCGCAGTGATTCCAACCCGGACATCACCGAACGCTTCGAGCTGTTCATCGTCGGGCGCGAGATCGCCAACGGCTTTTCGGAGCTGAACGACCCGGAGGACCAGGCGGCACGCTTTCTGGAACAGGTCCAGGCAAAGGAGGCCGGCGACGAGGAGGCGATGTACTACGATGCCGACTACATCCGCGCGCTCGAATACGGCCTGCCTCCGACCGGCGGGTGCGGCATCGGTATCGATCGCCTGATCATGTTGCTGACCGACAGTCCGTCCATCCGCGACGTGATCCTGTTCCCGCAGATGAGACCGGAGTAAGCACCGGCCAGACCTCCGGAAACCCGGCCACCCTGCCGTGCCCGAACGCCCGAATGACGCCGCTCGTACCTGCCACCCTCGCCTTCAGGGGCGACGGTACACCCTGCTCCGAAACCTACGGTGACGTCTACCACTCGGCGGCCGGTGGCCTGGCGCAGGCACGCTGGGTCTTCGTCGCCGGCAGCCGGCTCCCGCAACGCTGGCAGCGACGCGCAGCCTTCACCATCGTCGAAACCGGCTTCGGCATCGGGCTGAATTTTCTGGCCACATGGCTGGCGTGGCGTGCCGACCCGCAACGATGCGCCAGGCTCCACTTCGTGTCGACCGAACTCCACCCGTTCGCGGTCGACGACCTCGCCAGGCTTCACCTTCAGTGGCCTGAACTGGCCGAACTGTCCGCCCATCTGCGCCGTCACTGGCCGGCCCTGACCCCCGGGTTTCACCGTCTGAACCTGGATGGCGCTGCGGTCACGCTGACCCTGCTGTTCGGCGATGCTGCGGCGCTGTTGCCGCAACTGGACTGCGCGGCCGACGCGTTCTATCTGGACGGCTTCTCGCCGGCCCGCAATCCGGCGATGTGGTCGGAAGGCGTCATCGCCGAACTTGGGCGACTCGCATCGAACGGCGCGACCGTTGCCACCTGGTCTGTCAGCGCGGCTGTGCGCGAGCGGCTGGCCGCCGCCGGCTTCGACTGCGCGAGAGTTGCCGGCTTCGCCAGCAAGCGCGACATGCTGGTCGGGCGATTCGAGGGACACCGCGCCCCTACGGCCGGGCCCACCGGGCGGGACGCCCTCGTGATCGGTGCGGGCCTGGCCGGAACCGGCATCGCGAACCGCCTGGCCGAGCGCGGCTGGACGGTCGCGCTCATCGATGCAGCCGAGCGCGCCGGTCGGGGTGCGTCCGGCAATCACGCCGGGGTGCTCCGGCCGCTGCCCAGCCTGGACGACAATCGGCTCGCGCGACTGACCCGCGCCGGCAGCCTGTACGGCGTTCATCATCTCGATCGGCTCGCCGAACGCGGATTCGCCGTGAAGTGGGATCGCTGCGGCGTACTGCATGTCGCCCGCGATTCGACCCAGCAGGACAAGATGCGGGCGACCGTCGAGGCCCATCGCTACCCGGTCGACTTTCTGCGCTTCGTCGACGCGGGCGAGGCAGCCCGCGTCGCCGGCTGGCCGGTGGCCTTCGGCGGTTGGTGGTTTCCGCGCGGCGGGTGGGTGCAGCCGCCCAGCCTGTGCTCGGCCAACATCGAAGCCGAATCCGGACGAATCGATTGCCGCTTCGACCGGTCGCTGGCGCGGCTGATGCAGGACGACGGGCACTGGGTCGCGCTCGATCGGGACGGGCATGAGATCGCGCGCGCGCATGTCGCGATCCTGGCCAACGGCACCGGAATCACGGCGTTGGAACAGGCCAGCATGCTGCCGGTGCGCAGCGCGCGCGGTCAGGTCGCACACCTGCCGGCACTGCCGGACAGCGCCCCCGGGGTCGTCGTGTGTCGGCTTGGCTACGTGAGTCCCGCCATCGAAGGCGTGCGCTGCGCTGGGGCCACCTTCTCGGTCGATGACGACGAAGCCGCGCTACGCCTCGCGGATCATCACGAGAACCTCGTCAAGCTGGACTTCATGTTGCCCGGTTACGCGGGGAATCTGCATGATCTTCCGATGCACGGTCGGGTCGGCTTCCGGCCAGCGTCGCCGGACCGTCTTCCGATCGTCGGTGCAGTGCCGATCGCAGGCACCGTCGATCGGAACACCACGCTGGACGCGATTCCGCGTCATGCCAACCTCTATGCGATATCCGGATTCGGCGCGCGCGGTCTGGTCTGGGCCGCACTGGTCGCGGAATACCTGGCAAGCCGGCTCGACCGGGAACCCCTGCCCGTGGAGCGCGACCTTGCTGACGCGATGGATCCGGCGCGCTACATGCTGCGCGCGCCGAAACGGGGGCGTATGCGCGAAGACTGACTGCGAGACCGGCGTTCCGTACCGCTGCGCGGCCTGCTAGAAACCGCCACGCTCGGCGCCATACTCGCAGCGCTGATCGGCTTGTCGGCGGGCGGTGCGCGGCGGGCCCTATGGGGCGCCGACCGCAGCATCCGCATGGAAGTGCTGTGCGACACCGAGACCTCCGACGCGATCATCTAGCATGTCGAAAAGCACTATTTCGACAACTACGCGATGATCACCTATGTCACGGATGTCGGCGTATTGCGTCCGGGCAAGTTCCAGCACCACGGGTGAAGCCCTGCCGTGCTGCCGTGCTGCCGTGCTGCCGTGCTGCGCAACCATGGTCACAAGTAGCGCGACAGTCTCGCCAGCACCCGCTCGCGACCCAGCACCTCGAGCACCGCGTCGATGGACGGCGTTTGCGTCACGCCCAGCATCGCCACCCGTAGCGGGATCGCGACCTGGGGCATCTTCAGCCCATGCTGGCTCATCGTCTGCTTGATCGCAGCACTCAGCGCGGCCTTGTCCCAAACCACCGCACCGAATCGATCGCGCAACGTGGCCAGCGCCGCGCGGGCGGTTCCGGTCAGGTGTTGTTCGAGCAGTTCCGGGGGCGGGTGCACCTCGACCAGGTACAGTTCGACCGAATCGGCCAGCTCATTCAGATTGCTCACCCGCTCCTTGTACAGCGCGATGACCGCTTCGAGCGCGGGACCAGTCTCGGGGTCCACGCCGCGCTGGGCGAGCCGCCTCGACACGTCCGCGGCCAGCATCGCATCGTCGGCCTGCTTGAGGTAATGCGCGTTCAGCCAGTTCAGCTTTTCGGTGTTGAACTGCGCGGCCGACGGCGTGATGTGGTCCAGGTCGAACCATTCGACGAACTGCTCACGCGAGAAGATCTCGTCATCGCCATGGCTCCAGCCGAGCCGCGCGAGATAGTTGATGACCGCCTCCGGCAGATAGCCGTCGTCGTGATACTGCATCACGCTGACCGCGCCATGTCGCTTGGACAGCTTGGTGCCGTCGTCCCCGAGAATCATCGACAGATGCGCGTAACGGGGCACCTCGGCCCCTAGCGCACGCAGCACGTTGATCTGGCGGGGCGTGTTGTTCACATGGTCGTCGCCGCGAATCACATGCGTGATCCGCATCTCCCAGTCGTCGACGACCACACAGAAGTTGTAGGTCGGCGTACCGTCGGCGCGCGCGATGATGAAATCATCGAGTTCCGCGTTCGCAAACTCGATCCGGCCCTTGACCAGATCGTCCCACCCGACGACGCCATCGGACGGATTCCGGAAACGGACCACCGGCTTCACGCCGTCCGGCGGCGTCGGCAGGGCCTTGCCCGGCTCCGGCCGCCAGCGGCCGTCGTAGCGCGGTTTCTCGCCGCGCGCACGCTGCGCCTCGCGCATCCGGTCAAGGTCCTCGGCGCTGGTGTAGCAATGGTAGGCCGCCCCGGACGCCAGCATCTGCCGGATCACCGCCTTGTAACGCTCCATGCGCTGCATCTGGTAGAAGGGTCCTTCGTCCGGATCCAGGCCCAGCCACGCCATGCCGTCCAGAATCGCCTGCACCGCCTCGGGCGTAGACCGTTCGACGTCGGTGTCCTCGACCCGCAGGATGAAGCTGCCCTGATGTCGGCGAGCATACGCCCAGCAGAACAATGCGGTTCTGGCCCCGCCGATGTGGAGATAACCGGTCGGGCTGGGTGCGAAGCGGGTGCGGATGGATGCGGTCATTTACGCTGGATGCCTGTCGAGATCGAAGGCCGTTTCTGCGCACGGCATTCGTACGGACCATACGAACGAACGCCCAGTGAAAGGCCTTTAAACAAAAAACCCCGCAGCTTGCGCGACGGGGTCCGATGTGTGGTGGGCGGTACTGGGATCGAACCAGTGACCCCTGCCGTGTGAAGGCAGTGCTCTACCGCTGAGCTAACCGCCCCCGGATGAAGGCCGCGATTGTATGTTGCACCGTCGATGCAAGTCAACAGCGGGCGAATCGACCCGAGGACGCGCCGGGGCATGCGCTCTCACCGTCCCGGACATGCATCGACTTGCTGGCACTGATGTTGGGTTGCGAGGACAATATTGAACTTCGCATGTGGTCGATGTTCAACTTTGAGCCGACGCACGAGCACGAGCTACATCCACTCTCACAGAGTTTCAGGCATGCACACACTGTTCGACCCGATCACGCTGGGGGCGCTGCGCCTCCCCAACCGCATCGTCATGGCACCGCTGACCCGTAACCGGTCGCCTGGCGCGGTCCCGGCTCCGATCACCGCCACCTATTACGCCCAGCGCGCAAGTGCCGGACTGATCATCACCGAGGCGACCGCGATCAGCCACCAGGGCCAGGGCTACGCCGACGTGCCCGGACTGTATGCGCCTGATCAGATCGACGGATGGCGGCGCGTGACCGATGCGGTCCATGCGGCCGCAGGACGGATCGTGGTGCAGTTGTGGCATGTGGGACGTATCTCGCATGTGTCGCTGCAGCCAGACAATCGCGCCCCGGTTGCGCCGTCCGCGATTTGCGCCAACGCAAAGACCTTCGTCATCGACGAAGCCGGCCGCGGCGCCTTCGTGCCGACCTCCGAACCGCGCGCGCTCGAACTCCCCGAATTGCCTGGCATCGTCGACGATTATCGCCGTGCCACCCGTGCGGCGCTGCAGGCGGGATTCGACGGTATCGAAGTGCACGCGGCCAACGGTTACTTGATCGACCAGTTTCTGCGTTCCGGCAGCAACCAGCGCAGCGACGCCTATGGCGGCAGCATCGAGAATCGGTCGCGCCTGCTGCTCGAGGTCATCGACGCGGTCATCGCAGAGTCCGGCCCGGGTCGGACCGGAATCCGGTTGTCACCGGTCACGCCGGCCAACGACGCGTCCGACCCGGATCCGCAACCGCTGTTCGAGCATGTGATACGCGAGCTCGCGCACCGTCCGCTCGCCTACATCCACGTCATCGAAGGCGCGACTGGCGGTGACCGGGATTTTCAGCAGGGAAGCAAGCCCTTCGACTATGCGAAGTTTCGCGCAACCTATCGCAATGCGGGCGGTTCGGGCGCATGGATGGTCAATAACGGCTACGATCAGGCAATGGCGGAGGCCGCGCTCGCCGAAGGCCGTGCCGACCTGGTCGCGTTTGGCAAGCCTTTCATCGCCAACCCGGATCTGGTGCGCCGGATGCGGGAGCACGCACCGCTGAACGACGGCGACCGCAAGACCTATTACGGCGGCGGCGAGCACGGCTACATCGACTATCCCGCGCTGGCCTGACCCGGCGCTCATTCCAAATCGAGGCGCCCAACATGCAAAGAGATCCTAGATTCGATCAACTCTTCGGCAGGCTGCACCGGCAGACCGTCGAACCGATGACGCTGACGCAGAAGATCCTGGCTGCGATCGTCGGCGCAGGCGTGTTCGCGCTGGCGCTGATGTTCTCGGTCGTGCTGTTCGCGGGCTTCGTGGCGGTCGGTACGGTCGCCTGGGGCTACCTGTGGTGGAAGACCCGCGCGATACGCAAGAAGATGCGGGAGAACCCGCCCGACGTGGTGGTGATCGAAGGAGAGGTGATCCGCGAGGTTCACGAGGACAGCGAAGCACACCGCGGTGACGGCTCAGGGGCCCGTTGAGGCGATCCCCGAAACTTGAATGCCTGATCTTCGACCACGGTTGAGCGCGTGTAAGCAAGGCTTGTCTTTTCTGACATAGAATCCGCCAGCGGGGCAGAACCGCCCGCGCTCCTGGAATGCGCTGACGACGAACTGCACCTCCAGCCCGGATGTCCTCCGAACTCCAGCACGCCGGCCGGATCACGGAATTCGCCGTGCTCGTCGGTGCATTTGACGTAATCCACGTCGCTGCGACCAAATATTGTGGGCAGGCCCGAATCGACCGATTGCAACTTGAGACCGGCATCCACGATCGCCTTGTCTGTCTCGGCGTGGCTCATCACGCTGGTCAGGATGAACAGCGCGTTGTCGAAATGATGGACGACGGCGCCTGACCGATCCCGCAAGCGCTGATAGTCGGCATCCATGAAGGCGTAGGATCCGCATTGAAGCTCGTTGTAGACCCCCGATCGCCCCTCGAGCTCGAAGCTGCCTGTGCCCGCGCCACCGACGATTTCGCAATCGATACCGTCGCCTCTGAGCAGCTCGAGCGTTTCGCTGACCTGACGGATCGCCTCGTCGATGCGCGCCTTGCGTTCGGTGAACGAAACCAGATGCTGGGCGCCGCCCTGATAGGCCTGGATGCCCGAGAACACGAGCCCATCGGCCGAAACCACCGCCCTGGCCAGGTCCACGACGGCTTGCCCACAGGGGACACCGCAGCGGCCCGCGCCGCAGTCGATCTCCACCAGCACCTCGAGCGTCACGCCATGACGCCGGGCCGCGGCCGAAAGTTCTGCGACCGAGGCGGCGTCATCCACGCACACGATGATTCTCGCCTGCCTCGCCAGACGCGCGAGTCGATCACCAGCGCCGGCGTCTGGACCTCCGACTCGGCCATGCCCGGCATCGCCGGAATGTCGTAGCCGCTTCGAGGCCCTGGAATGTCATGCCTGCGCTCATATCAGATTCATCCTCCGTGTCGGCAGGCCGGGCGCCGACCCGCGTAAGCATGCACACGACCGGCGGTCCGGAACGCCGGGCGCATCATCCGGCTTCATCAGCCGGTGACGTGCCCGCACGCGGCCGCAACCAGCGCATCTCCCCCACCCGCGCACCCAGCACCAGCATGCAGGGTGTCAGCAGCAGCGTGAGCACCGTCGCGAACGCGAGACCCCCTGCGATCGCGCTGGACAGCTGCGTCCACCATTGCGTCGAGGGTGCCCCGACGCCCAGGCTGGGCTCGAGCAGATTCACGTTGACGCCGAGCACCATCGGCATCAGGCCGAGTATCGTCGTGATCGCAGTCAGCAATACCGGGCGCAGGCGCACGCAGCCGGTCTCGAGTGCCGCATCGAACGCGGACATTCCATCGCGACGCATCGCGTTGTAGGTGTCGATGAGCACGATGTTGTTGTTCACGACGATGCCGGCCAGCGCGATGACCCCCATACCCACCATCACGATCCCGAACGGCTGACCGGTGATCAGCAGGCCCAGCAGCACGCCGGCCGTGGAGAACACGATCGCCGACAGCACCAGCGCGGTCTGGTAAAGACTGTTGAACTGGGTCACCAGAATCAGCGTCATCAGCAACAGCGCGACCAGGAACGCGGTGGCCAGGAAGGCTGCGGCTTCGCGCTGATCCGCATCCTCGCCGGATACCTTGATCGACACGCCGGCCGGCAGCTCGCCGAAGACCGCGCCGAGCACCCGCAGGCGTTCGTCCAGGCGGTAACCATCCTGCAGGTCGGCCTGCAGCGTGATCGCGCGCTGGCCGTCGATCCTGCGCACGGTGCCGGTCTTGGGCGCCGGTTCGAGCGTCACGAAGTTGGACAGCGGCACCTGTCCGCGCGACGTGTTCAGCGTGAGTCGGCCGAGCTGGTCGAGCGAGCGCCAGCTCTCGGGCAGGCGCACCCGGATATCGACCTCGTCGGTCGCATCCTCCGGACGGTAGGTCGCGAGCATCAGACCATGCGTGACCAGTTGCACCGCGCTGCCGACGCTGAGCACATCCGCGCCGAAACGCGTCGCGGCCTCGCGATCGACCCGGACACGCCATTCGATTCCGGCAAGGCTGCGGTCGTCCTCGATGTCGACGAAACCGCCGAGCGACTGCATCCGCGCGCGCAGCAGGTCCGTGACCCGGCCGGCCAGTTGCGGGTCGACAGACGCGATCTGCAACTGCACCGGTTTGCCGGCGGTCGGCCCCTGCTCCTGCTCGCGCACCTCGATCACGATGCCGGGCAGGTCCGCGGTACGCGCACGCATCGACTCCAGGATGCGCGACGCCGGCCGGCGTTGATGCCATTCGGTCAGCTGGAACTGCAACACGCCGATCACGTCCGGACCACCGCGCCCCTCGGCTGGCGTTGAAAACGATCGGGCATACAAGGCCTTGACCTCGGGCATGCCCAGCAGGCGCGCCTCGACCTCCTTCAGGATCGCGTCACGTTCGTGGATGGACAGATCGCCGCGGGCGCGAACCTGGATCTGCGCCGAATCAGGCTCGACCGACGGGAAGAACTCCACGCCGTGATTGAAGCGCCCATACGCCGCATAGACCAGCGAGATCAGCGCCAGCATGCCCAGCAGCGTCAACCCCGGCCTCTCGAGCAGTCTCGCCAGCACGACCCGGTACCCCCGGCTCTCGCCGACCCCGGCCACAACGCCGGCCCTGCGACCACCGGCGATGCTGCCGAGCGTGGGCAGGAAGATCAGCGCCATCGCCAGCGAAGCCAGCAGGCACAGGATGACCGTCGCCGGCAGGTACTTCATGAACTCGCCGACCACGCCTGGCCAGAACAGCAGCGGCACGAACACCGCCAGCGTGGTCGCGGTCGAGGCGATGATCGGCCATGCCATGCGGTCGGCCGCAGCGGCCCACGCATCGGCAGGAGACGCGCCGGCCGCCAGATTCCGGTCCGCAAGTTCGCCGACGACGATCGCACCATCGACGAGCATGCCCGCCACCAGAATCAACGAAAAAAGCACGATGATATTCATCGTGTAACCGATCGCCCAGATCGCCAGGATCCCGGTGAGGAAGGCACCCGGTATCGTCAGGCCGACCAGCAGGGCCGATCGCGGCCCCATCGTCGCGACGATCAGGATCAACACCAGCACGACCGCGGTCAGCACGTTGTTGAGCAGGTCGCGCAGGATGTCCTCGATCTCGCGCGACTGGTCCATGATGTAGTCGACTTGCAGGCCGGGCGGCGCGATGCGTCGGGCCTGCTCGACCACCGCCTTGACCTGCGCGATCGTCTCGATGATGTTCGCACCGGCCCGTTTGGACACCTCGAGCGCGACCGCAGGCTGTCCGTTGATGCGCGCGAACCCCTCCGGGTCCTTGAAGCTGCGCCGCAGCGTCGCGACATCGCCGAAGGTGATGATCGTGTCGCCATCGGCCTTCACCGGCATCGCGAGCAGATCGTCGAGATCCTCGATCACACCCGGCACCGTCATCGCCATGCGACCCACACCGGTGTCCAGACTGCCCGCTGCCACCAGGCGGTTGTTGCGCGAAACCAGCGTCGCGAGCAGACCGTAATCGACGCCGTAGCTCTCGAGCACCTGGGGTGCGACGATGATCTCGAGCAGGTCCTCCCGGTCGCCGCCGATATCGACTTCCAGCACCGCCGGCACACCCTCGATCGCCTGCTTGATCTCGCGCGCCAGAAACACGAGTTCGGACTCGGCGAACGGTCCGGACAGACCGATCGTCAACACCGGAAACAGCGCCACATTGATCTCGTGAACGCGCGGTTCGTCCGCTTCGGCGGGCAACTTGGCACGGGCCGTGTCGACCTTCTCGCGCACGTCCTGCAGCGCCCGCGCCGGATCGAAACCGGCATCGAACTCCAGCGTCACCGACGCATGCCCCTCGCTCGCGACCGAGCTCATCTTCTTGATGCCCTCGATCGCCCGCAATTCCTGCTCCATCGGGCGCACCAGCAGGCGTTCGCCATCCTCGGGGCTGATGCCCTGCAGCTCCATCGACACGTAGATGATCGGAATCGTGACGTCCGGATTGGCCTCCTTGGGAATGGACACATAGGCCGCGAATCCGCCCACCAGCAGACACAGCAGCGCCGTCAGCGTCGCACGGCTACGGTCGATCGCGGCCCGAATCGGCGATTTCATCCTAGAAACCGCAGTTGGACGTGCGCGAGTGTGGGTGTGGCGGGCCGTCTGGCAAGGCGCGACGAGGCCGCATGGTCACTCCCTGCAACGAGGAGCAACGACGCCAGGCGCGCCAGGCGTGCAATCGGGCGCGTAGCGGACTCACCCATCTGGCGACCCGTCTCGGAGGCAACAGAGTCAGCATTCATTGAACTCGAGGCAAATGACGAAGCGGTCAACTGCGGTTTCTAGGAGGCCGTCGGACTTGAGGCTGATCTACTGCGCCGGTGGGAGAAGCGGTCCATATCTGCCCGATTTTTCGTTGCATAGAACCACTATGCGCCTCAAAATCGACCAGATCTGTCCTCGCTTTCCCACCCGGCTCGTGACGATCGCTCAAGTCCGACAGCCTCCTAGGATCATGCTAGTCGATGTCCACCGGGACGACACGGTCGCCGGGCTCGACGAAACCACCACCGCGGGTGATCATGCGAAGCCGCTCGCCGACGCCGGTGATCCAGGCGCCGTCGTTGTCCACGCTCAGCAGACGTATCGGCACGATCTCCATCCGGTCGTCCTCATCGACGAGGCGAACGCCCAGCCGTCCGTCGCCATCGAGCGCCAGCAGGGCCGGCGACACGCGGTGCGCCATCACGGGCGGCAGATGAATCCTCACGGTCGCACTGGCACCGGCGATGCGCAGCCGATCCGGATTGTCCACCTCGAGCTCGATGCGGAAGCTGCGCGTGCCCGGCTCGGCCGCACTGGCGATGAAGGTCAGCGTGCCGGTCAGGCGACGCCCGTCGAGGAGGTCGATGTCCGCGTCCTGACCCATTGCGAGATGCATCACCTCCTGCTGCGGCACCTGTGCGGTGACCTTGATCCGATCGATCGCGACCAGCCGCGCCAGCGGTGTGCCCGGCTGCACATAGTCCCCCACTTCGACCAGACGGCGATCCAGCATGGCATCGAAGGGCGCGGCCGGCCGCGTATGCGCGATGGCCAGACGCGCGCTTTCGAGTTCCGCGCGCACCCGCGCGAGTTCGCCCAGGATCCTGAGCCGCTCCGTCTCGGTCTGCATCCCGCTGACACGCAGGCGTTCGACCGCGGCAAGCTCGCTTTCGCGAAGCCGTACTTCCGCCTCGAAACGCGTGGCCTCTGCCTGCCGCGCATCCAGCGAGAGATGCGCGAAGACCTGCCCCTTGCTCACCGGCGCACCGGCCGGCAGCGGAAGAGCCTCTATCGAGGCGGCGATCTGCGACGCGAAATCGAGCTGCTGAATGGGTTCGATCTGGCCCTGCAGCGTCAGCCGGGGCGCATACTGCTGGGCCTCCATCCAGCGCGTCTCGACCTGCATGGGCATGGTCGGCAGCACTTCCGGAATCGGCGGTTCGTCCTCCCTGAAGACATTCACCGATCCGGAAACCATCCAGGCAACCAGCCCCAGTGCGAGAACAACCGCAAGCGTGATCGGGCCGGGCTTGAAACGTCTGAACATGATGCTGCCTGAAAGGAGGTGGCTGCGTCGCGCGGAAGGATAGCCCGAATTCTAGCAGCCTCCCGGACGAACGCGATCGTCACTCATGGAGTGGCTGGGCAGGCGTGAATCCGCGATCAGACGTAAGAAAATGCATCCGTAGTGACCTAGGTCAATGTTTCGCTCGTCGCGATGGTATAAAAAGACTCGGATTCAGTCCTCCTCAACGTAAGGCGTCATGAAAAGTCACCACTCCGACAACATCCTGCCCTCTCAGCCCCGTTTTCATCTGCGTCAGACCAATGGCATCTATCTGCCGATGCCGTTCGTCTTCGTCACCGAGCGGATGCATCAGGATATCCTGGTCGAACGCAAGACCATCCTCGACGCGCTGCCGCCCGCAGATCGGGTGCGGCAGCAAAAGGCTTTCGAGCGTTACGACCCCAAGACCAGCGCGCGCGCCTTTCAGGACATTCTGAGCCTTTTCGGCGTTCCGGGCAGCCGCTGACGCACTCGGCAACCACCGGCGCAGTAGATCAGCATCAAGGCCGACAGCCTCCTACGGCGCCTTGCGACCCGGCACGTAGGACAGGACATGCCAGTCGGGATGATCGAACCGACGCCCGTAAAGATTGAGCGCCTGCACCACCGTCATCAAGCCCATTCGCTGAGCCTCCACGCGCTGGGCGCCGATCATCAGGTCCGTACCATTGCTGATGTCGTCGGTGATCAGCAGAAATTGGCGATGACAGGGCTTGGGCAGACCTTCCGCGCGTATCCCTGGAAGCTTCCCGTCGATCGTCCGGGCCAGCGTGACCAGTTCGTCCGGGTCCATGTCCCGGCCCCCGGCCGCCGTCAGCGCGGCTTCGACATGTGTCCGGATGGCCTCCATGCCCTCTCTGACCGTGGGTTCGCTCGGAAGACACCGACCCGAGGCAGGCTGCGCTTCGGCTCCTGTGACCGGCCGCACGGGTTCGGTCGCAGCGGCCACGTCGACGTGCACCAGCGCGGTGACCGCCAGCAGTGCGAGAAAAGTGACTTTCGGGCTCATCTGAATGCTCCTCGGTGGGTAATTGGCCACGGATTCTATGGACATGAAGATGAATGAGAGCTGAACGCGGCGCCTTGACGCAACTCAACACGTGCCCCGAATCCGAACGGTCGAACAGGCGCCGGTATAGAGGGCATGTGCGGCTTTGCTGGTTGTCGGTCGCGACGTCGCAGCACTGCCTGAAGCAATCCCACGCATGAACGGGCCTGCGCCACGTATAATGGGTCGTTGGGTTTTGCAGGCGTGGAGCCTCAGGCAGCTTGTCATTTGTTCAGCTCTTCAAAAGGGGGAGAAAATGCATACAGGGAAATCTAAGATCATTTACACGCTCACGGACGAAGCGCCGTTGCTGGCGACGTGCGCGTTTCTACCGATCGTCCGGACCTTCACCGGCCCGGCGGGCGTCGAGATCGCCAAGGCGGACATCTCGGTGTCGGCTCGAGTGCTGACTGAATTCTCCGACTATCTGAGCGATGACCAGAAGGTTCCGGATACGCTCGGCGAACTGGGCCGCAAGACGCTCGACCCCGACGCGAACATCATCAAGCTGCCCAACATCAGCGCCTCGGTGGGACAGCTCAAGGCCTGCATCAAGGAACTGCAGGCCAAGGGCTACAAGATTCCCGACTATCCGGAAGACCCCAAGACGGACGAAGACAAGGCGATCATCGCACGCTATGGCAAGTGCCTCGGCTCGGCGGTGAACCCGGTCTTGCGCGAGGGTAACTCCGACCGTCGCGCGCCCACCGCGGTCAAGAACTACGCGAAGAAGAATCCGCACTCGATGGGTGAATGGAAGCAGTGGTCGCAGACGCACGTCTCGCACATGCACCGCGGCGACTTCTATCACGGCGAGAAGTCGCTGACGCTGGATAAGGCGCGCGACGTCAAGATGGAGCTGATCACCAAGTCGGGCAAGACCATCGTGCTGAAGCCCAAGGTTTCGCTTCAGGACGGCGAGATCATCGATTCGATGTTCATGAGCAAGAAGGCACTGTGCGAGTTCTACGAGCGGGAACTCGACGACTGCCGCGACGCTGACATCCTGTTCTCGCTGCACGTGAAGGCGACGATGATGAAGGTCTCGCACCCGATCGTGTTCGGCCATTGCGTCAAGATCTACTACAAGGAAGCCTTCGAGAAGCACGGCAAGCTGTTCGACGAACTCGGCATCAACGTCAATAACGGCATGCTCGACCTGTACGAGAAGATCAAGACCCTGCCCGAATCCAAGCACGACGAGATCATTCGCGACCTGCACGCCTGCCAGGAGCACAGACCGGCATTGGCCATGGTCGACTCGGCCAAGGGCATCACCAACTTCCATTCGCCGAACGACATCATCGTAGACGCGTCGATGCCTGCGATGATCCGCCAGGGCGGCAAGATGTGGGGCCCCGATGGCAAGCAGTACGACAGCAAGTGCGTGATGCCGGAATCCACCTTTGCGCGCATCTACCAGGAGATGATCAACTTCTGCAAATGGCACGGCAACTTCGACCCGCGCACGATGGGCACGGTGCCGAACGTCGGCCTGATGGCGCAAAAAGCCGAGGAATACGGTTCCCACGACAAGACCTTCGAGATTTCCGAGACTGGCGTGGCCAACATCACCGACCTCGATACCGGTGAAGTGCTGCTCGCGCAGAACGTCGAAGAAGGCGACATCTGGCGCATGTGCCAGGTCAAGGACGCGCCGATCCGCGACTGGGTCAAGCTCGCCGTTACCCGTGCGCGCAATTCCGGCATGCCGGCCGTATTCTGGCTCGACCCTTACCGGCCGCACGAGAACGAGTTGATCAAGAAGGTGCAGACCTATCTCAAGGACCACGACACCAGCGATCTCGATATCCAGATCATGAGCCAGGTGCGCGCGATGCGCTTCACGCTGGAGCGCGTGGTCCGAGGACTCGACACCATTTCGGTGACCGGCAACATCCTGCGCGACTATCTGACCGACCTGTTCCCGATCATGGAGCTGGGCACGTCGGCCAAGATGCTGTCGATCGTGCCTCTGATGGCCGGTGGCGGCATGTACGAGACCGGCGCAGGCGGTTCGGCACCCAAGCACGTGCAGCAGCTCACGCAGGAAAACCACTTGCGCTGGGATTCGCTGGGCGAGTACCTTGCGCTGGCGGTGTCGCTCGAGGATCTGGGCATCAAGACCGGCAACACCAAGGCCAAGATCCTCGCGAAGACGCTGGACGAAGCCACCGGCAGGCTGCTCGACGAAAACAAGTCGCCGTCGCGCAAGACCGGTGAGCTCGACAACCGTGGCAGCCAGTTCTATCTCGCCCTGTTCTGGGCCGAAACGCTCGCCGCGCAGAAGGAGGACGCCGAACTGGCAGCCAGCTTCGCACCGCTCGCGAAGTCGCTGCGTGAGAACGAGCAGAAGATCGTCGAAGAGCTGTCGTCTGTGCAGGGCAAGCCGGTCGATATCGGCGGCTATTTTCTTGCAGATCCCGAGAAGTGCAAGGCGGTCATGCGTCCGAGCGCGACCCTCAATGGCATTCTGAAGGCCGCACGGATCTGATCGCATAAAGGGGGCCTGATGGCCCTGGCAGCCGCACCGGCGAATCGAAGACGATTCGCCGGTGCGCGTTTACACGCCAGCGAACGCTCGCCGCAGCTGTGGACGCCCCGCAGGCACACCTCAGTCGTCGGTGCCCGCCGCAGCCCCTCCGCCCGTCGCGACGGGCGCCTCCACCACCGGCGCTGTGACCGTTTGCGCGCCTCGGTCACGATTGGACCAGAACCACATGATCACGATGACCGCCAGCACCATCACGAGCGTGCTTCCGCCGACCGCCGCGACCACGGGATTGTCTCGTAGCCGACGCCGGCCGCCCCTGCTGAAAAACAGATGCAGACACGCATGACAACGAAACGGGCGCTCGCCCGGCTGCCTGCGACGCTCGTCCTCGTTGCGCCATCTTGACTCCCGGCATTCGGTGGAGCCGCATTGCGGACAGCGGATCATGTCATGAGCCCTCCTCGTCTTCGCGCGACCCTGGCCTCAGCCAACGGGCTTTCCAGGCCGCCACCTCCGGCTCGAATTCGGGCGCCCTGCGTTCGATCGCCTCGACCAGCGGACCGAGCAGCCCCTGCAGTTCGGGCGTAAGGCCTTCCGGCCACACCGGGTGCAATTCGACCCGCAGCGCGCCCGGTGCGCCGGTGCCACTTGCAGGCCAACCCGCGCCATCGAGACGCCATTCTCGCATTCGAACCGGACCGGCGGTCATCTCGAGGCTCAGGCGACCACGCGGGTGCGGCACGACGATCTCTCCGCCCAGCAGCATCCGCAACGCGCCGACCGGTCGCCGGATCACCAGGTCGCGATCATCGATGCGGTACAGCGGATGCGCGGCGATACGGATCGTCACGAGCAGATCGCCGCCGTCCAGACCGTTGCCGCGTTCGCCCGCGCCCGCCACCCTGAGCTCGGCCCCATCCCGGCTGCCGGCCGGCACCTGCAGCTCGATCGGCTCGCGCCCGACGATGCGACCCCTGCCGGCGCAGGTCTCGCATTCGGCGCGGTAACGATAGCCACGTCCGAGGCAGGCGTCACAGCTTTGCAGTCCATTGGCCGTGCGAAGACGCCCCGACCCGTGGCAATCCGCGCACAGCCGGCCGTGCGACAGGACATGAAAGCCCTCGCCTGTACAGTCGACACAGGGCGCCTCCCGTTCGATCCAGACCTGCCGTTTGCAACCGAGGAAAGCTTCTTCGAGCCCAATTTCCACCGTCTGCCGACGGTCTGCCGCTCGACGTCGGGGCGATGGTTCGGCGTCTGCGTGCGGCGCGCCGGGCTCAACCTGATCCTCGGACTGCACCGCGATATCTGCCAGGAGATTTTCGTAGGCCTCACGCAACTGCTTGAAGCGATCCGGAGCCAGCGGATCGCGGTTGCGATCCGGATGCCACTGCATCGCGAGCCGGCGGAACGCGCGCTTGATCTCGGCTGAAGAAGCGCCCGGCGTCAGGCCGAGCAGATGAAACGCGTGGTGATGGGGCATGTTCTCGAGTGATGCGACGACCATTGAAGGGAATACGGTGAATGCGGGATCTCACGCCCCCTGTCGCCGCGAATCATCCCCAGCAGCATCTTGAAGCCACCGGCCGGTGCGTGAGTACATTCCCGAAACCGTATTGTCCCTTAACGCGGCACAGGTCGCGAATCGCAGAAGGAAGAGCAGGCCAATGTTCGCTAACGCACATCGCCCGACGGCTTCGACTCCTATGATCGAATACCGCCAATCCATGGTGGGCACATTTCCGGAGCGAGCGTCATGAGCAAGGAACGCAGCAGCAACAAGGAAGGCAAGAAACAGCCCTTGAAAACCCAGAAGGAAAAGAAGAAGGACAAGCAGGACAAGAAGCACCGCGCCGATCCGGTGCAACCCTTCCTGAAGCCCTGAACGGGCCTCGCAGACCGGCCGGCGGAGCGACAACTGCGAATTCTACGCGGCCACGAGATTCGGAGCGGTCAGTGTGACCGGATGAGACCCAGCGTAC